>CALGEH010000237.1 GCA_937881735.1 uncultured Shimia sp.
CGCAAAGGCCACACGCCGTGCCAGATGCACCGCCGGGTGATCAAAGCTCTGATCCCGCAGCCAATGGTAATAGCTCACGACCCGGTCCCACGGATTGCGCACCAAGGCAAAACGAAACGCGCCATCGACGAAACCGCGGCTCACCAGCCCGTCGATATCAGCCAAGCTTGAATGTTTCCAAATCCGCCCCGCCGCCTGCGCGCCCTTTAGTCGCCCACGCCGCTGTCGCGCCTTGGGCGTGTCGCCGATCAAGATATCATCCTTCCGCGCCCGGCCCTCAAGCGCAACGCTCAGCGCCGTTCCCCCCGTTTTGGGGATATGCACGAAGATATAATTGCGGCCGGGTGACAGGATCATGCGTGCAATCCTAACGCACCCGTGTACCCCGCGAAACGCATTAACAATTGAACACACCGACAAAGCCCATATCCTCACCCGGCTATACCGAGACAGAATCACCTTATGGAGGGCGCCATCATGGGCTGGATGAAAGACGAAACAGGGCTGGAGAGACGCCAAGCCAATTTTGTCCCCCTGACGCCTCTGTCACACCTGCGCCGCGCGGCGTTGCTCTATCCAGCGTATGAGGCGGTGGTCTACGGCGATATCCGCCGCAGCTATGCCGAGTATTACAAGCGCTGCACACGCCTTGCCTCGGGCCTCGTCAAACTGGGCGTGAACCCCGGCGATGTGGTCGCAACCCTGATCCCCAACGTGCCTGCGCAGGCCGAAGCGCATTTCGGCGTGCCCGCCGCCGGGGCCGTGCTCAATACGATCAACACCCGGCTGGAGATGGATACAGTTGCCTTTATTTTCGAGCATGGCGACGCCAAGGTTGTGCTAGTCGATGCCCAGTTTCTCAGCCTCGCCGAGGGTGCGATTGCCCAGATGAAAGGACCTGCGCCGCTGTTGATCGAGGTGGAAGACCTGCAGGCCGGCCACGCCAGTTCGGGTCGGCACGCGGAATACGAGCATCTTCTGGGCTCCGGCGATCCGGATTTTCAGTGGATCATGCCTGAGGACGAATGGGAGAGCCTCGCGCTCAACTACACCTCCGGCACCACGGGGCGCCCCAAAGGCGTCGTCTACCACCATCGCGGCGCGTATTTGATGACGATGGGCACCGCGATCAGCTGGCAAATGGCGCGGCACCCGCGCTACCTCACCATCGTGCCGCTCTTTCATTGCAATGGCTGGAACCACACGTGGATGATGCCGCTCTTGGGTGGCACACTGATCTGCTGCCGCGATATCACCGCGCGGGCCATCTATGACGCCATCGCCGATGAGGGGGCCACGCATTTCGGCGGCGCACCGATCGTGCTCAACACCATCGTCAATGCCAAGCCCGAGGATCGCCGCGATTTCGATCACACGGTCGAGGTCTTCACCGCAGGCGCCCCGCCCCCCGCCGCCACGCTGGCCGCGATAGAGCCCTTGGGCTTCAACGTGATGCAGGTCTACGGGCTGACCGAGACCTATGGCCATGTCACCGAATGCACGTGGCACGGCACATGGGATGACAAACCCGCAGAGGAGCGTTACGCGATCAAGGCGCGCACCGGGATGCCGATGCCCATGGCCGAGGACATCACGGCGATGGACGGCCACACAATGGTCCAGACCCCCAAGGACGCGACCTCCCAAGGCGAGATCATGATCCGTGGCAACACCGTGATGAAAGGTTACCTCAAAAATCCGCAAGCAACCGAAGAGGCGTTTCGCGGTGGTTATTTCCACTCGGGCGATATCGCCCTTCAGCACCCCGATCACTATTTGCAGATCTGCGATCGCGCCAAGGATATCATCATCTCGGGCGGCGAAAACATCAGCTCCATTGAGGTGGAAGGCGCCTTGATGACGCATCCATCCGTCCTGCTATGCGCCGTGGTGGCCAAGCCTGACGAAAAATGGGGCGAGGTGCCCTGCGCCTTTGTGGAGCTGAAAGAAGGCGTGATGGGCGATGAGGCCGAGATCATCGCCCATGTCCGCACCCGGCTTGCAGGCTTCAAAACGCCCAAAAAGATAGTGTTCCAAGAGCTGCCCAAAACCTCCACTGGCAAAATCCAAAAGTTTGAACTGCGCGCCCTTGCCAAAGCTCTTTGATAGCAGCGATTGAGCGGCCCCCGCCCCCGTGCTAGGCTTTCCGCGTTGAGGTAAATCAGGCGGTATAAAAACGCCGCAAATCAAATCTATGGGCAGATGACAGCACTCAAAAACTATGATCGCCTCGAGGCGACCGGCCTATGGCGCGCGAGCCCGGATGAGCAGCGCACCGAAGTCGTGATCTCAGTCGGTGAGGCGACGCTCGTGCTGACAGATATGCAGGATCGCCCGCTCGCCCATTGGTCCATCCCGGCGGTCAGCCGCGCCAATCCCGGCCACCGTCCAGCGATCTTTTACCCCGATGGCGATCCCGGCGAGACGCTTGAGATCGCCGCCACCGAGGGCGCGATGATCGACGCGATTGAGCAATTACGCACTGCGGTAGAGCGCCGCCGCCCCCATCCCGGACGGCTTCGGTTCGTGATGCTGGCAGGCTCGCTTGCGGCGGCGGGCGCGCTGGCCGTATTCTGGCTGCCCGGCGCTGTGCGTGAGCATGCGCTGCGCGTAGTGCCCGACGTCAAACGCGCCGCCATCGGCGACGCTCTGATGCAGCAGATCTCGGTCGTGACCGGCCCCCCCTGCCGCGCGCCCGGAGGGCGTGCCGCACTCGCCACATTGGCCGAGCGCCTGCCAGGGATCAGCGCCGGACAGATCACCATCCTGCGCGGCGGTGTGGCCAGCACGGCCAGCCTTCCCGGCGGTGCCATCTTGGTCAATCACACTTTGGTCGAGGATTATGACGAGCCCGATGTCGTCGCAGGCTTCGCCCTCGCGCAATCGCTCCGCGCGCAGTATGCGGACCCTCTGGA
>CALGEH010000238.1 GCA_937881735.1 uncultured Shimia sp.
CGTGGCTGCCGCCTCCTCCAGCTTTGGGTCCACCGCTTCAATTGATAGCCGTATGGCCCTGACCATCAATGGAAATCCCATAATAGCCGCCGCAAGCGCTGCCCCGGTCCAGCGGAAAGCCAAGACAATGCCAATGCTTTCCAGCATCCCTCCGATCGCACCATTTCGCCCAAAGGTCAGCAGGAGAAGATACCCCGTCACGACCGGCGGCAACACCAGCGGCAAATGCACAAATGCGCTGAGCAATGCATGGCCTCGAAACTGCCCGCGCGCCAAAAGCCATGCCACATAGACTGCTAAGGGAAGGCTTACGAGCACCGCGACAAACGACACTCTGAGTGAGAGCAGGAGCGCCGCCCACTCCGCAGGTTCCAACATCATGGCCCCTCCGCCACGAGATCAAACCCGTAGGTCTCAAAGATCAATTTCGCCTCAGGCCCCTCTAGAAACGACAAGAAATCCTCACCCACCGGTGTCAAAGCTGTTGCCGGATACACAATCGTCGCATGGCTATCCTCGGGCACCTCGTATAACACCCGCACCCCCGGATCGGCCAATGCATCAGTAGCATAGACGATCCCCAAAGGCGCCTCCTCGCGGGCCACAAAAGCAAGCGCCACGCGCACATTCTCAGTCTCCGCCAGATGTGGCGAGAGCGCCTCCCAGAGCCCCGCGCCCTCAAGCCAATCGCGTGCGTAAATCCCCGCAGGCACGCTTTGCGACTGCCCCATGGCGAGGCGCCCACCATCTAGCCGCGCGAGCACCGCTTCAGCCGAAATCTCCGGCATATCCGCAGCCCCCGCAGGCCCGATGAGCACCAGAGAATTGCTCAAAAGCCCCCGCGCCTCCGGCACAGCACCCTGCGTCACAAGCCACTCCATCCACTCTTCCGAGGCGAGCATCACCAAATCCGAGGGCGCACCCTGCGCCACCTGCCGCGCCATTGACCCACTGCCACCATAAGACAGCACGGCCCCACCATAGGCCTCTGCCGCCGCATCAAGTGCCCCGCGCAAGGACGCCGCCGCGAACACGACCGGCGCCTCCGCGCGCGCGGCCTCCGCTCCAAGACAGGTCGCTAAACCCAACATACAGCCCATCACCCACCCCCAAAGGGGGCGTGGATTAACCATATCAAAAGAGGTTTGGTGCGAAGAATTCATTTCAAACTGGTGTTTTCATTGGTTTTGATCTTATATTGCACAAAAGAAGAAGGCTAAAGTGGTCCGAAGAGCGGTATGGACAGAATGTCCCTTTTGACGGGTAAACAAGAACCGATTGATTTGATGTCGGCACATAAAAGAGACGTGCGCACTCAATTTGCCACGTTGTGCTTTCGCATGGTCCGCGACAAGCCCGAAATCCTGCTGGTCACCAGCCGTGGCACCAAACGCTGGATCGTGCCCAAGGGCTGGCCCATGGATGGCAAGACCCCTTCCGAATGCGCCGAAATCGAAGCCTGGGAAGAGGCGGGCGTGCGCGGCAAGGTGTATGAGCGCTGCCTCGGGCTTTTCTCGTATCACAAGCTGTTGGAGCCAAAAAAGGAGCTGCCTTGCGTGGCGATGCTCTATGCGATGAAGGTCAAAACCGTCTCAGCCAATTACCCTGAGATGGACCAAAGACGCCGCAAATGGCTGAGCCCCAAGAAGGCCGCCGCGCGTATCGCCGAACCTGAACTGGCCGAGATCATTCGCAATTTCCACCCGCGTTTCGTTACAGGATAAGGTCTGCACGCTTGATTTCGCGCGCCCCGCCAGTAGATGTAGAGGGGAGCAATCAGGCTCGGGGTGCGGAATGATAAAATTCTCTCTCAAATGCAGCGCCGATCACAGTTTTGACAGCTGGTTTCAGTCGGCCGAGGCCTATGACAAACTGGCAGCTGCCGAGATGGTGTCCT
This sequence comes from uncultured Shimia sp., assembly GCA_937881735.1. Classification (GTDB taxonomy): domain Bacteria; phylum Pseudomonadota; class Alphaproteobacteria; order Rhodobacterales; family Rhodobacteraceae; genus Roseovarius. The sequence goes on from CALGEH010000238.1 coordinate 1,898, forward strand.
GCGCGGTCTGCGGAACAGTCGAGGTCAGCAAATCCCTGATGGCGCCTAAAGTGCGTTCCAGCCGCAAAGGCGCGCTGAGCGTTCCCGCCTCCGACAAGGAACGCGCCCTCGCCCGAATGCGCCGCGAAGTGGAAGAAAACTCCGACTATGTGGGCCTCAACTTCGCCACCGAGGCGCGGCAGATCCACGACGGCGAAGCGCCCGCGCGCGCCATTTATGGCGAAGCAAAGCTGGAAGAGGCAAAGGCTCTCATCGAGGACGGCGTGCCGGTCATGCCACTGCCTTTCCGCCCCGCGCGCAAGACAAACTGAGACCCAGAAGGAGCCTCCCCATGCATGTTGTCATCACCGGCGCCAATCGCGGCATCGGCGCCACCCTCGCCGCCCATTACACCGCCCGCGGCGACACCGTGACAGGCACCACCCGCGCGCCGGGCGCCACACAGCTCGACGTGACAGACCCCGCGCAGATCGCCAACTTTGCCTCCGCTCTCAATGCACCCGTCGATCTTCTGATCTGTAACGCGGGTGTCTACCTTGACCGCGAGGACACGCTGGGTGACGGGTATGAGCCGCATAAATGGGCCGAGACCTTTGCCGTCAACGTCACCGGTGTTTTTCTAACCATCGAGGCGCTTTTACCCCATCTGCGCGCCGCCAAGACGCCGAAAATCGCTATTATTTCCAGCACCATGGCCAGTCAGGACCACGCACCCGGCGGCAGCTATATCTACCGTGCATCCAAGGCCGCTGCGCTCAATCTGGGCCGCAACCTCAGCGTTGATCTGAAACCTGACGGGATCGCGATTGGCATTTATCATCCCGGCTGGGTGCGCACCGATATGGGCACTGATGCCGCCGAGATCAGCGTGGATGAAAGCGCCGCAGGTCTCACCGCTTGTTTTGATCACCTCAACATCGCAAGCACCGGCAGCTTTCTCAATTACGATGGCAGCACTCATGTCTGGTGACGTATGACCGGCGGGCATGACCTCACCGCGCTCCTGCGCGGCATGGACCCGGTTATGCACCCGCAGACCTATGTTTTTGCGACCATGAAGGGCGCTATACCCACAGGCATCAGCCCTCGAATGACGTTTCAGGAGGCCGAGGGCACCACGCTGATCCTCACACAGGATGAGGCCGAGACGGCGCAGATGGCCTACGAATTTCCCTGCCGGATGATCACCCTCAATATCCACTCGGCGCTGGATGCGGTGGGATTTCTCGCGCGTGTCTCCACGCGCCTTGCCGCGCTCAACATGGGTGTGAACCCGGTCGCGGGCTTCTACCATGATCACCTCTTCGTCCCCGAGGCCCGCGCAGAGCAAGCCATGGACGCCCTGCGCCAGATGGCAGCAGAAGCCAGCGCACCCTGACCCTTGCGCGCCGCGCGCGCCCCGCGTAAACGAGCGCCGAGCAATACACTGCAAGACCTCCAAGGACCGCACCCATGCCCGTTCTCGTGATGAAATTCGGCGGCACGTCCGTAGCCAATCTTGACCGCATTCGCCGTGCTGCGAAACGCGTGGGCGTGGAAGTCGCCAAAGGCTATGACGTGATCGTCATCGTCTCGGCCATGTCCGGCAAGACCAATGAACTTGTCGGCTGGGTAAACGAGACATCGCCCCTTTATGACGCGCGCGAATACGATGCCGTAGTCAGCAGCGGCGAGAACGTGACCGCAGGCCTCATGGCGCTGACCTTGCAGGAAATGGACGTGCCCGCGCGCAGCTGGCAGGGCTGGCAGGTGCCGGTCAAGACCACGGCGGCCCATTCCGCCGCCCGGATCGAAGAGATTCCGTCCGAGAATATCAACGCCAAGTTTGCCCAAGGCATGAAAGTCGCCGTCGTCGCAGGTTTTCAAGGGCTGAGCCCCGAGGGCCGGATCACCACGCTGGGCCGGGGCGGGTCCGACACAACAGCAGTGGCCTTCGCTGCCGCATTCGACGCCGAACGCTGCGATATCTATACGGATGTGGACGGCGTCTACACCACCGATCCGCGCATCGCGTCCAAGGCTCGCAAACTGGATAAGATCGCGTTTGAGGAAATGCTGGAGCTGGCCTCGCTCGGGGCCAAGGTGCTGCAAACCCGCTCGGTCGAGCTGGCGATGCGATACAACGTCAAGCTGCGCGTACTCAGCAGCTTTGAGGAACAATCAGATGACGCAGGCACGCTGGTCTGCGCCGAGGAGGAAATCATGGAATCCAATGTTGTCTCCGGCATCGCCTACAGCCGCGATGAGGCGAAAATGACCCTCATTTCGGTCGCAGACCGTCCGGGCATCGCCGCCGCCATTTTCGGGCCCCTCTCCGAGGCAGGCGTGAATGTCGATATGATCATTCAAAACATCGCCGAAGAGGGTCGCACCGATATGACCTTCTCCTGTCCCACCGATCAGGTGGCGCGCGCCGAAAAGGCCCTGCAAGACGCGCAGGATCGCGGCGAGATCAACTATCACGATCTGGTGGCGGACACGGATGTGGCCAAAGTCTCCGCCGTGGGCATCGGGATGCGCAGCCAATCAGGTGTGGCAGCACTCATGTTCAAAACCCTAAGCAACGAAGGCGTGAACATCAAAGTTATCGCCACCTCCGAGATCAAGATATCGGTGCTTATCGACCGCAAATACATGGAGCTTGCCGTCCAGGCCCTGCATGACGCGTTCGAGTTGCACAAGGCCGCTTGACCACTGCCTAATATTAAGGCGCGCGCCCTCAGGGCACTGTAGGGCAATTCCCGCTTTGCGAGATATTTCCGTTTCGTTTCGCCCACCGATATGCTCTAAATCGGTGCGCCGGGCCGTGTCCCGGTGATCCGACCGGGGGGCCGCAGACATCATGACACGCGACAGGATCACCGACAGCCGCAAGCTGCTGGGCCGGCTACGCGATATCATGGCCGTTGATGCAGGTGGCCAGACGCGGCTCGACCAGATCACTGGCCTCATTGCCGAAGAGATGCTGATCGAGGTCTGCTCGATCTATCTATTCCGCGATGCCGACACGCTTGAACTTTGCTCGACCGAGGGCCTCAACAAAGAGGCCGTGCACCACACGCGGATGCGGATGGGCGAAGGCCTCGTGGGACTTGTCGCGCGCAAGGGCCATGTGATCAACACAGATGACGCGCCGTCCACCAAGGGGTTTCGCTACATGCCCGAGACGGGCGAGGAGGCGTATTCGTCCTTTCTTGGCGTGCCCATTCAACGGCTGGGCGAGAAGCTCGGTGTGCTCGTGGTGCAATCGCGTGAGGCGCGGAAATATTCCGAGGATGAGGTCTATGCGGTCGAGGTGGTCGCCATGGTTCTGGCTGAAATGGCCGAACTGGGCGCCTTTATCGGCGAGGGTGCGGCCATGTCCGCGCGCCACCAGCAGCCAGTGCTCTTTCGGGGCAGTACCGCACAGGAGGGGACCGCCCGCGGCCATGTCTGGCTGCATGAGCCTCGCGTCGTGGTCACCAACCCCTTTGCCGAGGACCCCACCCGCGAGTTGGAGCGCCTGAACGAGGCCGTGGACGAGCTGCGCGTCGGCGTGGACCGGATGCTCAGCCATGCACGCTCGGGCGACAAGGAACAGCTCGAAGTGCTCGAAACCTACCGCATGTTCGCCAATTCAAAGGGCTGGATGCGGCGGATTGAGGCCGATATCGGCCGGGGCCTTTCCGCAGAGGCCGCCGTCGAGAAAGAGCAATCCACCGCCCGCAGCCGCATGGGTCAGGTGGCCGATGCCTACCTGCGCGATCGGCTCCATGATCTCGATGATCTCAGCAATCGCCTCTTGCGCATCCTGACCGGCCAGGGCGGCCAGACCGGGGCCGAAATGCCCCCCGATCCCATCCTGATCGCCCGCAATATCGGCCCGGCAGAGCTTCTTGATTATGGCCGTAGCCTGAAGGGCATCGTGTTGGAGGAAGGGGCCGTGGGCAGCCACGCCACCATTGTCGCGCGCGCGCTGGCCATTCCGCTGGTGATTCACGCAGGAAACATCACGACAGAGGCGCTCAATGGTGATCCGATCCTCGTCGACGGTGATCAGGGCATCGTGCATCTGCGCCCCGACGATACGGTTTTTGCGGCCTTCAAAGACAAGATGGCGATGCAGGCCAAGGCGCAGGAGCGCTATACCTCGATCCGCGACAAGCCCGCGACGACGCTCTGCGGCAAGACGCTCTCGCTCAACATGAATGCAGGGCTCATGGCCGATCTGCCCAGCCTCGCAGGCTCCGGAGCGGACGGCGTGGGCCTTTTTCGGACAGAGCTGCAATTCCTCATCCGCTCCCAGATGCCCCGCCGGGGCGAGCTGAGCGAGCTTTACGCCCGCGTGATTGATGCCGCCGCCGACAAGCCTGTGATCTTTCGCACCCTGGACATCGGCTCGGACAAGGTGCTGCCCTATATGAAGCCCACGGATGAGCCGAACCCCGCCATGGGCTGGCGCGCGATCCGTGTGGGCCTCGACAAGCCCGGCGTGATGCGGATGCAGCTTCAGGCGCTCATCCGCGCCGCCGCCGGGCGGCCGTTGTCGATCATGTTCCCCTTCGTGGCGCAGCGCGATGAGTTCACGATGGCCCGCGCCGAAATGGACAAGGCGCTAGAGCGCGAGCGCGTTTTGGGCAATCCCACCCCAAGCACGCTCAAAGTTGGTGCCATGCTGGAGACCCCGAGCCTCGCCTTCTCGCCCGAGCAGTTCTATCAGGAGGTCGATTTCCTCTCCATCGGGGGCAATGATCTCAAGCAGTTCTTCTTTGCCGCCGACCGCGAGAACGAACGCGTGCGCCGCCGCTATGACACGCTCAACGTGAGCTTCCTGACCTTCATCGAGCAGATCATCGCCCGCTGCGCCGCCTCAAACACACCGCTCAGCTTTTGTGGCGAGGATGCAGGCCGCCCGGTCGAGGCCGCGTGCCTTGCCGCCATCGGGCTCAGGAACCTCTCGATGCGACCGGCCTCCATCGGCCCGGTGAAATCCATCCTGCGCCGCACGGACCTTGATGAACTGGCCGGTGTCATCGCCCGGGCCAGCGCCTCGGGCACCCAATCGGTGCGCGCCGATGTGATGGATTATCTGCGCGAGAAACTCTGACCAAAGGCCCCGCCCACATGTCCTTCCCCGATTTCATGCAGACCTTCCCCAGCCTCGACCTGCCCTTCCCGGCGGATGTCGTGCAATCAAACGCGGTTCTTTCCGAGGCGGGGCTCGTGGTGTTTTTCACCTTTCTCAAGGACATGGACCTGCCGCCCCACGCCCATAAGGCGCAATGGGGCAGCGTGATCGAAGGCCGGATCGAGATGACAATTGGCGACGAGACCCACGTTTTCCGCCCCGGCGACAGCTATTTCATCCCCGAGGGCATGCTCCACAGTGCGCGTATCACGGCAGGGACCCGCGTGATCGATGTGTTTGAAGAAACAGACCGCTATCCGCTGAAAAGATAGCCGGGGTCGGTCCTAGCGTTTTGGCAAAGCCGCCCGCGCACGAAACGCCTCCAGCATTTCGGCGTGATCCATATCCGCCTCGATCGCCAGCCGCCGCAGCCCGAAATGCACATGCGCCATCTGTTGGTAATAACTGGTATAGGCGTAATTCGTCGCAGCCCCTGCCGCGGCCCCCAAGATAGGCACCGTCTGCGCCGCCAGCTTCTGACCCAGAACCGTGCTGAGGCGTGGGGCCACCTTCGCGATTAACGCCTGCACGCCTTTACCGGACACCGCCATCCGCGTGCTGAAAAACGCCAGATCAGACCCATCATCATGGTCCAGCGGCCCCGCCGCCGCAAAGACGTGAATGCAATCAAACTGCACGCCGGGCTCCGCCGGATCAAACCCGTGCTCGGCGGCCACATCCTGTATCGCGCGCAGCAAAATCGTTGTCGTGACCGGAAGTTCGGCCAGCGCACTCGGCAATCCGCCCAAACCACCCGCAGCCCCCATCGCGGTGGTCACGGCGCGGGTCAGCCATTCAGGCTGTCCACCCACCACACTGCGCGAACGGTCCGCCGCACTCATGGCGAGCCGCAGCGCCTCCTGCGTGCCGTCACCAAGCCGTCCGCGCACCTCCGCGGGCAAACGGTCCAGCAAGCCCTCCGCTCGGCTCCCGATCATGTTGAGCACCTGAATACCTACCGATCCCGCCTGCGCATGGCGACGCACCAGCGCATCAAGCTGCGCATCGACAGCGGTTTTATCTATCGGGGGCCCAAGCAAATCCATGCGCTTAACATCGGCGCATCCGGGCGGGGTTTCAAGCGGCGCGCGTCACTTTCCCGGTCACGCCGTCCCACGCACCGGGCGCAAAGCCCAAGCCCAGAACCCGCTCGGGGTTGGTCGGCGGGGGCATCTCAACCCCGTTCAGACGCCGGAACCCGAACCGGCCATAATAAGGCGCATCGCCCACGAGCATCACGCGCGGGCACCCCCCATCGCGCGCCGCCTCAAGGCTGGAGCGCATCAAAAACCCTCCCAGCCCCTCGCCCTGCCGCGTCGGATGGACGGCTATCGGGCCCAGAAGCATCGCCTCATGCCCGCCGACACGCACGGGCCAATACCGGATCGCGCCGGCCAGAATACCGTCGTCATCGCGCGCCACCGTGCTCAGCCCCGCCACAGGCGGCACCCCATCGCGCAGCCGGTAGGAACTGAGCGCCTCACGACCCGGCGCAAAGCAGAGGTCGTAGAGAGCCTCCACTTCCCACCAATCCTCCTCTGTCTCGGGGCGCAGCTCAAGCACGGGCGGGGCCTTTCAGCGGCTAAAATCAGGTGGCATGTCGCGTAGCACGGCGATAGGCCTGTCGCAACTGATGCAGCCTGCAAAGGAGCTTTGCAAATGTTCTATCGTCCCGAGGATGGTCACGGCCTGCCGCATAATCCGTTCAACGCCATCGTGGCCCCGCGCCCTATCGGCTGGATCTCCACCATCGGTGCGGATGGCGTGCGCAATGTGGCGCCCTACAGCTTTTTCAACGCAGTGGCTTACACCCCGCCACAGGTGATGTTCGCCTCCAACGGGGCCAAGGATTCGCTCCATAACATCCGCGAAACGGGTGTGTTCTGCACCAATGTCGTGGCCCATGAGATGCGCGATGCGATGAACAAAAGCTCCACCGCCCTGCCGCGCGATGTCGACGAGTTCGCCCATGCCGGACTTGAGGTGGCGGAATGCGAAACCATCGACTGCCCCCGCATCCTCGGTGTGCCCGCCGCCATGGAATGTCGGATGACGCAGATACTGGAACTGGAGGGAGAGGATAATTTCGTCATCTTCGGCACCGTCACGGGCGTGCATATACGCGAGGATTGCCTTGTGGAGGGCCGCTTCGACGTGACCACGTTCCAGCCTCTCGCGCGGCTGGGATATCGCGATTATTCAGTGGTGGAGCGGGTGTTTACCTTGGACCGCCCGGATGATTGAACCCGCGACGGACCCCTCAGGACAGAAACACCGTCTGCGCCACAAGCATCCAGACGGGTAGTGTCAGCGCGCTGAGCAAGGTGGATTGCGCGACCAGAGTGGCCGCAATCTCGCGGTCCGCGCCAAAGCCGGAGGCCAGCACATGCGCCGCCGACGCCGTGGGCAAGGCTGCAAAGACCACCACCACCGCCACATAGGGCCCAGTTGCGCCGAGCAAAAGCGCCCCTCCGACCCCCAAACTTGGCAACAGCACGAGCTTTACGCCGCAGAGGATCGCGCTGAACCGATCCAATCGCGCAAGCGCGCCCCAATTCATCGTCGCCCCCACTGAAATGAGCGCAATCGGGATCGCCGCCACCGCCAAAAGCTCAAGTGGGGCCAGAACCAGCGCAGGCACGCCAAATCCTGACACGCCCACCGCAACCCCCGCCAACGAAGCCATCAGGAACGGGTTGAGCGCAATCCGCCGCAACGTGCCCCAAGCCCCGAGCGATCCGCCCCGCGACAGCGCCGAGACGGCAAAGACATTCGCGAGCGGCACCGCCATGCCAATCGCCACCGCCATCAGCGCCGGGTCCGCCCCGCTCAGCGCACCCACCGCCACGATGCCCAGCGCAGAGTTGAACCGCCACGCGGTCTGCCATGCACCGGCGAAATCCAGAAATCGCTCCGGCCCAAACCGCCGCGCGCCGTAGCCCGCCACTAGGCCCGCAGCCAAAAGCGCCCAGACCGCCGGGGCCACGGCGGCGACCGCGCTTAGCTCAATCGGGCGGCTGGAGGCCGCAACGAACAAAAGCGCCGGAAAGAGGATTTCGAAATTGAGCCGGTCCAGCCCCTGCCACGCCGTCACGCTCAGCCGTGCGCGCACCAGCCCGCCAAGCCCCACAAGCGCGAAGGACGGCATCAGCCCCGCAAGGATCACCCAGAATGTCATATCTCCGGCCTCGCCTTTGGCCCTTTGCCGTCAGTGCGCGCCCAGAATGCCCGTCCGCACATCATAATCCACCGCGATCGCGTAATCGGGGTCATCATCGCTATCGATCATCAAATGCCCCGCCTTGGCCAGCAGCTTGTGACAATCGCGGCTGAGATGGCGCAGCTGCAGCGTCTTGCCCGCGGCCTGATATTTGCCCGCCAAGGCCTCAATCGCCTGAAGTGCGGATTGGTCCACAACGCGGCTCTGATCGAAATCCACGATCACCAGATCCGGGTCACCCGCCACATCGAAAATCTCGCCAAACCCCTCGGCAGAGCCGAAGAACAATGGCCCGTCAATCTGGTAGACCCGCGCGCCCTCGGGCGTGGTGTAGGTCTTGGCGTGGATGCGTTTGGCGTTGTTCCATGCATAGGCCAGCGCCGAGACGATCACGCCCACGACCACCGCAATAGCGAGGTCGTATTTCACCGTCACGGCTGTCACGAGGATGATCACCAGCGCATCCGTGAGCGGCACCTTGGTCATGATCGTGAGCGAGTTCCACGCGAACGTGCCGATCACCACCATGAACATCACGCCCACAAGGGCGGCCAGCGGGATCTGCTCGATCGCGGAGGCGGCAAAGAGGATGAAGATCAGCAGACACAGCGCCGCCGTGATCCCCGCGATGCGCGTGCGCCCGCCAGATTTTACGTTGATCATCGACTGCCCGATCATGGCACAGCCGCCCATCCCGCCGAAAAACCCGGTCAGCGTGTTGGCAAGGCCCTGCGCGATACATTCCTGGCTCGCCCCGCCTCGGTTGTTGGTCATTTCCCCCACAAGGTTCAGTGTCAGAAGGCTCTCGATCAGGCCAATCGCCGCAAGGATCACTGCATAGGGCAGAATGATCTGAAACGTCTCCCAATTGAGCGGCGCGAGCGGCGTGCCGTAAAGGCCGAGACCCTCGCCGAACGGGTTATGAAAGCTCGGCAATCCGCCTTGGATGGAGGCCAAATCCCCGACACGCGGCACATCCAGCCCGAAGAAAATCACGATCCCCGCCACGATCCCTATGCCCGCAAGCGGCGCCGGGATCACCTTGGTCACGCGCGGCATCAGCCAAATGATCGCCATGGTCAGCGCCACAAGGCCCAGCATCATGTAGAGCGCCGAGCCCGACAGCCACTCACCCCCGCTCATGCCATGCCCGGTATTCTCCATCGTGCCGGGCACTTTGAACTGCCCCATTTGTGCGAGGAAAATAACGATTGCCAGCCCGTTGACGAAACCCAGCATCACTGGATGCGGCACCAGCCGGATGAACTTGCCCCAGCGAAGCGCGCCTGCCGTAACTTGCAATATTCCCATCAAAACAACGGTGGCGAACAGATATTCCACGCCGTGCTGCGCCACGAGGGCCACCATCACAACCGCCAAAGCACCCGTGGCCCCCGAGATCATCCCCGGCCGCCCACCGATCAGCGCCGTCACGAGCCCCACAAGAAAGGCTGCGTAAAGCCCGACCAAAGGATGCACGCCCGCGACGAAGGCAAAGGCCACCGCTTCGGGCACAAGGGCAAGCGCCACAGTAAGACCCGCAAGAAGTTCGATCCGCACGCGGCTGACGGAGAATGGCTCGTCCTGCATCACGCTCAGATCGGGCATGGTCAGGTTCTTGGCAAAGCTGGCGAGGGAGGTTTTCAAAGGGCAGATCCTCATCTGTTATCTGGCGCATCCGCACCCGTATCCCTTGCGCGCATAGACCCTGCGCGCCCCAATGGCCAGCCCCCCGCCCGCATGGCGGCCGTGCGTCGCTACGATACCGATGCAATAGGGCCGCAATAGAGGTTCCTTTTTTCGCCCCCTCCGCCTACAGATTATCATTGAGACGACGAAAGGCGGGTTGTCGCTGAGACGACGAAAGGCAGAGCGCACATGGCAGACACAATGATTGGCGTGATCGGCGGATCGGGTATCTATGATCTGGACGGTCTTCAGGACGCGCGCTGGCAGGCGGTGGAGACCCCTTGGGGGACGCCCTCGGACGAGATCCTGACAGGGACGCTGGGTGGCGTTCCCATGGCCTTCCTGCCGCGTCACGGGCGCGGCCATGTGCTCAGCCCGTCCACCGTCCCCTACCGCGCGAATATCGACGCGCTGAAGCGTCTGGGCGTGACAGATGTGATCTCCGTCAGCGCCTGCGGATCGTTCCGTGAGGCGATGGCGCCGGGTGATTTCGTCATTGTGGATCAGTATATTGACCGCACCTTCGCGCGCGAAAAATCCTTCTTCGGCCCCGGCTGTGTCGCCCATGTGAGCGTCGCGCATCCAACCTGCCCACGCCTCGGCGCGGCTTGTGCGCAGGCCGCGCGCGATGCTGGCGTCACGGTGCACGCAGGCGGCACGTATCTCGCGATGGAAGGCCCGCAATTCTCCACGCTGGCCGAGAGCAGGCTCTACCGCGAGGTCTGGGACTGCGACGTGATCGGAATGACGGGCATGCCCGAGGGCAAGCTCGCCCGCGAGGCGGAGCTTTGCTATGCCTGCGTTGCCATGATCACCGATTACGACAGCTGGCACCCCGATCATGGCGAGGTGGATGTAAGCAGGATCATCGAGACCCTGATGGGCAATGCAGGTAAGGGCCGCAACACCGTCGCCGCCCTCCCGGCCCTTCTGGGCAAGGATCGCACGCCCTGCCCGCATGGCTGTGACCGCGCCCTGGACTATGCCATCATCACAGCACCCGAGGCGCGCGACCCCGCCGTTCTGGCCCGGCTTGATGCCGTCGCAGGCCGCGTCCTGAACCCCACCTGAGGCGCCTGAGACATGACCTTCGAGATATGGCTGGCTTTCGTTGCCGCCTCCACCGCGCTCCTGCTGATCCCCGGTCCCACGGTCCTTTTGGTGCTCAGCTATGCGCTCTCCAAGGGCCGAAGCGTCGCGGTCTCCAGTGCGGCGGGCGTGGCCTTGGGCGATCTGGTCGCGATGACCGCCTCGCTGTTGGGTCTTGGCGCTCTCGTCATGGCCTCGGCCACGCTCTTCACCGCACTCAAATGGGTGGGGGCGGCTTATCTCATATGGCTCGGGATCAAGCTTATCCGCAGCGCGCCCTCCGAAGGACTCCACATGCCAGCGAGCGCCGATATCACGGGACGCGGCGTCTTCTGGCACGCAACGGCCGTGACCGCGCTCAACCCCAAATCCATCGCCTTCTTCATCGCTTTCGTGCCGCAATTCATCACCGTCGGTGCGCCGCTCACACCCCAATTCGCGATCCTCATCACCACGTTCGTGGGCCTCGCCACGCTCAACGCGCTGGCCTATGCGCTGCTCGCGGACCGGCTTCGTGGCGCCATCGGGCGGCCTGTCGTGATCACATGGCTCACACGCGGGGGCGGCGCGATGCTGATCGCCATGGGCGTCGCCACCGCCTTCCTGCGGCGCGCCGCAACGCCCTGATAGCTTTACGGAAAGACACCCCCATGCAGCCCACCAAGACCGTTCGCGACTACATCCGCACAATCCCTGATTTTCCCCACGCAGGGATCATGTTCCGCGATGTTACCACGCTTTTTGCCGATGCGCGGGGCCTGCGCATGGCCGTGGATCAGATGCTGCACCCCTACGCCGGACAGCGGATCGACAAGGTGGTCGGGCTTGAGGCGCGCGGCTTCATCCTGGGCGGTGCAGTGGCCCATCAGCTTGGCACGGGCTTCGTGCCTGTGCGCAAGGCGGGTAAGCTACCGGGCGCGGTAATTTCGCAGGATTATACGCTGGAATATGGTCAAGCCACGGTGGAACTGCACGAGGACGCGATCGAGGCAGGCGAGGTGATCCTTTTGGTCGATGATCTTCTGGCGACCGGCGGCACTGCCGAGGCAGGTATACGCCTGATTGAGCGTCTGGGCGGCAAGATCCTGAGCTGCGCCTTTGTCGTGGACCTGCCGGAGCTTGGTGGGCGGAAACGTCTGGAAGCGATGGGCATGGACGTTCACACAATCTGCGCGTTTGAAGGCGCCTGACCCGGCCCACCCTCTTCAAACACCAGCGCATCCTCCGCAGCAGCCCGCATCAACGTGGCCGCCCCGTGCCCTGCCTCGCCCAGCCAAAGCGGCCAATCGTTGGGCTCCACAATCACAGGCATCCTGTGATGCAGCCTCGCCATCACCTCATTCGCCGCACAGGTGACAATTGCGCAGGTCGGCAGACCCTCCGGCCCCCAGCGCTGCCATATCCCACCAAAGGCCAGCGGCGCGCCATCCGCCCTAGCAATCCGCCAGGGCTGCTTCCTACCCTTCTCCCCGGTCCATTCATAAAACGCGCTTGCGGGGATCAGGCAGCGCCGCGCGCGGCAAGCATCCCGAAAGGCGGGCTTCGTGGCAATCGTCTCGGCCCGCGCGTTGATCAAAAGCGGGCCCGCGTTCGGGGCCGTATACCACGCGGGCAAGAACCCCCAGCGCATGGCCGACAGGCTGCGACCCCCCTGTGCCGTCACCACATGCACAGGGTCCGTCGGGCAGACATTGAGGTTGGGCACGCGTGGCAGATCATTGCCGGGGAGCGCGGCGAATAGCTGCGCCATGGCATCATGCGGCGAGGTTATTGCGAAGCGCCCACACATCCGTTCAGCGCAGGATGGATGAGTAAAGCAGCATCCCCCAAGAGGTCAGCTCTGCTTCCACCGCCGGCCAAAGCGCACCAAACGCCACAGGATCCATCTTTGCGCTTGCGGCGATCTGCGCAAGGCTGCGCTTCCCGTCGATCCCAGCGATCAGCGGCGCAGCGGTTTTTGGCAGCCGCAGCGCGGCCTCTACGCCCGAAAAGGTCAGCTTCGGCGCTTGCCCCTTGGCAATCGCCTGCGCCAAAGCCGGGGCCGCCACACCCTTGAGATGCGGGACAAGGCTCCGGTCTGTGCCGCGCGCAGGACCGCGCGCCTCATCGGCAGCCACAAGATAACCCACATGGGTCTTGATCGTTCCGCGCAGTTGCTCGGCGACGGCCATCTGCTCCGCCGAGTTTAGATGCTCCGGCACGGGCGCGATCCGCGCCAGGTCATAGAGCGCGGGCATGGTGAACCCGCTCAGCGCCCAGCCGGTTTGGTGCAGTATCTCCAGAAGCTCCGGCACATCAAACGCGCGGTCCTGAGAGTGCAGCAGCAGATCATAAAAGCCCGCATCGCTGTCCTTGTGATCGCCCAGATTGGTGTTGGCACGGAAGGCATGGCCCTCGGGCAGCTTGGCCACGATCGCCTGCGCCGCCTTCAGCCGAGCCTCGGGTGGTTGCCCTGCATAAAGCGCGCCAAACGCGGCCTGAAGCGGATAGACCCCGGCCCGGCCATGGGGCGCGTAGACCATGAAGCCCATGCCCCCGCCAGGTGCCAGCGCCGAACGAAGGGCCGCAAAGCCCGCCGCCGGATCAGGCAGGTGATGCAGCACGCCGCAGCAGTCTATATAGTCAAATTGCCCAAAATCCGGCGCATCCAGAAGCGAACCTGTAACGAACGTGATCGAGCTCAGACCGCGCGCCTTGGCCCGCGCTTGGGCAATGCGGCGCGAGGCCGTACTGAGGTCGATATAGGTGATCTCCACCGGACGACCCACCTGCGCCATCATCTGCGCCAGTTGGATAAGACCGTCACCCGTGCCACCCCCGGCAAAAAGCGCACGCAAGGGCTGCGACCAGTCGCGCGCGCCGCCGTAGAGGAAATGATCCAACTCCAACGGATGCGAGGGCGAGCCTTGAATGAGGCGGCGCGCCTCGTCCGCCGGATCGCGGGCGGGATAAGGGTAGGCCTCATACTGATCTTTGACGGTGTTCATTGGGCGTCCTTAGGCTGGGATGCGCGGAGTATGGCGGGCCTCTGCTGCGTTGTTAAGGGGCTTCTGGGGAGTGCTGAGTCAGGGGATATTTAAGGCAAGAAGAAGCGGAGGCCTTGACGGCTTTGGGCCTGCCGGGCATCACGGTGGGCATGGTAATTTACAAGATATTGCGCGGCGCTGAGTGGGCCGATCTGCGCACCAAGGGCGAGACGGCGGGTGCGCCCGTGGATGTGGCCGATGGGTTCGTGCATTTCTCGACGCCCGCGCAGGCGGCAGAGACGGCGGCAAAGCATTTTGCCGGGGCCGAGGGATTGATGCTCTTGGGGGTCGAGACAGACCGGCTGGGCGACGATCTGAGATGGGAAGTATCGCGCGGCGGGGCGGAATTTCCGCATCTGTACCGTGAGTTGCGCCTCTCTGATGTGGCTTGGGCACAACCTTTGCCGCTTGTGGACGGCGTGCACCAGTTCCCGGCGGGGGTGGAATGAACCTTTGGGAACGCGCAGGCCTCACGGCCCTGCGGCAGTTTGATCCAGAGCGCGCGCATGGGCTGGCGCTCAAGGGCCTGCGTCTCGGCGCCGTGCGCTTGCCGGGGCAGATCACCAGTGCGCGGCTGCGCTGTGACGTGGCGGGGTTGAGCCTTACCAACCCTGTGGGGCTCGCCGCCGGATTTGACAAGAACGCCGAGGCGCTTGCGCCCTTGTCGCGGGCGGGTTTTGGCTTTCTTGAGGCGGGGGCCATTACGCCGCGCCCGCAGGAGGGCAACCCGCGCCCGAGGCTTTTCCGGCTGCCCGAGGATGGCGCGGTGATCAACCGGTTTGGCTTCAACAACGAGGGGATGGAGGCGGCGGCCAAGCGGCTCTCCAACCGCCCCAAAGACGCGGTGATTGGCCTCAACCTCGGGGCCAACAAGGATAGCGACGACCGGGCCGAGGATTTTGCCCGTGTGCTGGCCCATTGCGGGCGATATCTTGATTTCGCGACGGTAAACGTCTCCTCGCCCAACACCGAAAAACTGCGGGATTTGCAAGGCGGGGCGGCGCTGAGCGCGCTTTTGGCGGGGGTCATGGAGGCGCGCAATTGGCTCGAGAAACCCATCCCGGTGTTTCTAAAGATCGCGCCCGATTTGGATGACGCAGCCCTTGGCGAGATTTCGGAGGTCGTGCAAAGTGCGGGCCTCTCGGGCATCATCGCGACCAACACCACGCTGGATCGGGGCGGCCTGCGCTCGCCGCATAAATCCGAAGCGGGCGGGCTGTCTGGTGCGCCGCTCATGGAGAAATCCACCCGCGTTCTGGCGCAGATCAGCCACCTCACGAAAGGCCGCGTGCCTCTTATCGGCGTCGGCGGGATCGCCAGCGCCGAGGATGCCTATGCCAAGATTTGCGCAGGAGCGAGCGCGGTGCAGCTTTACTCGGCGCTGGTCTATCAAGGTCTCTCGCTGATCCCCGAGATTTGTCAGGGGCTTGAGCGGCTTTTGGAAGCGGACGGCCACGCAAACATCACAAGCGCCGTCGGCACCAGGCGCGAGGCATGGCTGTGAGCCGCACCGGCGCTTGGATCGACGCGGTAATCTTCGATCTCGCGCGGCAGATGCGCTGGTCCTTCCTGCCGCCGCTGATGGTTTACCTCGCCTTCGGCATCTCCACCCTCACGGCAATTGTGGGCACGTTTTTCGTCAAGGAATACCTTGATCTGAGCGCTGCTTTTCTCGCAGGCCTCGCCTTCTGGGCCGGGCTGCCTTGGGCGCTGAAAATGCCGCTGGGCCATCTGGTGGACATCATCTGGCGGTGGAAATGGCTACTGGTGTGGATCGGGGCGGGGCTTGTGGGAGCAAGCCTCAGCATCATGTATTTTCTGGTCTCCGCGCCCGCGATGATGGAGACGGTCATGCCCGTGGAGGCGTGGTTCGTCACCTCCACCCTGCTCGCGCCCTGCGGTTTGGTGCTGCAAGATGCCGTGGCCGATGCGATGTCGGTGGAGGCGGTCCCGAACGTCGATGCCTCGGGCGCGCCCTTGGATGAGGACACGCTGCGCGGATTGCATACCACAATGCAAACACTGGGCCGGGTGGCGCTGATTGGTGGCACCCTGATCGTGGCGGGCGTCAACATCGTGGCTTTCAGCGGTGTCGAGGCCTTGGGCGACGCCGCCAAATCGGAGGTCTATGCCCGGATCTATGCCATCGCCCTCGCCGTGCCGCTGATCTCCGTCTCTGGCGTGGTTCTGGCCGGACTGCAACGCCGCCGCGCCGCCGCAAAAGCGCGCGCCGAAGGCCGCGACCCCAGCCCGTTTGAGGAGCGTCCCGGCCCGCCCACCAAGGCCAACCCGTGGTATTTTATCGGCGGTGGCGCGTTTGTCGCCCTCTCGCTCACCGTGG
The DNA here is from genome assembly GCA_937881735.1 of uncultured Shimia sp. Taxonomy (GTDB): domain Bacteria; phylum Pseudomonadota; class Alphaproteobacteria; order Rhodobacterales; family Rhodobacteraceae; genus Roseovarius. The sequence continues at coordinate 18,430 of CALGEH010000238.1, forward strand.
GGCTTTTGGACGTGCCCTACAGCCAGGAGATCGTCTTCGCAGGTTCCATGACGATCATCGTCGCGTTGATGCGCCAACTGGTCCGCGTGCTGACGCCCGAGCAGGCGAGGATGCTCGTCGGCACCGCGCTCATCGTCTTCGTGTTCCGCGCCGTGCCCCTGCCCGGCCAAGGGGCCACATGGTTCTCAATCGACGTGCTGGGCTTTGATCAACAGTTCCTGTCGGTGCTGCAACTCGTGGCCGCGATCCTGACGCTGGCCGCGATGATCGCGCTGAGGCCGCTGATTGCGGGGCGCAAGCTGGTCTGGGTGTATCTCATGCTGACCGTGGCGGGAGGCGTTCTGGCGCTGCCCAATATCGGGCTCTATTACGGCGTGCAGGATTTCACTGCACCCCTCACCGGGGGCGTGGTCGATGCGCGCTTCATCGCGGTTCTGGATACGGCCGCCGAGAGCCCGCTGAGCCAGATTGCCCTCATTCCGATGCTCGCATGGATCGCGCGCAACGCGCCGGACAATCTCAAGGCCACGTTCTTTGCCGTCATGGCGTCCTTCACCAATCTGGCCCTCTCGGCCAGCGCGCTTTTGACGAAATATCTCAACGAGATTTTCGTGGTCTCGCGCGAGGTGACGGATCGCAGCACCGGCGAGATCACGATGGAGGCCGATTATAGCCAGCTCGGGCTTGTGTTGATCATTGCAGCCGTGATTGGCCTTCTGGCACCGCTGATCACCATCTGGATCGTGCAGCGCTCGGCCATTCGCACGACTGCCTAGACCGCCCGCTCAAGCGCCGGATAGCGCAGGCCCAGCGTGACCCCCCGCACCGCGAAGGAGATCAGCAGCGCCGTCCAAAGCCCGTGATTGCCCATCAGCGGCACGAGGATCAAGACGGAGGCGACATAGACCGCGAGGCTCACCGCCATCATGTTGCGCATATCCCTCGTGCGGGTCGCGCCGATGAAAATTCCATCCAGCATCCACGCGGCCCAGCCGAGGATGGGAGCGGCCACCATGTAAGGCAGGAAAAGCACAGCCGCAGCGCGCACCTCCTCCGCCTTGGCCATAAGCGCGATCAGCGCCGGCCCGCCAAACGCAAACCCCAACGCCATGACAACACACGCCGCAAGGCCCCATTGGCTCGTCACGATCGCCGCCCGGCGCAGCGTTGCGCGCGCGCGCGCCCCCACCGCCTGCCCGACCAGAGATTCCGCCGCGATCGCGAACCCGTCCATCGTGTAGGAGGTGACGTAGAGAAGCTGCACCAACACCTGATTGGCCGCGAGCGTGGTATCGCCGAAATCCGCCGCAAGAAAGAGGAACGAGACGAAGATCGCCTGAATCATGAGCGCCCGCATCAAGATATCGGAGTTCACCACCGCCATGCGCTTGAGCCGCACGGCGTCGAACACGCGAGGCCAATCGCACCACGCAGGCACCGCAAACGCCTCACGACACAGCCAAAGGCCTAAAACCAGCCCGCACCATTCCGCGATAAACGTGGCCCAAGCAATACCGTTCACCCCCAGATCAAGGCCCAGCACGAACCAGAAGTTGAGCGCGATGTTCATGCCGTTCATCACCACCTGAATGAGCAGCACCGCCCGCGTCCGCTCAAGCGCGATCAGCCAGCCGGTGACGCCATACATCGCGATAAGCGCAGGCGCGCTCCAAATGCGGATCTCCATATAGCCTTGCGCGAGGGTCTCCACCTCGTCGCTCGCCGGTGCCACCTGAAACGCGCCCCAGAAAAGCGGCACCTGAAGCGCGATCAGCGCGAGGCCCGACACCGCGCCGATCATCAACGCGCGGGTCAGCAGAGCTGCCACCTCGCCCGTCTCGCCTGCGCCGTCGGCTTGGGCCGCAAGCCCGCTCGTCCCCATCCGCAAAAACCCGAAGAGCCAATAAATCGAGGTCAGAACAACGGCGCCGATGCCCACGGCCCCGATGGGTCCCGCCTCGCCCAGCTGTCCGACCACACCCGTATCGACCAGGCCCAGAAGCGGGATTGTCGCATTGGATATGACAATAGGCACGGCGACATTGAGAACGCGTTTATGCGTGATCTCGCGCTGTGCAACAGGCTCAGACATCGCGGCGCGGCATCACGAAATGGCCCGCACCCTGCGCAAAAGCCCGCGCGCGGTTGTCCTGCCACGCCTCCACCCGCA
>CALGEH010000239.1 GCA_937881735.1 uncultured Shimia sp.
TAGCAGATATACTTGAAGTTTTTGCACCATTCATCGAGGCCCAGCAGGTTGAAGTTGGTGGCCGAGATGAAATAGATCGGATCCTCGTTGCGGTGAAAATGACGGCGGATTTCCGAGATATTCTTGAGCTGTGCTGTGGACATGTGGTCCCTCCCTTTGGGTGCGTTGGCCTTTTCGGCCTTATTGATTTTGAAGCCGTGCGGCATTGAGCTCCAGCCGCGCGGCGTTTGTCTTGGCCTGACCTTTGAGCGCGTCTTCGGTAAAGACCCGCAGCCCCAGATCAGGGCGATAGCCGTGGATTTCGCTGACGTCGAGTGCGCGCATGAAATCGAGGATTTCGGCACTCACGACCTGACCCGGCACGAGGATCGGAAAGCCGGGCGGGTAGGGGATGATGAACTGCGCCGAGACAATATCACGCCCTGAACTCATCGCATCCTTCACCGAGCCGTCCAACTCAAGGTAGTCGCAGTTTTTCTCATCATAGCTGAGGAAAAACGCTGATCGGATATCCTCCTCTGGCGTGACGGAATCGGTGCGGAACGCATCGTGGAAGCGCGAGAAATCCGGCAGGGGTGGCAGGTGATCCATCAGGTTTGCTACGCGTTTTTCAAACCCGCGCCGCTCCATCATCGACGCATCATCCAAAAGCTCATCAAGCTCCTTGGCGATCTCCACCAGAACCTCGATCAGATAGGCGACAGAGCTGCGTGTGGTGCCGATATTGGTCATGAAAAGCACGGTGTTGCGCGAGGTCTTGTTGATCTGGATGCCGTATTTATCCATCAGGATTTTGGTCTTGAACGTATCCCCGTCCCAACCCGTGCCGCCCACGGCAAGGGTCACGCGTGTGGCGTCGAGCACAAATTCGTCCTTCTCCCAGCAATCCCAGATATCGGTCCAGCCTTGCTCGGTGTCGTAATAGCTCTCCACGCCGCTTTCACGGTGCTCTTCTGGGATCATGTCACCGGCCGAGAGCACCTTGAAATACCGTTGTAAAAGCGGGTGCGAGGCGATGGCGCGGCGCATGGACATAGCCGCCTCGACCTGCCGTTGCACGAATTCGAACCCTTCCAGCTCAACCTGCCTGCGGCCCACGTCAAGCGAGGCGATGATCTGGTAATTGGGCGAGGTCGAGGTGTGGGTCATGTAGGCTTCGTGGAAGGATGCCTCCACCTCGCCTTTGAAATCCTGATCGTTGACGTGGATCATCGAGCCCTGACGCAGGGACGTGAGCGTCTTATGCGTCGATTGCGTGGCATAGACTCGCATGCGGGCGGCGGGATGAGGCGGGTGTTCAGCAATGTTTCTGTGTCCGCGTCTTGCAGCGCCTCTTGCTGGGCTGTGTAGCTTTCAAGATGGGCGGGCGTTTTCAGACGCTCGCGCATCATGTTGGCGGCGTTCATCGCGGTGCGCTGGCGGTATGTGGGGCCAAAACGGGCGAAGGCGAACCATGCCTCGTCCCAGAGGAAAATGAGGTCGGGCTTGATCGCGAGACACTCCTCCATCACACGCTCCACATTGTAGACGATGCCGTCAAATGTGCAGTTGGTGAGCAAAAGCATCCGCACCCGGTCGAGCTTGCCTGCGGCTTTCAACTCCAGGAGCTGCTTTTTGATCTCGCGTAGCGGCACCGCGCCATACATCGAGTATTCATTGAGCGGATAGCTGTCGAGATAGCAGACCTGCGCGCCTGCCAGCACCATGCCGTAATGGTGCGATTTGTGGCAGTCGCGGTCCACCAGAACGATGTCGCCGGGTTTGACCAGCGCCTGCACCACGATCTTGTTGCAGGTGGAGGTGCCGTTGGTCGCGAAATACGTCTGTTTGGAGCCGAAGGCGCGGCTGGCAAGCTGCTGTGCCTCTTTTATGGGGCCGTGCGGCTCCAAGAGGCTGTCGAGCCCGCCGGAGGTGGCAGAGGTCTCCGCCATGAAGATGTTGGGGCCGTAGAAGGCGCCCATATCCTGAATCCAGTGGCGGCGGTTGATGGATTTGCCCCGGCTGATCGGCATGGCGTGAAAAACGCCCGTGGGCTGCTTGGAATATTCCACAAGTGCTGTGAAGAACGGCGTTTTGTAGCGCGCCTGCACCCCGCGCAGGATGTTGAGATGCAGCTCCAGAAAATCCTCCTGGTTATAAAACACCCGGCGGCAGATCCCGAGGTCAAGCCCGGCGATATCCTCGACCGACCGGTCGGTGATGAGGTAGGCGTCAAGCTCGGGGCGCACGCGGGCGATCATGCGGCAAAGCTCGGGGCCGTAATTGCCCGGATCGAGGTTTTGCATCGCCTCCAGACCGCCTGCGCGGTTGAGATAGCGGTTGAGGATGGCCGCGTCGACCTTGCTCTCCATGCGCAGGCCGGGTCGCACGACGATGGCCTGAATGTTGTGGTTGAACAGCACCGCGATCAGCGCGTCCTGCACGCTTGGCACGACCACGGCTTCATAATGAAACTGGTCCTCGCTGCGACGCATCCGGGCGAAGTTGGATTTCATCCAGCGTTCCTGATGCTCGTTCACATCATCGACGATCAGCACTTCGAAATAGGGCTTGGTCAGAGCGCGCGCCTCAAGTGATTGCATCGCCTCGTCGTCGTGATCATCCGCGTCCGAGCTGTCGCGCTCCAGCGGGATATGGCGGCGGCGATAGGCACCGGTGGTCAGGGCGCGGGCGATCCGCTGCACCGAGAAGGCCAGGTCATCATATTTGCGGTGCTCGAATTGCCGCCGCAGCATGTCGAAGGCGGGCAGTCCGGGGAAGGCCCAGTAGGCCTCTATCAAGGCTTGCTGTTGCAAAAGTTCGGCAACAGTTTCCTTGGTCTTGTCCGTATTGGCGCCGTCTCTCGGGCGCGAGAGAGCCTCTGTCGTCTCGCGCAGTGCGCTCCAGCGATCGGCGCGTAGCTGCACCGCTGAATAATACTCTGCCATGGACTGCATGATAATCTCCGCGTCTTTTATGCGGCCTACTGAGGCACCGAGGCGCCGGGGCCTTTTTTATCAGCTCTTAGGGGGCGAGGGTGCTCGCCTCCTTGGCTGTTGGTCGCAAGTCTGTCGCGTGGTCGCTCTCGGAGGGCGCGTTTGTGGGCAGCGTAGCGGGTACAACGCGTGGGTTCTGACTTGGTTCCACGGTGGCGGCGGAGGGCGGCCGAGTGGGGGCGCTTGGCATGTCCACATGCAGGCCCGCACGGCTGCCCTGTTTGGGAATTTCCAGTGGTCCGAGCCGGTGCAGATAGGTGTCTGCGCCGCTGGTGCGGTCATAGACCGGAAAATCGGCGGGTCGGTCCCGGAAGCTTTTAAGCACCTGGCCCAGCCCCTTCATGCCCGTCTCACGCTGGCGGCGGACCTGGCTCAGATCCATCTCGATGGGGAACATGTCCTCTTGGCCTGCCGACTGGTGCAGCACGGTGGCCGCGGGATCAATCACGCAGGATTTGCCCACGCCGCCGGCGCCCAGCCCGTTCACGTCGATCACATAGCACTGGAACTGCGCCGCCGTGGCGCGTGCGATGGCAAGCTCCGCATCGCGGTCTGTGGTGCCGGTCAGCACGGGATGCAAAAGCACCTCGACGCCTTGGGAGGTCAGCTGCCGTGTGGTTTCGGGGAACCAGATATCATAGCAGATTGAGAGGCCAAACCGCCCCACATCCGGCACATCGAAGACGCAAAACCCGGTGCCTGCCTCGACGCCGACCTCGTAGGGACGGAAAGGAAACATCTTGCGGTAGGTGGCGATGACCTCACCGCTTGGGTTGATCACGCTGGAGGTGTTGTAAATCGTGCCCTCGGGCGTGCGCTCGAACATGGAGCCGGGAATGAGCCAGACATTGTGCTTTACGGCAGCGGCCTGAAACCTCTCAATCGCCTCGTTATGCAGGGGCAGCGCGAAGCGGTTCAGCGGGCCATAGGGCGAAAGCTCGGAGAACAGGACCATCTGCGTCCAAGGAAAGCGGGCCATCAAAATATCCAGCCGCTGCAACATTCCATCCACATTGGATTCGAGTGCGTTCACATACATCTGCACGCCGGCAACTGCGAATGGCGTCATTGGGGCCTGTCTCCTCGGGGCTGCGCGCAGCTTTGTGCCGCGCGCGTTGTCCACCATACGCCCATCGGCGTGCGGGTTTCAACAGCGCCTGCCGTAGGGTTATCTGCTGCCATGCGCGCTCAGTGCTTTATCAGCATGGGGCGGGGCACATCCGCGAGACACTCCGCTGGGCCGCCATCACGGATGACGATGCTCTCGGTGATCTCTATCCCCCAATCCTGCATCCAGAGCCCCGGCATGAAGTGGAACGTCATGCCCGCCTCCAGCACCGTCTCGTCGCTGGCGCGGAAGCTGATCGTGCGCTCGCCCCAGTCGGGGGGATAGCTGATCCCGATGGGATAGCCGCAGCGCGCCTCGCGCTCGATCCCCGCCTTCGCGAGTTCTGCGTGGAGCGCATTGGCCACATCACACGCCCGGTTGCCGGGGATTGCGGCCTCCAGCCCGGCCTCAAGGCCCCGGATCAGCGCCTCCTCCGCGCGTTTGATCTCGTCGGGGGGCGTGCCGAGAAAGACCGTCCGGCAGAGCGGCGCGTGGTAGCGACGGTAGCAGCCCGCGATCTCGAAGAAGGTGGCGGCCCCGCGCTCGAACGGTTTGTCGTCCCATGTCAGATGCGGCGCGGCGGCGTCTGTCCCGGTGGGCAAAAGCGGCACGATGGCGGGATAGTCGCCGCCATGCGCGTCGGTGCCCTTGATACCCACGCCATAGATTTCGGCCACCAGATCACATTTGCGCATTCCCGGCTCGATCCGGTCGGCGATATGGGCGTGCATCTTCTCGACGATGCTTGCGGCGCGGCGCATGAAGGTGATCTCGGCCGCGGATTTCACCGCGCGCTGCCAGTTGACCAGTGCTGTGGCGTCGATCAGCGTGGCGAACTCCAGATTGCGGCTGAGGGCGGCGAAGGCGGCGGCGGAGAAGTAGTAGTTGTCCATCTCCACACCGATCCGGGCCGCACCATGCCCGCGCTCCTGCAACAGATCCGACAGGTGGTCCATCGGATGCCGCTCAGTGCTTTGCACATAGGTATCGGGATAGCCCACGACCTGCTCAGACGGCATATAGACGGTGCGCAAAGCGCCTTGGGTGTCTTGGTTCCTGCCCCACCACAGTGGCGCACCTTCCATTCCGATCACGGCGGCCTGATGCACGTAGAAGGACCAACCGTCATAGCCCGTGAGCCATGCGATATTCGACGGGTCCGTCACGATCAGCGTGTCGATCCCACGCGCGCTCATCGCTGCACGAGTCTTTGCGAGGCGGGCGGCGTATTCTTCGGGGCTGAAGGGCAGGTCGGTGGTGGGCATAATGTGCTCCAGTTGCTGGCGTCTCACCTCCACGCTAGGGGCAAATCGGCCATCACACAATAACAGGCTTGCACACCATGTGTGCCTCCGGCTAGCGTTCAGTCATAATTTGATCAAATGGAGGAAGCTATGCGCCCCGTCACCCTCGCTGCCACGCAAATGTCCTGCACCTGGGACACGGATGACAATATCGCCCGCGCCGAGGCGCATGTGCGCAAGGCGGCTGATGCGGGCGCGCAGGTGATCTTGCTACAGGAGCTGTTTGAGACGCCATATTTCTGCCAGTTGGAAGAAAACCAGTATCTGGAGCTTGCACGCCCGATGATGGAAAGCCGCGTGGTGCAGCACTTCGCCGCTTTGGCCAAGACGCTGGGGGTGGTGCTGCCGATCTCCTATTATGAGCAGGCAGGGCAGGCGCGGTTCAACGCGCTGGCGATTGCCGATGCGGATGGCACGATCCTGACCAATTACCGCAAGACCCATATCCCCCAATCGCCCGGCTATCAGGAGAAGTTCTATTTCAGTCCCGGCGACACCGGGTTCAAAGTGGTGCAGACGCGGTTTGGCCGCGTGGGGTGTGGCATCTGCTGGGATCAGTGGTTTCCCGAGACGGCGCGCGCCCTGGCTCTCAAGGGCGCCGAGATGCTCCTCTTCCCCACAGCCATCGGGTCCGAGCCGCATGCGCCCGAGCTTGATAGCGCCGGACATTGGCGGCGCACCATGCAGGGCCACGCGGCGGCCAATATGATGCCTCTGGTGGCCTCCAACCGGGTTGGGCGCGAGGTGCAGGGCAATTTGCAGGCCGAGTTCTACGGCACCTCCTTCATCGCGGGCTACACGGGCGATATCCTTGCGGATGCGGATCGCACGGAGGAGACGGTGCTGACTGCTGAGGTCGATCTGGACGCGGCGGCGGCCTATCGCGGGTCATGGGGCCCGTTCCGGGACCGCAGGCCCAGCATGTATGGCGCTTTGCACACTATGGATGGGGTCACACGGCCCGTCTGAGGGGGCTGTGTGTTTTTACAAAAGGATTTTCTGAGATGACACGGATGACACCCAAGGCCGCCGGTTTTCATATGCCCCCGGAATGGGCGCCGCATGCCCGCACATGGATGATGTGGCCCTCCCGCGCGGAGGTCTGGGACGATATGGCCGAGACCTGCCGCAACTACACCGCCGTGGCCCATGCAATCGCGCGATTTGAACCCTTGACCATGCTGGTGCGCCCCGAGGACCGCGCGGCGGCCCATGCGATGCTGGGCAGTGATGTCGAGCTTCTGGAGCATCCCATCGACGATAGCTGGAGCCGCGATTGCGGGCCGAATTTCGTGATTGATGGCAAGGGCGGCATGGCGGCGTCTATTTTTGAGTTCAACGCATGGGGCGGGAAATACGCGCCCTTTGATGGGGACAATTCCAGCGCGGCGGCGATTGCCGCAGCGGCGGGGGCAAAGACCTTTGCCTCAAACCTCATCGCCGAGGGTGGCGGGATCAGCGTGGACGGGGAGGGCACGCTTCTCACCACGATCAGTTGTTTTCCCAATGTGAACCGCAACCCGGATTGGACCCGCGACGCCATCACAAAAGAGCTTTGCGAGATGTTCGGCGTCTCCAAGGTGATCTGGCTGCCTGGCAACCCGCTTGAGGTGGAGACGGACGGGCATGTGGACGGCATCGCGCAGTTCATCGCGCCCGGCGTGGTGCTTTGCGAAGGGCCGGGGCCGAAGGATGGCGAATGGTATGACATTAACGTCTCGAACGTGGATGCGCTGCGCGGGCAGACGGATGCGGCGGGGCGCGAATTGACGCTGATCGAGATCCCCGATGCGTCTCAGGTCAATGACGGGCGCGAGCGGTTTTGCGCGTCTTACGTGAATTCCTACATCTGCAATGGCGCGGTGATCATGCCTGCCTATGGCATAGCCGAGGACGACATGGTGCGCGATCTGCTGGCCGAGCATTTGCCGGGCCGTGAGGTTGTGCAGGTGCCGATCCCGTCCATCGCCATTGGCGGCGGCGGCATCCACTGCATCACGCAACAAGAACCGAAAGTGTGAGCGATGTTGCCGATCTGATGGCTGCCCTCGCGGCGGGCAAGAGCCCCGGCGAGTTGGGCTTCGTCATGCCCGCAGAGACGGGGCCCCATGCGTGCTGCTGGATGGCGTGGGTGCATGATGATGACGCAGAGAACTGGGGCCGGCGCGATTTTGCTGCGGTTGAGCGGGCCTTTGCCGCCATCGCGGGCACGATTGCCGCGTTTGAGCCGGTCCGTGTGTTGGCCCATCCAGAGGTGGTGGCGGAAGCACGGGCCAAGCTGCCCAATTCGGTCGAGGTGGTCCCGCTTGCGCAGGATGATCTGTGGTTTCGCGACACAGGGCCTTTGTTTGTGCAGGACCCGCGCGGGCGGACCATCGCATCGAACCTGCATTTCACCAATTGGGGCGAGAAATATCCCGGATCAGATGCGGACCGCGCCGTGGGCGCTGGGCTGGCAGCACATCTGGGGTTGGCGCTGTTCCAATCACCGCTGGTGGGCGAGGGCGGCGCGCTGATTTCCGATGGCAAGGGCACGGTGATCACTACTGAGACCTGCATGCTCAACCCCAACCGCAATCCCGGCATGACCAAGGCCGAGGTGGAGCGCGGCCTTTTCGACGCTATCGGCGCGCGCAAGGTGGTCTGGCTTCCGGGGGACGAGGACGAGTGGATCACGGACGGGCATATCGACGGGGTGTTGACCTATGTGCGTCCGGGCCATGTCCTTTTCGAACAAAACCCGGACCCCGACCATCCACATTACAAGGTCGTGCAGGAAAACCTGAGCGCCCTGCGCGGGCAGACCGATGCGGACGGGCGTGAGATCGAGATCACGCTGCTCGATGAGGCTTATACCTACCACGATGACAGCGATTGGACGGCCACGTCATATGTCAATTGCTATATCGCCAACGGGGGCGTGGTCCTGCCGCGCTTTGGCACCAAGACGGACGCGCCCGCAGCCGAGGCCTTCGCAAAGGCTTTCCCAGACCGCAAGATCGTGCAGGTTGATATCACTGATATCTGCTGGAATGGCGGCGGTATCCACTGCATGACGCAACAACAGCCCGCCTGATATGGCGCTCTAAAGGACCGCGCGGTTTACGCCGCGCCGTCCTTTTGCGGTTCGATCTCGCGGTCGGCCTCGGGCACATTGAGGGTGGCCCATGTGTCGTCGCCCTCAGGCGCAGGCGGCACGTCGCAGCTGCGTTTATGGATGTTCACCTTGGCGATGAAATTGGCCGAGATCGGGGCTGTTACGAACAAGAACGCCATCACGAGCGCGCTGTGGATCGCACCGTCACCGATCACCGAGTTATAGATGATCGACGCCAGAAGAAGCGCGCCGATACCCACTGTGCCCACCTTGGTGGGTGCGTGCATCCGCACCATCGTATCGTTGAACTTGATGAGGCCAATAGCACCCACCATGGCAAAGATCGCGCCAATGATAAGGGCTGCGGAGGTTGCGTATATGGCGATGATATCCCAGCTCATTCGATGATATCCCCCCGCATCACGAACCGCGCAAAAGCGACGGTGGACACAAAGCCCAGCATCGCGATGATCAGCGAGACCTCGAAATAGATGGTGCTGCCCTGACTGATCCCCATCAGAACGATGAGGCCGATGGCGTTGATCACCATCGTGTCGAGCGCGAGGATCCTGTCACCCACCGAAGGGCCTAGAACCAGCCGGACCATCGACAGGACCTGTGCCAGCGCGACTGCGGCGAAGGCGATGAGGAGGGCGATGTTCATCACATCCAGTGCTTGGCTCATTCGAAGATCTCCTTCAGGCGGCGCTCATAGCGGTTTTTGATCTCGTTGCGCACGGCGTCCGGGTCATCCGTATCGAGCGCATGGACCAGCAGGCTGCGCCCGTGATCCGAAAGGTCAGCCGAGACCGTGCCGGGCGTGAGGGTGACAGTGCCCGCAAGGATCGTGATCGCCTCTGATTGGCGCAGGTCCAGCGGCACGACGACCCATGCGGGGCGCAGCTTGGCATTGGGGCGGGTCAGCACGATCCATGCGACCTCCACATTCGCGACCATGATATCCCAAATGACCAGCAGGCAATAAGAGATCATCTTGCCCACCTTGAATTTACGCGGGCTGTCTGGCCACCAGCGCGAGGTGAGGATGGGGATGATGGTCCCGAGGATCAGCCCGAAGACGACCATGCCCGCCGAGACCTGATTTTGCAAAAGCGTCCAGACGACGGTGAGGATCAGCGTCAGAAGCGGATGCGGGAAAAGCCAAGCGAAAAAGCGGTTCATCTCAATTCTCCTCCGTCTTAGGGCTGAGCTTGCCGGGGGTATTCAACACTGTGTCGATATAAGCCTCGGGTGCGAACAGCTGTGCCGCGGCACCGGCAGTATAGCGGTAGGCGGGACCTGCGAATACGGTATGCGCGATAAGCAGCGCAATAAGCCCGCCCACGGCTATGGCCGACAGAGCGGAAGGAGGGGTGCCCTCTGGCGCCGTCTCGGTCTCGATGCTGCGGGCCTTCCAGAAGAGTGTGCTGCCCGCGCGCGCGAAGCCCACAATGCCGATGAGGCTTGAGATCAGGATCACCGACCAGACCCAAGGCATCAGCGGCGAGGCGTAGGACGCATCGAGGATCAACAGCTTGCCCACAAAACCCGACAGCGGCGGCAGGCCCGCCATTGCGATGGCCGACGTCATGAAGAGACCCGCGATCAGCAGATGCCCCGGCACCGGCGCTTGGGCTGTGAGGCGCAGATCGGCGCGCCCTTGCCGGATCATGTCGGTGATCAGGAAGAGGGCGGCGGCGGCCAGCGTGGAATGGATGATGTAGTAAAGCGCCGCGGCAATCGCCTCTTCCGAGAAGAGCGCGACAGCCGTCATCACCATCCCCATGGAGCCGATGACGGAAAATGCTACAAGCCTGTCGAGCGTCTTGGCCGCGAGCACGCCCACCATCCCCAGCGCCAGCGATATGAGGGCGGCTGGCAGGAGCCAATCGGTGTGTAGGCCCGCTGTCGCCTCAAGCTCGGGCGGGAAGATCATCGTGTAGACGCGGATGATCGCGTAGGCGCCGACCTTGGTCATGATCGCGAAGAGGGCGGCCACGGGGCCGGGGGCCTGGGCATAACTCGATGGCAGCCAGAAATGGAGCGGCACCACGGCGGCCTTCACCGCAAAGACGAGGATCAAGAGGACTGCGGCAATGCGCAAGCCCACCGTCTCATCGGCGCTGACCATTTGCGCACGCTCGGCCAGATCGGCCATGTTGAGCGTGCCCGTCTCGGCATAGATCGCAGCCAATGCAAAGAGGAACAAGGTGCTGCCCAGCAGGTTGAATAGCACGTATTGCACGCCCGCCCTGAGCCGCTTGTTCCCGCCCGAGTGGATCATCAGCCCGTAGGAGGCGATCAGAAGGATCTCAAAAAACACGAAGAGGTTGAAGAGATCGCCCGTCAGGAACGCACCCATGATCCCCATGATCTGAAACTGCAAAAGCGCATGGAAATGCCGCCCCTGCTCGTCCCATCTCGACCCGATGGCATAGAGAGACACGATCAGGCCGAGGATGGCGGTCAAAAGCACCATCATCGTCGACAGCTTGTCGGCCACCAGAACAATGCCGAACGGGGCGGCCCAATCGCCGAGGCGGTAGACCGTGACCGTGCCGTCCGAGGCCTGCCACGCAAGGCCCGCCGCGAGTGCAATAAGGGCGATCATGCTGGCCACGGTCGTGACCCGTTGAATGGACATGTGATAGCGCGCGGCGAGGATGATGAAGGGTGCCACCATCGCAGGCAGCATCACCGGCAGGATGATCCAATGGGTCATGTCCGGTCCTCCGCATCCGGCTCGGCCGGGTCATTCACATGGTCGTCGTTTGATCCCAGATACGAGCCAAGCGCGATCATCACGACCACGGCGGTCATCCCGAAGGAGATCACGATCGCCGTCAGCGCAAGCGCCTGTGGCAGCGGGTCGGCATAGTTTGTCACACCTTCGCGCAGCACGGGCGCGGAGCCCACGGTGAGCCGTCCGGAGGCGAAGAGGAACACGTTCACCGCATAAGTGAGCATGGCGATGCCGAGAATCACTGGAAAGGTGCGCAAACGCAGCATCAGGTAAATCCCTCCGGCTGTCATAGCGCCGATGGCGGAGGCTACGAGAAGTTCCATATCACACGCCCTCCTTCAGGTTCGGCTGCGGAGCTGGGGGCTCGGGCGGGTCATCGCGCGAGGGATCAATATCCATCGGGTAATCCGTGTCGGGCACATGGGCGCGCCGCGCCAGCCGCGAGAAGCTTTCAAGCGACAGCATCACCGCCCCCACGACGGTCAGGAACACGCCAAGATCAAAGACCAGCGCTGTGGCCAGTTCAAACTCGTTGAAGGGCGGGATGCGCACATAGGTAAAATCGGTCGTCATAAAGGGCTTGGCAACCAGCCAGCTGCCGATGCCACAAAGCCCGGCCACCAGAACGCCGGTGCCGATGACCCCGTGATAGGGATAGCGGATGCGCGCATTGGCCCAGGCCAGCCCGCTCGCCATATATTGCATCACGACCGCGATGGAGACGACCAGCCCCGCGATGAACCCGCCGCCGGGCTCGTTATGGCCGCGCAGGAAGATGTAGAAACCGACCATCAGCACCACAGGCATCATCACCCGCGTCAGCACCACCATCATCATTGGGTGCATGTCGCCCGCGCGGGCCTGATCCGGCTTGCGGTTGAGAAGGCGCGCACGCACCGGGCCATTGAGCAAGGTTTCGGTCAGCGCGTAGATCAGCAGGGCCGCGATGCCCAGAACGATGATCTCGCCATAGGTATCAAAGCCACGGAAATCGACGAGGATCACGTTCACCACATTCGTGCCGCCGCCACCCTTGTAGGAGTTGGCCACGTGAAAGGCCGAAATGGGCGTTTCGACTGCGTCGCGCATGAGATAGTGATAGGCCATGGCCGTCGCCGCCAGCCCGCCGATGGCGGCCACTGCGCCGTCACGCAGACGCAGCACCGCACTGCTCTCGACCGGGGTGCGGTTGGGCAGGAAATTGAGCGCAAGCAGCAGCAAGACCAGCGTGACCACATCCACGGTCAACTGTGTCATGGCAAGGTCCGGCGCGCTGAAATAAACGAACCCGACCGAGACGATCAGGCCGACGATGGACACCATGATCAGCGACATCAGCCGGTTGCGATGCAAAAGCATCAAACCGATCGTGGCCGCGACCAGCATCGCCCAGCCCGCCGCCGGGACGATCTCGATCGGGCTCATCGCCCGTGTGGTGGGCAGGACGGTGCCGGAGGCATAGGCGTAATAGCCCGCACCCACCACAGCCAGCGTGAAGATCGCGCCATAGCGGGTGAAGGCGCCGTTATGTAGCCCGTGGGTGAAGCCGCGCGCGGCGGAGGTGATGGCCCTGACCAGCGCGTCGAAGATCGTCTTGGCCTCGGGGCGGGGGACTGCGTCCCATCCAGCCTGAAGCGGTTTGTAGATGATCATCAACAGGAGGCCGCCGACAACTGCCACGATGGACATGTAAAGGGCGGGCACCAGACCGTGCCAGATTTTGAAATAGGCTTTCGGCACCTCTGCCTCGCCACCCAGCACCGAGGCTGTGACCAGCTTCACGAAGGGCTCGGCCAAGAAGGGCGCGATGCCGATGGCGATAACCGGGATCATCAAAAGTGCGGGCGGGCCCCAGAGGCCGATGCTGGGATCATGCGGTTTGGCCGGATAGCTTTCGCGCACCGGGCCAAGGAATGTGTGGCCGATGAGGCGGAAGCAATAGGCGGCGGAGAAAAGCGAGCCGATGGTCGCCAGCGCCGGAACCAGCCACGGCGCGTTGAAGAGGGCGGTGCGGTTGGCTTCCTCCAGCATCATCTCCTTGGACAAAAACCCGTTGAGAAGCGGAATACCCGCCATCGACAGCGCGCCCAGCGTGGTTATGGCGAACGTGATCGGCATCAGTGTGCGCAGGCCGCCGAGGATGCGGATATCGCGCGTCTTGGTCTCATGGTCCACGATACCTGCGGCCATGAAGAGCGCGGCCTTGAACGTGGCGTGGTTGAGGATGTGGAACATCGCGGCCATCGCCCCGAAGGCGGTGCCGGTGCCCAGAAGCATGGTGATGAGGCCCAGATGGCTGACCGTGGAGAAAGCGAGAAGCGCCTTGAGGTCATGTTTGAAGAGCGCGATCACAGCGCCCAGCACCATGGTGATGAGACCCGCAGATGTCACGAGGATGAACCATTCCGGCGTGCCCGACAGCACGGACCACATCCGCGCCATGAGGAAAATCCCCGCCTTCACCATCGTGGCCGAATGCAGATAGGCCGAAACGGGCGTGGGTGCCGCCATCGCGTGCGGCAGCCAGAAGTGGAACGGGAACTGCGCCGACTTGGTGAAACAGCCCAAGAGGATCAGAATGAGCGCCGGCAGGTAGAGCGGCGAGGCCTGGATCAACTCCTTGTTTTGCAAAATGACGCTCAGCTCGAAGCTGCCCACGATATTGCCGAGGATCATCATGCCGCCGATCATCGCGAGCCCCCCCATACCGGTTACGGCCAGCGCCATACGCGCGCCCTGGCGGCCCGCGGGCAGGTGCTTCCAATAGCCGATGAGCAGGAAGGACGACAGCGACGTCAACTCCCAGAAGATGAGCAAAAGCAGGATGTTGTCGCTCATTACGATGCCGACCATCGCGCCTTGGAAGAGTAGAAGATAGGTGAAGAACTCACCCATATTATCCTCACGCGCGAGGTAATAGCGCGCATAGGTGATGATCAAAAGGCCGATACCGAGGATCAGACAGGCGAAGAAAAACCCGAGGCCATCCAGCATGAACGTGACGTTGAGCCCCAAGCCGGGCAGCCACGGCACCCCGGCTGTCACCAACTCTCCGGCCAGAACGGCGGGCAGATTGGTCAAAAGCCCCACAAAAGCGATGAGTGTGATGGTAAACGTGACCCCGGCGCAGGCGGCACGGCCTGCTGAATTCATGAGACCGGGCAAGAGAGCCCCGAGGAAGGGCAGGGCGACGATAAGGAAGAGGGACACGCGAACTCCTGATCTTTAAGGGCCTATGGTCTCTGGGGCCTGAAATTTTTGCATATCTGGAGGAAAACGGTCAGGTTCTCAAGAGAAACCGATAAAAATCCTCCTATACTGGGTCAGGACGCCGCAGGCGAGACCCGCGGGCGCGCTGGTTGTCCGGCTCAGTCCAGGGCGGAAAGGACCCATCGCGCCAGTTTCAGCGCGTAGGTTTTCGTCACATGGTTGCGGTCGTAGACCACCAGATTGCCGTTACTGTCCACCGAGGGGCATGTGGTCGCGTCGCAGAAGAGATCGGCGGTCTCGATATAGGTGTCAAAGGCATCCGCCAGCCGCCGTGTCCCGGCCACACTGGCCAGATGGTCGGCGCGTGTGATGGATTGCGATTCCTCAAAATCATTGCGCAGGCGTTGTAGCTCATGGGCGGCGCATGTCACAGGGTCGGCTGAGGGTGGGAATATCGTGGCGCTGGCTGGGCGGGGGTGAGCGTAAGCTTTGTCTAGTATGTAAACTTAATCAAAACAGAGACTTAAGGGTCGATCTTTGGTCCCAGATGTGATATCCAATGACTCGGCGTGAGGCTTAGGAGCTCGAGGAGCATACCTAGGTCAGCCTCGCGCTCGGCGCTGACATAGCCCTTGTCGGCCCAGACCGACTTCTCTTC
>CALGEH010000240.1 GCA_937881735.1 uncultured Shimia sp.
TCGATGCAGCAAGCCGCCCGCGTCAGCCAAAAGACCGCGTTCTTCCATCTCGGCCATCTGGTCGAGTATGGTGAGACGGGCACGATTTTCACCAACCCCGTTGATGAGAGGACCGAGTCCTACATCACCGGCCGGATCGGGTAGTCACCATGCAAGAGACACATATCGCCTCGGCCTTTGACCGCGATCTGGAGGTCATTCAGGCCCAGATCATGAAGATGGGCGGCCTCGTCGAGGAGGCCATCATCGACGCGGCCACCTCGCTTGAAACCCAGGATCAGGAGCTGGCCGAGACCGTCCGCCGCCGCGACCGCGCCATTGATGATCTGGAGGAGATGATCAATCAGGAGGTGGCAAAGGTCATTGCCCTGCGCGCCCCCACGGCAATTGATCTGCGCCTGATCCTGTCAGTGCTGAAAATCAGCGCCAATCTGGAGCGGATCGGCGATTACTCCAAGAACATGGCCAAGCGCACGACCGTTCTGGCCCAACTGCCGCCCGTCAACGGCTCTCCCGCCGCCCTGCGCCGTATGGCGCGCGAGGTGGAGAGGATGCTGAAAGACGCGCTCGACGCCTATATTCAGCGCGACGCGGATCTCGCGTATGAGGTGATGCTGCGCGACCAAGACGTGGACCAGATGTATAACGCGCTTTTCCGCGAATTCCTGACGTTTATGATGGAGGACCCACGCAACATCACCGCCTGCATGCATCTCCATTTCATCGCCAAGAACACCGAGCGGATGGGCGACCATGTCACCTCGATCTGCGAGCAGGTGATCTATCTCGTCACCGGCGAGATGCCCGAGGAAAGCCGCCCGAAGGGCGATCTGACCTCAACCAAGCCTCTGGACATCTGAGGGAGGGCAGGGGATGAGCGTTGATCAGCCCCGCGTTTTGCTTGTCGAGGATGAACCCGCGCAGCGCGAGGTTCTGCTCTATAACCTTGAGGCGGATGGGTTCGCCGTGCAGAGCGCCGAGAATGGCGAGGAGGCGCTGGAGCTTGTCCGGGAAGGCGCGCCCGATCTCATTGTGCTGGACTGGATGCTGCCCAAGGTCTCGGGGATTGAGGTCTGCCGACAGCTCAAATCCCGCTCCGCGACGCGTGCCATCCCGATCATCATGCTCTCGGCCCGATCTGAGGAGGTCGACCGCGTGCGGGGCCTTGAGACGGGTGCGGATGATTATGTGGTCAAACCCTATTCGGTGGTTGAATTGATGGCGCGGGTGCGTGCCCAGCTGCGCCGCACCCGGCCTGCGGCAGTGGGGGAGCGGCTTGAGTATCGGGGGATCGAACTTGACGCCGAGACCCACCGCGTGACCCGCGATGGAAAGGCCCTGAAGCTCGGGCCAACGGAGTTTCGCCTGCTCAGCACCTTTATGGAAAAGCCGGGCCGGGTCTGGAGCCGCGAGCAGCTTCTCGACCGGGTTTGGGGCCGCGATATCTATGTCGATACCCGCACGGTGGATGTTCATATCGGGCGGCTGCGCAAGGCGCTGTGTCAACATGGCGGGGACGATCCGCTACGCACGGTGCGGGGCGCGGGATACGCTCTGGGCTAGCGCGGCAGCATATCCTCCTCGCTCGCTTGTGCCGCGAGCCATGCACGAAATGAGGCCAGCGCGCCAGTTTGAGCTGCGCCGCGCGGCCAGACAAGATAATAAGCACCTGGGCTGGGGCAGGGACCGCCCCAAGCGGAGACAAGCCGCCCTGTCGCCAGATCCTGCTCCGCGAGGTAATCCGGCAGGAGGGCGATGCCCAGCCCATGCAACGCCGCCTGCGTGATGGTCGCGAACTGATCGTAGATCGTCCCACTCACCGGACCATCCGGAGCGCCTTGGGCGGTGAACCACGCGGCCCAGGCCTCGGGGCGCGTCTCGATATGCAAAAGCGGCAGATCGCGCAGCGCCGCCGGAGATGTGGGCGCGCGCCCAGTAATCAGATCCGGTGCGCAGACAGGGATCACGGCCTCTCCGCGCAGGCGCATCGCCTCCGTTCCCGGCCAATCGCCGTCACCAAAATGTATCGCCGCATCAAAAGGTTCCGAGGCAAAGCTGAACCGACGCACGCGTGTTGACAGGTTCAGCGTCACCTCTGGATGGTTGCGCGCGAAATCGGGCAGGCGCGGAACCAGCCAGCGCATCCCGAACGTGGGCAGGATCGCAAGGCTCAGGCTACCCCCCGCCGGATTAACCGTGAGCTTCATCGAGGCCTGCGCGATCTGGCTGAGCGCGCCGCGCACCTCCGCCGCATAGGCGCTCGCCTCGGGCGTCAGCACCATCCGTCGCCCCTCGCGCAGCACCAGCGCCATGCCCAATTGCTCCTCCAGCGTCTGGATCTGGCGGCTCACGGCACTCTGGCTCAGGTCCAGTGCCTCGGCGGCGGCAGTGGCGCTGCCCAGACGGTCAAGCGCCTCAAGCGCGCGCAGCGCGGCGGTGGAAGGCAGAAAGCGGCGGGGCAGGGGCATCTATGCGGTTTCCTCATGGGTTGATGCGGGTTCTGCGCTGTTCTTTGAGCGTATTTTGCGGTATCGTCCAGTATAAACACGTCCATCCCGCATGAAAGGACCACCCCGATGAGCCTCGACGCCCCCGCAACCCTCAAAGCCAAAGACGCCCCCGATCTGGGGACATTCGACTGGGCCGATCCGTTTTACCTCAACGACCAGCTGAGCGAAGACGAGCGCATGATCTCCGACAGCGCCCGCAGCTTTGCTCAGGAAAAGCTGGCACCACGGGTCATCAAAGCCTATGCGGAAGAGACGGTGGCGCCTGAGCTTTTCCCCGAAATGGGCGCCATGGGCCTCTTGGGCACGACCATCCCCGAAGAATACGGCGGGATCGGCGCGAGCTATGTGAGCTACGGTTTGGTTGCGCGCGAGATCGAGCGCGTGGACAGCGGCTATCGCTCCATGATGTCCGTGCAATCCAGCCTGGTGATGTATCCCATTTACGCATATGGCACAGAGGAACAACGGCTCAAATACCTGCCGGGTCTCGCCGCCGGCACGCTCATCGGCTGCTTCGGCCTGACCGAACCGGACGCGGGCTCTGACCCTGCGGGTATGAAAACCCGCGCGGTGAAAACCGATGCGGGCTACCGGATCACAGGCTCCAAGATGTGGATTTCGAACAGCCCGATCGCCGATGTCTTCGTGATCTGGGCCAAGTCGGACGCGCATGACGGCAAAATCCGTGGATTTGTCCTTGAGAAAGGCATGAAGGGCCTCAGCGCCCCCAAGATTGGTGGCAAACAGTCCCTACGGGCCTCCGTGACGGGCGAGATCGTGATGAAGGACGTCGAAGTGGGCGAGGATGCGCTTTTGCCCGGTGTCGAGGGGCTTAAAGGTCCGTTCGGCTGTCTCAACCGCGCCCGCTATGGCATTGCCTGGGGTGTGATGGGGGCAGCGGAGTTCTGCTGGCACGGCGCGCGGCAATACGGGCTCGACCGGCATCAGTTCAAAAAACCGCTGGCACAGACGCAGCTTTTCCAACTCAAGCTCGCCAATATGCAAACCGAGATCACGCTGGGCCTTCAGGCGGCGCTGCGGGTAGGGCGGCTGATGGACGAGGCGCGGGCAGCGCCCGAGATGATATCACTCATCAAGCGTAACAACTGCGGCAAAGCCCTTGAGATTGCACGGCATTCGCGGGACATGCATGGCGGCAACGGAATCTCCGAGGAGTTTCAGGTGATCCGCCACATGATGAACCTTGAGACGGTGAACACCTATGAGGGCACGCATGACGTTCATGCGCTGATCCTCGGACGGGCGCAAACCGGTCTTCAGGCGTTTTTCTGATATTTGCTGAGGGCGGCCTGAGCCATTTGACTCAGGCCGCTAGACTGCGTGCAGGGCTGGGGATTTTCACCACAAGCAAAAGTCGCATAATCAGTATTATGTAAATTTTTGTCTATACAGGATGAGCTGTTCAAGCCTGCCCAGCACTCTCACTTTGCATGAAGATATCCCCATAAGTCTCTCGTAACACGTTTTTTTGCACCTTACCCATGGTATTGCGCGGCAACGCGTCAAGCGTGATCATCCAGCGTGGATGTTTGAAGCGCGCAAGCTCTGCGCCTACTGCTGTCTCAATCTGTGCGAGATCGGGTTCCGCATCTTTCTCGGCCACCAGAACAGCCACATAGGCCAGAATCCTGCGTTCCATCTCGACAGAGCGGCCCAAATGGCGCTAAAACATGCCAAAGGGAGCCGCACAATGATGTCATTTCTTATTTTGAACGGCCCCAACCTCAACCTTTTGGGCACCCGCCAGCCCGAGGTTTACGGGCACACGACGCTTCAGGATATCGAGGCGATGTGCCACGCGAAGGCCAAGGATCTGGGCCTCAAGATCACCTTTGAGCAAAGCAACAGCGAAGGCGCGCTGGTCGATGCGATCCATGCCGCACGCGGCGCGCATAATGGCATCATCCTCAACGCCGGCGCCTACACACATACCTCCGTGGCACTGATGGATGCGATCAGTTCGGTAGAGCTGCCAGTGGTTGAGCTTCACCTCTCAAATATCCATGCCCGCGAGGAATTTCGCCATCGCAGCTATATCGCACCAGTGGCCTTAGGGATTATTTGCGGCTTTGGCGCGGCGGGCTATCCTCTCGCCATCGAGGCGCTCAACGGCCATATCGCGGCGCCGGGATGATACCCACGCAGGACCTGAACGCGTTTCTGCACGCCCCCACCATCGAAGACCTTTGGGGCCTTCTCACCCGCCGCATGGAAGACTACGGATTTGATCGCCTGATCTATGGTGCCACCCGCTACCGCACCGCCACCTCACTGGGCGATCCGGATGATTTCGTGCTGCTCACCAACCACGCGCCCGAATTCACAGAAGGGCACCTCGATTTTTGACTTATTTCGCGACGATGAAGCAAGTGCGTCAGCCT
>CALGEH010000241.1 GCA_937881735.1 uncultured Shimia sp.
GGGTCGCAATCCCAGCAGCGGCGATATGGGCCTTGAAGAGATCGGCGTATCTCTGGGACGCCACGGCCAGATCGAGGTCGACGATTACAGCCAGACCTCTGTCCCGTCCGTCTATGCGATTGGCGATGTGACCGACCGGGTGAACCTCACGCCCGTCGCCATCCGCGAAGGGATGGCGTTTGTGGAGACCGTCTTCAAAGGCAACCCCACCCCCGTCGATCACGAGTTGATCCCAACCGCGATCTTCACCCAGCCAGAAGTCGGCACGGTCGGCCTGAGCGAGGAAGACGCCCGCGAGCAGGAGCCGATCGAGGTCTATTGCACGTCATTCAAGCCGATGCAGGGCGCGTTTGCGGGCCGCTCCAGCCGCGTGCTGATGAAGTTGGTGGTGAGCCAAGCCAGCCGCAAGGTTCTGGGCTGTCATATTGTCGCGCCAAACGCGGGCGAAATCATCCAATTGGCAGGCGTGGCGGTCAAGATGGGTGCCACCAAAGAGGATTTCGACCGGACCTGCGCAGTGCACCCAACCATCTCCGAAGAAATCGTTACAATGAAAACCCCGGTGCGAACGGCTTGATTTTTGCCACGCACTATACAGTTTAAGCAGAACTGCGGCGCACAGGCTGTCGCGGAGGACTTCAAGAAGGGAAAGACGTTCATGGCAGGACCATCTGGCGGCCCGTGGGGCGGCGGCGGCGGTAATTCGGGAAATGGCGGAGGCAATGGCGGCGGCGGCGATGATCGCGACCGCGGCGGACGCCGTCCGAATGAGGGGGGCAAACCCCCGATCCCCGAAATCGACGAGCTTATGAAAAAGGGTCAAGACCAGTTGCGTGTGCTCATGGGCGGGCGTGGCGGCGGCGGTGGCACCAATGGTGCGGGCGGCGGCGATGGTGGACCCGCGTTGACCAAAGGCACGGTCGGCCTTGGCATTGTCGCGCTGATCGGCCTGTGGCTTTTCGCGAGCTTTTACACGGTGAAGCCCGAAGAACGCGCGGTGGAGCTGTTCCTCGGGGAATATTATCGCACCACCTCACCGGGCCCTCACCTCGCGCCTTGGCCGCTCATCACCTATGAGAAGGTCGTCACGACCCGCGAGCAAAACGAAGATATCGGCGTCGGTGCACGCGGCAGCGAGGCTGGCCTCATGCTGACGGCGGACGAGAACGTGGTCGATATCGATTTTCAGGTGGTCTGGAACATCAATGATCCGGACATGTTCCTGTTCAACTTGCGCGATCCGCGCTCCACGATCCGCGCGGTGTCCGAATCGGCCATGCGCGAGATCATTGCGCAATCGCAGCTGGCACCGGTGCTCAACCGGGACCGCGGCATCATCGCCGCGCGTCTGGAGGAGTTGATCCAGAGCACGCTCGACAGCTATGACAGCGGCGTCAACGTCATCCGCGTCAACTTCGACAAGGCAGACCCACCCCAACAGGTGATTGACGCCTTCCGCGAAGTACAGGCCGCAGAGCAGCAGCGTGACCGTCTTGAGAAAGAGGCTGACGCCTATGCCGCGCGCATCCTCGCCGAGGCCCGTGGTCAGGCCGCTCAGACGCTGGAAGAGGCCGAAGGGTATCGCGCCCGCGTGGTCAACGAGGCCGAGGGTGAAGCAAGCCGCTTTACCGCCGTTCTGACGGAATACACCAAGGCCCCCGAAGTGACGCGTCAGCGCCTCTATCTTGAGGCGATGGAAGAGGTTCTGGGCGGGATGGACAAGATCATCCTTGACGAGAACCAGTCGGGCGGCGGATCGGGCATTGTGCCTTACCTGCCACTCAACGACCTGCGCCGTAACACAGGAGATCAGTAACATGCGGAAAACAGCTTTAATTCTGCCCGTCATCGCCGTTGCGGTCATCACGGCCCTGTCGTCAGTCTTTATTGTGGACGAACGTGAAAAAGCGCTCGTGCTGCAATTCGGTAAGATCGTCAAAGTCAAAGAGGAGCCGGGTCTCGGCTTCAAGATCCCGCTGGTCCAGGAGGTCGTGAGCTATGATGACCGTATCCTGAGCCGCGATATCGAACCTTTGGAGGTCACCCCGCTTGACGATCGCCGTCTCGTGGTCGATGCCTTCGCGCGCTACCGGATTGTGGATGTCGAGCGGTTCCGCCAAGCGGTCGGCACCGGGGGCATCCCGGCGGCTGAAAACCGGCTCGATTCGATCCTGCGCTCGCGGACACGCGAAATCTTGGGTTCGGTCAGCTCGAATGACATCCTCAGCTCGGACCGTGCAGCTCTGATGCTGCGCATCCGTAACTCGGCCATCCCAGAGGCGGTTGAGTTGGGCATCGAGATTGTCGATGTGCGTCTCAAGCGCACGGATCTGCCGCCACAAAACCTTGACGCCACCTTTGCGCGTATGCGGGCAGAACGTGAGCGTGAGGCGGCGGACGAGATCGCGCGCGGTAACGAGGCGGCGCAACGTGTGCGGGCTCAGGCCGACCGGACGCAGGTCGAGCTTGTGTCGGATGCGCGCCGTCAGGCGGAGATCACCCGAGGTGAGGCCGACGCAAACCGCAACGCGATCTTCAACGAAGCGTTTGGCGAAAACGAGGAGTTCTTCTCCTTCTACCGCTCGCTCAACGCCTACCGGATCGCGCTGCGCGGGGAGACATCGACCATTGTGATGTCGCCTGACAGTGCGTTCTTCGACTACTTCAACTCGCCAACGGCTGAGTAATGCTTGGCGTTGTCGCACTCGCCCTCGGGCTGGTGCTTATTGTGGAGGGGCTGGTCTATGCGCTGGCCCCTTCGCTCGTTGAGAAGATGCTTTTTGCCTTGCGCGGAATGCCCCCTGAAGCGCGCCGTATCTTGGGGTTTTTGTCCATTGTTTCAGGGCTTTGCCTCGTATGGGTTGCCAAACTTCTCGGGGCATGAACCCCGCTTGGAGCAGATCACCATAGCGTGACGTGATGTTGCATTCTTTGCGGATGTGTAAAACGTGCCTACATTACACTCATCTCGCGGCGCAGAGAGTTTCGATAACGCCGCGCCTTTTTTCAACAAAGGAGTCTTGGAGTTGACACTCGCAACCCAAATCAAAACCACAACAGCCCCTGAACCGAGCAGCACGCTGCGCGTCTTCATGCTGGGCGCGCTGACCACCCTTTTGGTGATCGCGCAAGCCACATTTGCAAACGCCCGCACCGATAGTTTTGCGGATCTTGCGGAAAAGATCAGCCCGGCGGTGGTTAACATCACAACATCCACCGTGGTCGCCACAGGCACGGGGCCATCCCCTGTCGTGCCTGAAGGCAGCCCGTTCGAGGATTTCTTCCGCGAATTCCGTGATCGTAGCGGCAATGGCGACCGGCCCCGGCGCAGTTCCGCGCTCGGCTCGGGCTTCGTGATCTCGGAGGATGGCTATATCGTCACCAACAACCACGTGATCGAGAGCGCCGATGAAATCATCATCGAGTTCTTTGAGGGCGGGGAGCTTGAGGCGACTGTCATCGGCACCGACCCCAAGACTGATATCGCTCTTCTTAAGGTCGAAACCGATGTGCCGCTGCCCTTCGTCAGCTTCGGCGACAGCGATACCGCCCGTGTGGGTGATTGGGTCATGGCCATGGGCAACCCCCTCGGTCAGGGTTTCTCGGTCAGCGCCGGGATCGTCTCGGCCCGTAACCGCGCGCTCAGCGGCACCTATGACGATTACATCCAGACGGACGCCGCCATCAACCGGGGCAACTCGGGCGGGCCGCTCTTTGATATGGACGGGATGGTCGTCGGCGTGAACACCGCGATCCTCAGCCCCAATGGCGGCTCGATCGGTATCGGTTTCTCAATGGCGTCCAATGTCGTCACGCAAGTGGTGGATCAGCTTCAGGAGTTCGGCGAGACCCGCCGCGGTTGGCTCGGGGTGCGTATTCAGGACGTGACCGATGATGTCGCCGAGGCGATGGGGCTGGAAACTGCTTCCGGTGCGTTGGTCACTGATGTGCCCGAAGGTCCTGCGGCTGAAAGCGGGATGCAATCGGGCGACGTGATCCTCAGCTTTGACGGCACTGATGTGGACGACACACGCGGTCTCGTGCGCACTGTCGGCAACACGGCCGTGGGCAAGGAAGTCCGCGTCGTGGTCTTCCGCGATGGTGGCACGCAGACATTGCGCGTCACACTTGGCCGTCGCGAAGAGGCTGAAGGCGTGGTCCCCGCAGCCCAGCCCGGTGACCCGGACGGCGCGGAAGAGCCCGCCGAGAAGATGATCCTCGGCCTCACGGTCAGCCCGCTCACCGATGAGCTGCGTGAGCAGCTTGAGATGGACGGTTCGGCACAGGGCCTTGCGGTGACGGATGTCGATCCGCTGTCGGACGCCCATGAGAAGGGCCTGCGCGCGGGCGATGTGATCGTGGAGGCGGGTCAGGAAATGCTGACCTCAATCTCCGAGTTCGAGGACCGTATCGCCACGGCGAAGGAGGCGGGCCGCAAGTCGGTTCTGCTTCTGGTGCGTCGGGCCGGGGAGCCGCGCTTTGTGGCTCTGTCCGTCGAGGAGGCGGCTGAGTAAGCCACGCCGCTTTACCGCAAAACAACAAAAGCCCCGTCCGGTATCATACCGGGCGGGGCTTTTTGATGAGCAATATAAAAAGCGGCGCCCCAATCAGGGGACGCCGCTCTGTTACATTTCGAGGCCGTGACCCCTCGGTCAGCTTATTCGGCAGGCTGTCCAAGCAGGCCCCGCTTTTCGCGCAACCCGTCACGGTAGAGCGCCTTGATCAACGCGAGACACATCAGGCCCATCACCATGGTGAACGGAAGCGCCCCGATGATCATCGCATTGCGCAGCGCATCCATCGGATTGTTTTCCCCCGCCGCAAGGATCAGGGTGCCGATCACCAGCGTGAGGATGATGCCCCAAACGATGCGGTGCTTCACGCCGGTCTCTTGCGCGCCGCCAGACATGATCGTGTTCATCACAAGGATGCCCGAATCCGCCGATGTGACGAGGAAGGTCATGATCAGCACCACGCACATGATGGTCAGCGCCGACAAGAGCCCGCCATCGATCATCTGGCCCAGCGTGACGAAGAGCTTGGCAGTGTTGGAGGCCGCAATGATTGTGCCTTCCGCGCCGCCTGTCAGCTCCAGATCGATTGCTGTGCCGCCGAGGATCGTCATCCATGCGAAACACACCAGCGACGGCGCGATCACGCAGCCGACGATGAATTCCCGCACCGAACGGCCCTTGGAAATGCGCGCAAGGAAGAGGCCCACGAACGGCGAGAAGGCGATCCACCAGGCCCAGTAGAACGTGGTCCAGCCCGACTGCCAGCCAAACTGCCGGCCTTGGTTGCCTGCCTCATAGACCGCCATCAGCGTGGCGTCGTCGAGCCCTGCTGCAGTACCCGTGAGGCCTGATTTGAAGCCGTCAAAGCTGCCCCACGCGTTGGTGGCCCCACTGAAAAGATCCCCCGCCAGAGGCTGGGCTGCGGCCGGGATCGCGGCTGTGAAGGCCTCTTGGCTCATTGGCCCGAAAGCGTTGAAGCTGAGCGAGACGAAGTGGAGGATGTAATCCACCATCGCCGAGCCATAGGTTGTCATGGCGAAGGCGAAGGAGCCGAAGATCACGAAGGTCATCAGCAAGATCACCGACAGGACCAGATTGAGGTTCGAGAGGTATTTCACACCGCGCCCTACGCCTGACACCGCCGAAATGATCGAGAGTGTCATGATCAAAACGAGACCCGCGATCAGGCCGACCTTGCCCGGTGTAGGGGCGTCGCCTTCCATGTTCATCATCCACTCCATGCCGGTGATCGCGTAGACACCGTCGATGAACTGACTGACGCCGAAGCCGATGGTCACAGACACGCCGAGGATGGTCGCCACAACGCCGAGCACGTCCACCATATGGCCCAAAGGCCCGTTCACATGCCGCCCGAAAAGCGGCGTGAGCGCCGAGCGGATGGTCAGCGGCATATCGCGTGTGTAGGCGTAATAGGCGAGGCTGAGCCCGGTCACGACATAGATGGCCCATGCGTGAAAGCCGTAATGCAGGAACGTGTAACGAAAGCCTGATTCCAGCGCGGCCACGGTATTGCCTTCAACCGCACCCGCCACGACCACGGGGTTCGACCCCCAGAGGCCCAGAGGCTCTGCGGTGGCAAAGACCATAAGCCCAACGCCCAGACCCGCGCCGAACATCATCGAAAACCAACTGAAATTGGAAAACTCGGGCTTCTCGCCCGGCGTGCCCATGATGCGCGCGCCCGTTTTGGGCAGCAGCGCGATCACTGCGAGGAAGAAAGCGAAAAAGCCCACGATAACAATATAAAAACCGTTGAACACACTGAGGATACTGCTGTTCCAGCTGCCCAGTGTCGAATTGGCCGATCCCGGCCAAACCAAGGCCCAAAGCACCAAAGCGACCATAATGCATTTGCTGATCAAGGCGATAGGTAGGCTGTTGTCTTTGTAAAATCCGGCGTCCTGGGTGTTGATGTCCAGTTCCGTAAAGGGTGGTTTGATACTCATTTTGATGTCCCTGTTCCCGTGAGCGCTTGGCTGTTTGCGTGTTATGGCAGAGCCTCATTCGTTGGAGGCGTGGGCGCGCGTTTATCCCAAGGGTAAGTCTGTCACGAACCATACGCCTGCCCCGGGTGCGTTTGCGGCAGGGCGTCGCTTGAATGCGACGCTGATTTTGCCCTGCGGCGGGATGTCGCGGTTTGTGCGCGGTTTGCAGGGTGCTGCCCCCAAGCAGATTCGGCTGCTTTCGCAGGGTTGCTCTGAGCGCATCGCGCGCCCGCGCTTGACCATTTTGCGAAAGGCGGCTCTTGTGGACGGGATGACCTTAGATATTGATTTTGTCCGCGCCCAGTTTCCTGCTTTTGAGGAGCCCAGCCTCCAAGGCCAAGCCTTCTTTGAAAACGCAGGGGGCAGCTATATGTGCCGCCCGGTCATCGAACGGCTGGAGCGGTTCCACCGCCAGCGCAAGGTGCAGCCCTACGCCCCCTACGCCGCCAGCCGTTTGGGCGGCGAGGAGATGGACGAGGCCCAGACCCGCCTTGCCGCGATGATGGGCGTGGAGACGGATGAGCTGAGCTTTGGCCCCTCCACGACGCAAAACACCTATGTGCTCGCCCGCGCCTTTGCGCAGTTCATGTCGCCCGGCGACGCCATCATCGTCACCAATCAGGATCACGAGGCCAATACTGGCCCGTGGCGCCGCCTAGCCGATGAGGGCTTTGAGGTGCGCGAGTGGAAGATCGACCCGGAGACGGGCCTTCTGAACCCTGAAGATCTCGTCGATCTCTTGGACGAAAAAGTGCGCCTTGTGTGTTTCCCGCATTGCTCCAACGTGGTGGGGGCGGTCAATCCGGTGGCCGAGATTACCGCGCTGGCCCATGCTGCCGGAGCTTTTGTCTGTGTGGATGGGGTGAGCTACGCGCCGCATGGGTTTGTGAATGTGGACATGCTGGGCGCGGATATCTACCTCTTCTCGGCCTACAAAACCTATGGGCCGCATCAAGGGATCATGGTGATCCGGCGTACCTTGGGAATGCAACTTCCCAATCAGGGACATTATTTCAACGCGGGCCGTCTGGACAAACGCTTTACCCCCGCAGGCCCCGATCATGCGCAGGTCGCGGCCTGCGCGGGTATGGCCGATTACATGGATAAGCTTGCCGCACATCACGGGATCACCGGTGGCCCGGCGGAGCGCGTAAGCGGCGTGCATGACCTTATGCGCGCCCATGAAGAGGCGCTTTTGCAACCTCTGCTCGATGATTTGGCCGCGCGCAATTCCATCCGCCTCATCGGTCCCGTGACGGCGGCGGGCCGCGCGCCAACCGTGGCCGTGGCTCTGGCGCGTCCGGGTGAGGCCGTTGCGCGCGATCTGGCGGAGCATGGCATCATGGCGGGGGGTGGCGATTTCTACGCGGTGCGGCCCTTGGGCGCGATGGGCGTAGATACGGAAAAGGGCGTACTACGGCTCAGCTTTGTGCATTACACCAGCCGTGATGAGGTGGACCAGCTGCGCGCGGCGCTGGATATATGTCTTTAATGCCGCGCTGAGCGCGCTATGTCAGGGCCAAAGAAGATAAAAGGCCTGAATATGACCGATACTTCGCCGACGATCCTGTGGTTGCGCCGCGACTTCCGGCTGACCGATCATCCCGCTTTGGCCGCCGCAATCGAGGCGGGCGGTCCTGTTATCCCCGTGTTTATCCATGACGCCGAGATTGAACGGCTGGGCGCTGCCCCTAAATGGCGGCTTGGCCTTGCGGTGGAGAAGTTCAGCGAAACGCTTGAGGCGATGGGCAGCCGCCTGATCCTGCGGCAGGGTGATCCGCTTGAGGTTCTGCGGGCACTGGTCAAAGAGACAGGCGCGCGCGCGGTGCATTGGTCGCGGCTTTATGATCCGCACGCCATCGCACGCGACAAGGCGGTGAAGGCCGGGCTGAAGGAGGATGGCATCGAGGCGGGTAGCCATCGGGGCCATCTTCTGTTTGAGCCATGGACGGTGGAAACCAAGACTGGCGGCTTCTACCGCGTCTATTCGCCGATGTGGCGCGCCGTGAAGGACCGCGATGTGCCAAGCCCCCTCAGGGCCCCCTCCAAGATCCCCGCACCAGACGCGTGGCCCGCCTCTGACACGCTTGGCGATTGGCGCATGGATGCGGCGATGAACCGAGGTGCCGACATCTGCCGCCCGCATCAATGCGTGGGCGAGGCCGCCGCTCAGGACCGCCTGGCGTGGTTTCTGGACGGGCCGATTGATCCCTACAAGGACGACCGCAACCTGCCCGGCCGCGATGGCACCTCGAACCTGTCGGAAAACCTCGCCGTGGGGGAAATCAGCCCCGCTCAATGCTGGCACGCAGGGATGCGCGCGCGCGAGGAAGGGGCAGGCGGCGCGGAGCATTGGGTCAAGGAAGTTGTCTGGCGCGAGTTTGCCTACCACCTCATCTACCACACGCCACAGATCACCCATCGCAACTGGCGCGAGGATTGGGACGCGTTCCCATGGTCCGAGGATGCGGGCTCCGAGGCGGTTCTGCGCTGGAAGCAGGGGCGCACGGGCGTGCCTTTCGTGGATGCGGCCATGCGCGAGATGTATGTGACGGGCCGGATGCACAACCGGGGCCGTATGATCGTGGCCTCGTATCTGACCAAACACCTGATGACCCATTGGCGCATCGGGATGGAATGGTTTGACGACTGCCTCACCGATTGGGACCCTGCGAGCAACGCGATGGGCTGGCAATGGGCGGCAGGCTCGGGCCCGGACGCTGCCCCCTATTTCCGCATCTTCAACCCCGAGACGCAGCTGGAGAAGTTCGACCCCAAGGGTGTCTACCCCGCGCGCTGGATCGCCGAGACGGCGCGACAGCCCTCGGACACAGCGCTCAGCTTTTTCGACGCCATTCCGCGCAGCTGGGACCTGAAGCCCGATGCGCGATACCCCGAGCCGCTCGTGACCCTTTCTGAGGGCAGAAACCGCGCATTGGCCGCTTATGAAAGCCGCAGCTTTTGAAACGGCGGGAGATGGTGCGCATTATCCTCTTGCCGCCTTTGAACCGTGACAATAGCTTGGCAAAAAAGACAGGAAATGCCCTTACATGATCCTCACTGACACGCATGGCCAGCCCGGCCTGCCGCGCTATTTCGCGACGGTATTCTCAAAGCTCAAAACCTCGGTGCGCAACGGGCAGGTGGATTTTGTCATGCCCGATGGGCGCATTTTCCGGGCCGAAGGTCCAGGGGCGGGGCCTGTGGGCGTTGTCGAAGTGCATAATGACGATTGCTTTGCGCGGCTCGTGCGCGAAGGCGATATGGGGTTTTCAGAGGCCTATCTCGACGGCTGGTGGAGCACGCCTGACCTTATGGCGCTGATGGATTTCGCCCATGCGGACAATTGGGAAGTCTATGATGGATTTCCCGCCATGGGCCTTTTGCGGGCCTATGAGCGGCTGCGCCACTGGCTGCGCCGCAATTCGCGCGCGCAGGCTCTCAAGAACATCAGCTATCACTATGATCTGGGCAACCAGTTCTATGGCCTCTGGCTGGATGAGACGATGACCTATTCCTCTGCACTCTTTGCCTCTGGCCAAGAAGATCTGGAGAAGGCTCAAACCGCGAAATACGCCTCTATGGTGGATCAGATGGGTGTGAAGCCCGGTGATCATGTGCTTGAAATCGGCTGTGGCTGGGGCGGATTTGCGGAATATGCGGCCAAGGAACGGGGGCTGAAAGTCACCGGCCTCACGATCAGCCGCGAACAATTGGCCTATGCGCAAGAGCGGATGAAGCGCGCGGGGCTGTCGGATATGGTCGAGCTGAAGTTGCAAGATTACCGCGACGAGCGTGGCACATATGACGGCATCGCGTCGATCGAGATGTTCGAGGCCGTGGGTGAGCAATACTGGCCTGTGTATTTTGAGACCGTCCGCGAACGCCTGCGCCCCGGTGCACAGGCCACGCTTCAGATCATCACGGTCGAAGATCACCGCTTTGAGGCTTATCGAAAAGGCATTGATTTTATTCAAAAATATATCTTCCCCGGTGGGATGCTTCCAAGCCCATCCGCGCTGCATGGCGAGGTGGAGAAGGCAGGACTGACCATCGAACGGTCGCTGGGGTTCGGCAAAAGCTACAGCCAGACGCTGCGCCGTTGGCACGATACATTCAACGCCAAGTGGGATGATGTGGCCGCTCTTGGTTTTGACGACCGGTTTCGGCGGATGTGGAATTTCTACCTCACCTCTTGCGCGGGCGCGTTCGAGGGGGGAAACTGCGATGTGATACAAATCACCATTGCCCGCCCGGTCAAGTAACCCGGCAGGCCGCAGCAAAGACGAGGGCCCATGATCAAAACGCGCTACATGCCGACGGCGGGACGTCTCGTGGGGGCGGTAAGCCTCGGCGCGCTGGGCTGGTTTGGCTCAGACATGGTGCGGCCATTGATGCCGGATTACACGTCCTTTGGATGGTTCAACTACGTCAATCTGGTGCTTGGTATCCTGTGCGGATGGTTCGTCATGGGCAGCCGTGCGGGGCGGGGTTGGGGTGAGGCTATCAGCAATGGGCTCACAGGGCTTTTCGCGCTGGTGTTCTGGGGGTTCTTTGCTCAGAGCTTCAATCTCATGCTCAAGCAATCGCTGGAAAAACGTTTTGAGGGTCCGGTCGAGGCGATCTTGGGGATGTTCAAGAACGCCGCGGAATATGCCGCGTATCTGGTCGATCCAATGCTGATTGCGACGCTTACGGTGGGTGGTATGGCCAGTGGGCTCGTCACCGAAATCGCAGCGCGCCGTTGGAGCTGACAGGCATTGCCCGCGCTCTTTGTCTATGGCTCTCTGCGCGACCGGTCGCTTCTGGATATCGTGCTGGGCCATGGAGGTGCGCAGGTGTGCGCGGCCATATTGCCGGACCACAAGGTCAGCTGGGCCGAGGGGCAGGTTTTCCCGTATATAGAGGCCGCATCGGGCGCGTCTGCAGAGGGTCTTTTGCTACGGGGGCTGACGGAGGCGGATGTAGCACGGCTTGATTTCTACGAAGGCGGGTTCGGCTATGATCTGCGCCGCATCGAGGTCTTTGCAGATTGCGCGCAAAGTGCCGAGGTCTATTTCCCCCGGCCCGGGCTCTGGACTGCGGGGGCGCCCTTTGCTCTCGCGGATTGGCAGGCCACGTATGGCCCGCTCAGCCGCCACGCCGCGCGCGAGGCGATGGGATATTTCGGGCGTTTCAGTGCCAAAGAGCTGGCCGCGAAGATGCCGATGATCCGCGCCCGCGCCGCCGCCCGGCTTCTGGCGGGCGGCGTGCCACACGAGATCCGCAGCAACACCCCCGCCAGCGTTGTCGAGCTGATCGCGGAGGAAACCCCCCATGCGGGGTTTTTCGTGACCAAGGCCCTCACCCTGCGCCACCCCAAATTCGACGGACAGTTGACGGAGCCTTTGCGCCGTGAGGTCTTTGTCTCCACCGATGCGGCCATCGTGCTGCCCTATGATCCGGTGCGCGACCGGGTGCTTTTGATCGAACAGTTCCGCATGGGGCCTTTCGGGCGTGGAGATCCATACCCTTGGATGCTGGAGCCGGTGGCGGGGCGCGTTGATCCCGGCGAGACACCAGCAGAGGCCGCACACCGCGAATGTGCCGAGGAGGCGGGGCTGACCCTTACGGGGTTGGAGGCAATTGCGTCCTACTATTGCTCGCCTGGCGTGGTGACGGAGTATTTCCACACCTATCTTGGCCTTGCTGATCTGCCCGATGATCTGCCGCGCCTGGGTGGGCTTGAAACCGAGGCTGAGGATATCCGCCTGCATATTATGTCCTTTGAGCATGCCCATGCCCTGATTGGAACGGGTGAGGCGGATAACGGCCCTTTGATCCTTGCGTTGATGTGGCTTGCACGTGAGAGACCCCGGCTGCGCGCAGCCGCTTGAGTTTCGCCCCTGTGGGGCCTACACCTTGGCGCGACTTGAACGCAGGACATTGGACGCGGGGACCACGGATATGCGCATTGCTCAGGATCTGGCCGAGGCGGTCGGGAACACACCACTCATCAAGCTGCGCCGTGCGAGCGAAGAGACCGGCTGCACCATCCTTGGCAAGGCGGAATTCATGAACCCGGGCCAGTCGGTCAAGGACCGCGCGGCGCTCTACATCATCCGAGACGCGGTCGCGCGGCGCGCGCTGAAACCCGGCGGCACGATTGTCGAGGGCACGGCGGGTAATACGGGCATCGGCCTCGCCCTTGTCGGGGCGTCGATGGGGTTCAAAACTGTGATCGTCATCCCCGAGACGCAAAGCGAAGAGAAAAAAGACATGCTGCGCCTTGCAGGGGCCGATCTCGTGCAGGTGCCTGCCGCGCCCTATTCCAACCCCAACAATTTCGTGCGCTATTCCGAGCGTCTGGCCGCCGAGCTTGCGCAGACCGAGCCCAACGGCGCGATCTGGGCCAATCAATTCGACAACACCGCCAACCGGCAGGCCCATGTGGAAACCACCGGCCCCGAGATTTGGGAGCAGACCGACGGTAAGGTGGACGGGTTCATCTGCGCCTGCGGATCGGGTGGCACGCTGACGGGCGTGGCTATGGCGCTGCAATCCAAGGGCGTAAAGATCGGCCTTGCAGACCCGATGGGGGCGAAGCTTTTTTCCTATTACACGACCGGAGAGTTGGAGTCTGAGGGTGGCTCCATCGCCGAGGGCATCGGGCAGGTGCGCATCACGCGCAACCTCGAAGGACTTAAGCCCGATTTTGCATATCAAGTCCCCGATGAGGAGGCTCTGCCCATCGTATTCGACCTTCTGCGTGATGAGGGGCTCTGCATGGGGGCGTCCTCGGGCGTGAACATCGCAGGTGCCATGCGCATGGCGCGCGAAATGGGACCGGGGCACACGATCGTTACCATTCTGTGCGATTATGGAACCAGATATCAGTCCAAACTGTTTAACCCTGAGTTTTTGCGTGAAAAAGGCCTGCCTGTGCCGGATTGGATGGGCGCTGCGCCACGATCCATTCCGGGAGTTTTTGAAGAATGATAAGAATTTTCAAGGCCCTGCTGCTGGCGCTTGCGTTTTTGGCTTTGCCCACTGGTGGCGGGTTTGGGCCGGGTCTTGGTCTTGGGGCAGGGCCTGCCCATGCGCAGCAAAACGGTGTGGAGGCCCCTGATTACGAGCGATGGGCCCTTATTGCCGGCCGCGCGTCCGAGGCGGTGGAAACCGCGCGTGCCTCCACAGGTGCGCTGGAAGATCTGCGTATTCTGCTTGTCGAGTGGCGTGACCGCTTCAACGCCGCGCAAGACGTCAACGTCAATGCCATTACCACGGCTGAGGCGCAACTGCGCGCGTTGGGGCCAGCCCCCGCCGAGGGCGAGGCCGAAGGCGCACAGATTGCGGCGCAGCGCAGCGCGCTCAACTCCGAACTTGTAGCACTGCGTGAGCCGATCCAACGCGCGCAGGTCGCCTATAGCCGCGCGGATGGGCTGATCAAATCCATCGACCGGATCATCCGGGAGCGTCAGACCGAACAGCTGATGGAACTTGGCCCCTCGCCGATCAACCCGCAGAACTGGCCTGCTGCCGTAAATGCGCTGCGCATGACCACAGACGACATCAGCGACGAAGTGCGCAAATCCCTGAGCTGGGACGTGCGGCGCACCGAATTCCGGAACGCCCTGCCGCTCAGCATCGTTCTGAGCGTTGTCGGGCTCGTATTGCTCTTTCGCGGGCGCTTCTGGGTAGAGCTTGCCTTGCGCCTCTTCATGCCGAAGAGCACGGCGTCCGTGCAGTGGTTGCTCGGCTGGATCATGTCCATGGGCGAGATCGTCGTGCCCTTCGTTGGCTATATGCTCATCAACAACGCGGCCTATAACACGGGCCTTGTTGGCATCCGTGGTGACCTGATCCTGACGGCGCTGACGCCGGCAGTGCTGATCTTCCTGGTGGCGCGCTGGGTTGCGCTGCGGTGTTTCCCGCGTGGCGAGGTGGTCCGCCCGCCGCTTGTTCTGGGCGCTGAGGATAGAGGTTCGGGACGGCTTTACGGCGGTGCAATGGGGCTCGTGATTTCGATCTTCTACTTTGCGAGCGAAACGAGCCAGGAAATGGCATGGTCTGACGAGGCCGATGTTGTCCTTCTCTTCCCGGTGATGGTGCTGGCAGGGTTGATCCTGATCCGGCTCTCACGGCTTTTGACCAAACATGCGCGGGCCGCGTCCGAGGGCGAAGCGCCCGACACCTATCGCAACCGGCTGACGCGGCTTTTGGCCAAGGTACTCTTTTTGCTGGCCCTTGTTGCGCCGCTTTTGGGGGGCATCGGCTATTTCACCGCCGCGGAGTCGCTGCTGTTGCCCTCGGTCCTGTCGCTTCTGCTGCTTGCGACGCTCTTGATCTTTCAACGGGTGATCAACGAGGTCTACGTTCTGGCCAATGGTGGTCGAGAAGAGGCGCGCGAGGACCTCATGCCGGTCCTTCTGGGCTTTTGCGCAGTGATCTTGTCGCTCCCGGCCCACGCGCTGGTCTGGGGTGCGCGGGTGGCTGACCTTACAGAGCTGTGGGTGCGCTTTACCAAAGGGATCACGCTGGGCAATATCACCATTTCCCCCACCATCTTCCTGATGCTCGCTGTGGTTTTTGCCATTGGCTATGTGCTGACCCGGATCTTACAGGGCACGCTCAAGAACACCGTCCTGCCCAAAACAAAAATGGACGCGGGCGGGCGCAACGCGATCGTGTCTGGCGTGGGCTATATAGGGATATTCCTTTCGGCGCTCATCGCGATCACGTCGGCAGGGTTGGACCTCAGTTCCATCGCCATCGTTGCCGGTGCCCTCTCCGTTGGTATCGGTTTTGGCCTTCAGAACATCGTCAGCAATTTTGTCTCCGGCATCATCTTGCTGATCGAACGGCCTATCAGCCAAGGCGACTGGATCGAGGTTAATGGTCAGCACGGCACGGTGCAGCAGATCTCTGTCCGCTCCACCCGCATCCAGACGTTTGATCGCTCGGACCTGATCATCCCCAACGCTGATCTCGTGAGCGGTACGGTCACCAACTATACCCGTGGCAACACCGTGGGCCGTGTCATCGTGCCCGTTGGCGTGGCTTACGGCACCGACACACGCCGTGTGGAGAGCATCCTGCGCGAGATTGCGCGCGCCCACCCGATGGTGCTGATGAATCCGGAGCCTACGATTCTGATGACAGGGTTTGGCGCCGATAGCCTCGATTTTGAGATTCGTGCGATCCTGCGCGATGTGAACTGGATCATGAGCGTGCATTCGGACATGAACCACGAGATCGCGAAACGCTTTGTCGAGGAAGGGATCGAGATCCCATTCGGCCAGCGCGACATCTGGATCCGCAACCCCGAGGCGTTGACGGGTGGCATACCTGCCGAGCCGAACGCGCCAGAGGCAAAACCGGATACGGATAGTGAGGTTGGAGCGCGACGAACGGGCGAATTGGCCCAACGTGTTGCAGTGGACGGTACGCCGGAAGGGGACGGGGGCGGCGATAAATGACCGAGCCGCTCTTTCGCGCAAATGCTTACCGCACCGAAGCTTTTGGCGTCGTGGTCGCGCACACGCCGGAAGGCGGAGTGGTTTTGGACGAAAGCGTCTTTTACCCAACAGGCGGCGGGCAACCCGGCGATAGCGGGCACATAGACTGGTCCGGCGGGGCGATGACCGTGGCCACGACCGTAAAAGGGCAGGGCGCACAGATCGCGTTGGTGCCCGCCGAGCCGCAACCCCTGCCACCCATTGGCATGCAAGTCCGCCAAACGCTCGATTGGCCACGCCGCCTGCGGTTGATGCGGATGCATACAGCGCTGCATCTTTTGTCAGTGGTCATACCGTTGCCAGTGACGGGCGGCATGGTCGGCGAGACGCGCAGTCGCCTTGATTTCCAGATGCCTGACATGCCCGTGGACCGTGAAACTTTTGAGGCGCATCTGAGTGAAATGGTTGATCAAGACCTGCCCGTGACCGACGATTACATCACCAATGCCGAGTTGGACAATCAGCCTTCCTTGGTCAAGACCCTCTCCGCGCCACCGCCGCGGGGCGCAGGCAAAATTCGCCTCGTGAGGATCGGGCAGGGCGCGGACCAAGTAGATCTGCAACCATGCGGCGGCACGCATGTTGCACGCACCTCGGAGGTCGGCGCGTTGCGCCTTGGCAAGATCGAAAGCAAGGGCCGCATGAACCGCCGCGTCTACCTCCATCTGGACGATTGACGCAAAGCGCGTGGCACTGCGCGAAAAACACACCAGCCCCCTTGCAGCCCCCCCCGCACAGGCGCTAGAAGCCCACCAACGGAGCGGTGGCCGAGTGGTCGAAGGCGCACGCCTGGAAAGTGTGTAGGCGGGAGACCGTCTCCAGGGTTCGAATCCCTGTCGCTCCGCCACCTGCACATCGCGAACCCGAGATGAGGTCCCTAGCGGGGCCTTTTTTCTTTTTGGTTCAAAGGGGTTTAGCGATGCCATCCGACTTTCGGAGACTGGTCGTTTGGCCGAAATCAGTCTCTGAACGCCCCGCGTCTCTTTCCACCCGCCCTTCACCCAAATCGAGACGCATTCAAAAATGTTTGTCTTTTCAGGTGCTTGCCGAAAATAGGTGGCGCCGCAGTTGAGGAAGGTTCGGCAGCTATCGATGCGAACAGAGACACCCGAAGGCGGCGTAGTTGTACGGGGTGGCGCGAAGGCCTGAGTGGGTTGGGCCGTACCTTGGTTGGAAGACGATGTACCCGCGATTGTGGCCCCTGGATCCTGAACCTGTCATTCGCTGCAGCTTGCAGCAACAACCGAGATGCGGACAAACTGGCCTTCTGCGGGTGCAACTATTGCCTACGCAGCATCAGCTCGCGTTCGCAGCATAGGAGTTTCTGTAGCGCAGCAACTTTACCAAACGGGCCATTGGATCGGGCAAAAACGGTTGAAATCCAAACTGACATTCTGTTGCGGCTAGCGTGAACCATCAAGATGCGGACGAAGGGGGCA
>CALGEH010000242.1 GCA_937881735.1 uncultured Shimia sp.
TTTTGCGGCCTCTGGAAGATCGTTCATCATTGGCCCGAGCGCCTCTGGCGACAGGCGTGCAAGGGCCAGCGACAAAAGCCGCACCTGCGCCGCGTCGCGGATATCTTCCTCGGCGGCGGTCTTGACCGCAGGCTCGATCAATCCGGGCCAGATTTCGGCGAGCACTGTGGGCGCTTGCTCATGCCGCTCAAACGGCCAGACCGCCACTCCTTGCATCTGTCGGAGCCGTGACAGCATCGGCAGGCCCATCAGAATCTGGCTGCCCACGGTGGGAGAATAGCACAGCTGATAACAACTGCTCGCGGCCTTGGCGGCGATGTCACAGGCGCGTTTCTCTGGCGTCACGTCAAAGGTTATTCCCTCCTTGCGGTAGGGGATGCCGGGCCAGCGATCCTTATGCGTCTTTCCCCAAAACGGGCCAGGGCCGGGGAAGGCGGCGTTCATCTCCTGGGCCACGTCAAAGCGGTTGTTATGGCCGCTTGCGTCATCGGTGATGCGCGCCGCCAGCCAGTCCCAGAGGGCGAAAGGATCGTCCGAGCCTGTGATCTGACGTGCCACGCCCTTGGGGTATCCGAACGGAAAATCGAAGCCCGCGAGAAGACGGCGGCCTGCGGCCCGCTCCTCGGCGATGATCGCGATGATACGCGCCTCCGCTTCGACTCGCGTGCGGCAATAGATCGGCGCCTGCGCATGGCCCTGCCGGGTGAGGCCGAGCCAGATCGCGTCCTTGGAAGGCCGCTTGGGTGCGGGGGTGCCCGCGGCAGACCAATCGACGACGAGAACGCTGTCGAATCTCATTCCACCGCCTCGCGCAGGCCCACCTCATGCAGGATAAAATCGGCGATGGCTTTGGTGTCGTTGAGGTCAAACACGGGACGGTCCAGATCAAGGGGCGTGTCCGAGGCCACGGCGCGGATATGTGGATCACCCGGCGCGATCAGAGGATTGCCCGTCTCGGCGCGCCATGCCTCAATCTTCGCATGTGTGTCGCGTTTGTAGCCCTCGATCAACACCATATCGACGGGGTGGAGGCGGGCCAGAAGCTCCGCCAAACTCGGCTCATCCGTCCCACGCAACTCCTGCATCAGGGCGATGCGTTTGCGTGACGCCAGAAGCACCTCGGACGCGCCTG
The DNA here is from genome assembly GCA_937881735.1 of uncultured Shimia sp. GTDB lineage: Bacteria > Pseudomonadota > Alphaproteobacteria > Rhodobacterales > Rhodobacteraceae > Roseovarius. The sequence continues at coordinate 1,133 of CALGEH010000242.1, forward strand.
CGGTGCGGTGGCGAAAGCTGTCCTTGCCGGGGTGGTCCACGTCGAAATTGTGATGCGCGTGCTTGACGGTGGAGACGGTGAAACCACGCCCGGTGATCTCGGTCACGAGGCGCTCCATCAACCCGGTTTTGCCCGCGTTCTTCCAGCCAGTGACGCCGTAGAGCCTCATGTCGCGGCCTCCAAGAGCGCTTGGGCGTGGGCCAGATCCTCGGGCGTGTTCACGTTGAAGAAGGGCGCGCCGGTGCCATCGAACATCGCCTCACGCCCGCCATGGCTATCGGTCCACATCACCACCTTGCGCAGGCCGCCTTCGAGGGCTGCGCGCAGATCATCGCGCAGCGCCGTGGGCCAGAGGCCGAAAGTGGGCTGCCGTCCGTCCGGCGTGCAGGCAAGGACAAGCGGATGCTCCATGCCTTCCGCCGCAAGCATCAGGCGCGGAACCAGATCGCAGGGGAAAAACGGCGTATCGGCGGCCACGCTGACCACGGCCTCAGCCCCTTGGGAGGCGGCCCAATCAAGCCCGGCCAAAACACCCGCCAAAGGCCCTACAAACCCCTCCACCGGGTCGGGCAGCACGGGCATCCCGAGTGCTGCAAAGCGCAGCGCGTCGCCATTGGCGTTGAGCGCCATACCGGCCACTTGCGGCTCGAACCGCTCGATCACATGGCTGAGCAATGTGCCGCCCGTCCCCTCGCGCCCAAGTGGCAACATCCCCTTGTCACCGCCGCCCATGCGCGTGGCGAGACCGCCTGCGAGGATCACGCCCAATGGTTTCTGCATCATGTATCTCCCGCCGATTTGCGCCGGTGTTTCTTGGCCTCGGGTGCCACCGAGGCAGGATCGGCGTCGCGGATGAGACGCTCTTCCCCACTCAAACATATAAACCGCTGTCCGCGCATCCGGCCAATCAGCGTGAGGCCAACCTGCCGCGCGATCTCCACCCCCCAAGCCGTAAAGCCGGAGCGGGAGGCGAGCACGGGGATGCCCATGAGCGCCGTCTTGATCACCATCTCGGAGGTGAGCCGCCCGGTGGTGTAGAGCATCTTACCCTCGGGGCCGACCCCCTCCGAGAACATCCAGCCTGCAATTTTATCAACCGCGTTATGCCGCCCCACATCTTCCATATAGACCAGCGGCCGCGGCCCTTCACAAAGCACGGTTCCATGGATCGCGCCCGCCTCAAGATAGAGCGAGGGGGTCGTGTTGATCCGCTGCGCGAGCGCATAAAGGTCCGAGGTGCGGACCTCGCTGGAGGGCAGTTCAAGCCCCTCAAGCCCCTCCATCATGTCACCAAACACCGTGCCCACGGCACAGCCGCTCGTGCGGGTTTTCTTCTTCAGCTTGTCCTCATAGGTGGTCTGGCCGCCGGTGCGCACCACAACCGTCTCAAGCTCCTCGTCATAGTCCACGCGCAGTACGGCCTCGCCATCCTTCAGCATCCCCTGATTGCGCAAAAATCCAAGCGCGAGGTACTCGGGGTAATCGCCAATTGTCATCGCCGTCACGATTTCCTGAGCGTTCAGAAATATCGTCAGCGGACGCTCCTCGACGACAGAAATACTTTGACTCTGGCCGTCGTGATCGACGCCTTCGACCGCGCGGGTCAGGCGCGGCGCATCCGGTGCGGGCGCGATGATATAAGGGGCGGTGTCGGGCAATTGCATCTCCTGAGGCTTGGGTTTAGGCAGCGCGGGACAGGCCGCTCTGAGGGCACTTAATCCGATGACCACAAAGACCACCAAATCCCCCTACTGGCAAGGCATGGCCGCAGGCGCCCCCTTTGTTTTGGTCGTGGTGCCGCTCTCCATTCTCTTTGGCGTTGTGGCAACCGAAGCGGGGTTGAGCGTGTTCGAGACGATGGTGATGACCACGCTTGTCATCGCCGGTGCCGCACAGTTCACGGCGGTGCAGCTTTTGTCCGAGGGCGCGCCCACGCTGATCGCGCTGGTCACGGCGCTGGCGGTGAATTTGCGCATGGCGATGTATTCGGCCTCGCTGACGCCGCATCTGGGCGCGGCCCCCGTGCGCCACAAGGCGCTGATCGCGTGGCTGATGGTGGATCAGGCCTATGCTTGCGGTATGCTGGCTTATGAGCGGAACCCGGGCTGGAGCGTTGCGCAGAAAGCGTCGTTCTATTTCGGCACAGTCTCTCTCATCGTGCCGCTTTGGGGTGTGTTCACCTTTGTGGGCGCAGTGGTAGGTGAGGCGATCCCGCCGGAATTCGCGCTGGATTTTGCGGTGCCGATCACGTTTTTGGCGATGATTGGCCCGATGCTGCGCACGCAGGCACATATGGTGGCGGCTGGGGTGGCGATCATCGTGTCGCTTTTTCTGGCCTTTCTGCCCTATTCCATTGGCGTGCTGCTGGGGGGCCTTGCGGGCATGATCGCCGGGGCCGAGGCCGAGCGGCAGATGGCCCACCGAGGGATAGCGATATGACCGAGATCGGGACAGGGATTGGCACCGAGATCGGCACAGCCGCGCTCTGGACCGTGATCATCGGGCTTGGGGTCGGCAGCTTTCTCTTGCGGTTCTCGTTTCTGGGCCTGATCGGGGATCGGGAATTGCCCGTCTGGGTGCTGCGGCATTTGCGCTATACCGGCGTCGCGGTAATCCCGGCGCTTGTAGCACCCTTGGTGGTCTGGCCCGCGGCCACGGGGGGCGCGCTCGATGCACCGCGGATGGTGGCGGCACTGGTGACGG
>CALGEH010000243.1 GCA_937881735.1 uncultured Shimia sp.
GTTCATATGCACGGCGGGGCAATGCGGGTTCTGCATATGCGCCACGAGGGAGATGCCGCTGGCCCAGAAGCTCGGGTCGTCCTCCATGCCGGGCACACCGCGCGCAGCCATCGCCTTTTGCGCCGAGGCTCCCAGCGTGCCGTAAACCTCGGACACGTTCACGCCGACCTTCTCGAAGACGCGGCCCCCGCGCATCACGCTCATCAGACCGCCGCCCGCATCGCTGCCATCTTCGGCGCTGCGGCTTGTCTCGCTCACCTCAAACCGCGCAGGTGCCGCGTCCGACATCGGGCCCTCCGCATGACTGTCCTCCAGCCCCTCGAAGGTGGCGACGATCTCATCGCGCAAGGTGCGGAACCAAGCCGCGGCGCGGCGCTTTTCAGTGTCAAAATCTGCGGTCATGGGGGGTCCTTTCAAAACGCGAAGACGCCCGTGAAGGGCGGAAGGGCGCGCCGCTAATGCGCGGGGGCTGCGACAGGATCCACAAGGGAGCGCCCGCCGTCCAGTGTCAAAATCTGCCCGGTCATGAACCCGGCGCTGTCGCTGGCCAAAAACTGCACCGCCTCGGCAAGCTCACCGGGCGAGGCGATGCGCCCCATCGGCGTGTGCTGCTCGATATCCTTGCGGTAATCGCTGTTTTCCTTGAGCGTATCTTTGAGCGACGCGCTCATCACCGACCCGAACGCAACCGCGTTCACCCGAATGCGGTGTGGTGCCAGCGTGACGGCGAGCGAACGTGTCATCTGGTCCAATGCCGCGGTGGACACCGAATAGGCCAGAAGATCGGGATGCGTGCGGCGCGCGGCAATCGACGACAGGTTGATGATGGAGCCCACGCAATTGGTCTCCTCATTCTCTTCGCCCTGCTTGATCATACGCTTCGCCACAAGCTGGCTCAGCCTCAGAGAGGTCATCAGGTTTTGCTCCAGAAGCATCTCCACCCCGTCATCATCGGGGTTGAGCGGGTCGGATTTGATCACCTGCCGCGAGGCGTTGACAAGGATATCGACCGAATCAAACGCATCGAGCGTGGCCGAAAGAAGGTTGGCCAGCGTCAGCTTCTGGCGCAGATCGCCTGCGAAATAGCGGATCGGGTCGCCCTCGCCGCGCTCGCCCAATTGCTCGGCCAGCCCCTCTTCGTCCATATCGGCGAACATCACGTTCGCGCCCTTATCCGCAAAATGCCGCCCGATGGCGAGGCCGATACCGTTCGCACCGCCCGTGACGATGGCGGTCTTGCCAGAGATCGAAAGTGACATGGGGGATCAGATCCTTGCGGCAGGGTGAGTCGGAAGCAAGCTTAGGATACTTCAGCGCCGGGCGCGAGACGGACGGCGCGCATGGAGCACTTTGAAGCGATTGTCGCCCGCGACCTCGCGCAGCTCACCAAAGGCCTCGCTGAGCACGCTCTCGTAAGCCAGGTGGCGGTTGGCCACCATCCACAGATGCCCCGCAGGCTTCAGCATCCCTGCGGCGGCGCGGATAAAGGCTTGCCCCAGCTTGGGATCTGCGGTGCGTCCGCTATGAAAAGGCGGATTCATCAAGACAATGTCAGCCAGCGCCTCGGGCCGCCAGCGCAGCGCATCGTCCCAATGAAAGCGCGCCCGCACATCGGCCACGTTGCGGCGCGCACAGTCCAGCGCGGTATGATCGGCCTCCACGAGGTCAATCTGGCTGATCTTCTCGCGGCTCAGCGCCATGGCGCTCAGATAGCCCCAACCCGCACCCAGGTCGATCAAATGCCCGCCGATCGTCTCGGGCAGCTCCGCCATCAGAGCTTGGGACGCGCCATCCACCGCATCCGCGGAAAACACACCCGGTGCGGTGACGAACCCGCCCTCGATCTCAGTTTGACCGGGCGTCATCCATGCCGAGAGGTCCGGCGCGGGGTCCATCCAGAAGAGCTTGCCATGCGCCTTGTTGATAGGGCCCGCCACGCCATCGGCGGCCTTGCGGCAGGATTTGAGCACAGATTCGATCCCGTCGGTCTTGAGCCCGTCTACGATCACTGGCCCGTCCGTCACCGAAGCGGCCTGGGCGATGAGCGCGCGGGCCAGCTCCTTGGCGCGCGGGATGCAGACCACGGACGCGCCATATCGCCCCTCGGGCGCGGTGTTGCAGGCATAGCCCAGCCCCGCGAAGTAATCGTAATCCGGCTTGGTCGTGGTGATCACATGCACCGGCGCATCCCTGAGCGCGCTCAGGGATGCGCCCACGCGCGGTGCAAACACCGCGACACGCGCGCCCTTGGGCAGCGCAAGGCCGCTTTCCAGCGCCAGAGGCAAACGAAGCGCGGTCAAACCGGGCCTATTCCTTTTCCATTGTGCATTGCAGCGGGTGCTGATGCTGGCGGGCGAAATCCATCACCTGCGCCACTTTGGTCTCCGCAATCTCATGGCTGAAGACGCCGACAACGGCCAGACCTTTCTTGTGCACGGTCAGCATGATCTCGAACGCCTGCGCATGGTTCAGCCCGAAGAACCGCTCCAGCACGGCCACCACGAATTCCATCGGGGTGTAATCGTCATTGAGCAGCATGACCTTGTAAAGCGGCGGACGCTTTGTCTTTGGCCGCGTGGCGACCACGACTGATGCATCGCTGTCATCGTCATTATCTGGACCGGCAAAAATAAGGGACATGGGAAGACGGGTCTCGTGCGGTTTGGGTGTTGTCATGATGTGATGTCTATATAGCTTTGAGGGCAGGGCTGAAAAGGGGGTGCGGGACGCAATGACGGGGCTGAGGGACGCAAATCTGCGGTGTATCGCCTTTGATGCGGACGATACGCTCTGGCGGAATGAAGAATTCTATCGCGGGGCGCATGCGAGATTCGCGGATCTTCTGGCGGATTACGCGCCTTTGGGGGGCCTGCGCGCGCGGCTCGTGGCCGCCGAGACGCGCAATCTGGGGCGCTATGGGTTTGGCATCAAGGGGTTTACCCTGTCGATGATTGAGACGGCGATCGAGGTGACGGAGGGAGCCGTGCCCGCCTCGGTGATCTCGCAGATCATCGACGAAGGGCAGGAGATGCTTGTCCATCCAGTGCAATTGTTGCCGCATGTGGCAGAGGTTCTGAGTGCGCTTGCCGCGCAGTATCCGCTGATTCTAATTACCAAGGGCGAATTGCTGGATCAGGAGCGCAAGCTTGCCGCCTCTGGTCTTGGGGATCATTTCCGCGCGGTGCATATCGTCAGCGATAAGACTGAGGGTGTGTACGCGCGCATCCTGTCAGCAGAGGATGTGGCGCCCGCTGAGGCGTTGATGGTGGGCAATTCGCTGCGCTCGGACATCGTGCCGATGCTTGAGGTGGGCGGTTGGGCGACGCATGTGCCCGCCGCCTTGACGTGGGAATATGAGCAGGCCGAGGCCCCCGATCATCCGCGTTTCACTCAGGTGGCGGATTTGGGCGCGCTGCCCGCACTTTTGGGGCTTTAGGCCGCCCACTCCTCCGATTGCATCTCGCGCAGCCGCGACGCCGTGCGCGCGAACTCAAACGTGCCTTCGCCCTCGACATAGAGCATCTCAGGCTCCGCCGCTGCCGAGCAGATAAGCTGCACGCGTGCCTCGTAAAGCGCGTCGATCAGCGTGACGAACCGCTTGGCCTCGTTGAAATTTTGACGGCTTAGCTGCGGGATATTCTCGATCACCAAAACCCGCGCCGCTTCGGCCAGCGCGAGGTAATCGGCGGGGCCAAGGGGCTTGCCGCACAGATCGTAAAAGCTCGCGCGCGCCACCCCGTTGTGAAAGGCGGGGATTTCCACCGCACGCTTTTGCACAGTCAGGGTATGGGGCGCCGCGCGCCCTCCGGTGAGGGTGCCCCAAAGCGTGTTGATCTGCGCATTTGCCTCAGGCCCGAGGGGCGTGAAATAGGTTTTGCTGCCTGCGATCCGGTCTTGACGGTAATCAGTGGGCGAGGTCAGTTCATGCACCACCATCCGCTCTTTCAGTAGGTCAATGAAGGGCAGGAAAAGCTGCCGGTTCAGCCCGTGCATGTAAAGATCATCCGGCACGCGGTTTGACGTGGTCACAACCACCACCCCGGCGGCAAAGAGCGCCTCAAAGAGCCGCCCCACGATCATCGCATCGGTGATGTCGGTGATCTGCATCTCGTCAAACGCCAGAAGGCGCACATCCCGCGCCACCTTGGCCGCCACAGGGGCCAGCGCATCCTCAACGCCCTCTTGCCGTGCGGCATGCAGTCCGGCGTGGATTTCCTGCATGAAGGCATGAAAATGCACCCGTCTGTTGGGCACGGTGAGTGAGGATGCGAACATATCCATCAGCATGGATTTCCCACGTCCCACCCCGCCCCAGAGGTAGAGCCCCTTGGGCGGCTCGGGCGCTTTGCGGAACCATCCCGTCCGCACAGGCTCCGAGAGCGCCGCGCGCATCCGCTCGAACTCGGGCATGACCGCGTCTTGCGCCGCATCCGGGGTCAGCGTGCCGTCGGCGCAGAGGCGGGCGTAAATCTCGGGCATGGTTTCCATCCGCATCGGGATAGCGCGCCCACCCGGCGCTGAAAAGCGGTTTAGGCGTGTGCTGGGGCCTCTGCGCGATGTTGCTCATCCGCGCGCCGCGTGTCAGGGTCCGCCTCACCTGGGCGCATGGCGCGCAGGAGGCAATCACATCTCAGGGACCACAGATATGCACAGTCAGCCCCGCCACCGGGCCGCACCGCGCCGATGACGTTCGAGATATACACAGCGCTTTTCACCTTCGCGCTCGTCACCGTGATTACACCGGGGCCGAATAACCTCATGTTGATGGCATCGGGGGCCAATTTCGGGTTTCGCCGGACCGTGCCGCATATGTTCGGCATCGGGATCGGGATGCCGGTTCTGACCTTCATGGTGGGCATCGGGATCATGCAGATTTTCGAGATGTTTCCCCTCATCGACACCGTGCTCAAGGTGCTGAGCGTGGCCTATCTGCTTTACCTCGCCTGGAAGATCGCCAATGCCGCCCCGCCCGAAGCGGCCAAGGCCGAGGGCCGCCCGCTCTCGTTTATTCAGGCGGCTGCGTTCCAGTGGGTGAACCCCAAAGCGTGGACAATGGCGCTGTCGGCGATCACGCTTTATGCCACGGCGCGGGATCTGGCGGCGCTTTTGTGGGTGGCGGGCACCTATCTTCTGGTCTCGCTCGTTTCCACCACAAGCTGGACGGCGCTGGGTCTTCAGATGCGCCGTGTGCTGAGCAGCCCCAAGCGGCTCCGCGCGTTCAACATCACCATGGCGCTTTTGCTGGTCGCGACCCTCATCCCGGTGCTATGGCCGCCTGCAGGCTAAGCCGGAGATGCTGACATGACCCTGACCCTTTTGCACACGGCGGAGATTCACCGCGCCACGTTTGACGCGCTGGGCGCGCGGATCGTGCCAGATGCAATGCTCACGCACCATGTGCGCGCCGATTGGCTGGAGCGCGCGCAGGGCGGTGTGGATGACACGCTGAGGGCTGAAATCACGCAGGCCATTGCCGACGCCCCCGGCCCGGTGCTTTGCACCTGCACCACGCTGGGGCCCGTGGCGGCTGAGGCGGGGGCGATCCGCATCGATGCGCCGATGATGCAGGCCGCTGCGGGGATTGCAGCAAAGGCCCAAGGCAGCATCCTCATGGCCTATTGCCTGTCCAGCACGCTGGCCCCCTCCACAGCCCTTCTGGATGCAGCTCTGGAGGCCCAGGGTTACAAGGCCCGCGTCCACGCGCTGAGCCTTGCGCAGTTCTGGCCCCTTTTTGATGCGGGCGAGCATGAGGCCTTCGCCGCCGTCATCGCAACCGCCATCCGCGAGAACCTGAGCGCTGTGCCGGAGGCCGCCTGCGTGGTGCTCGCCCAAGCCTCCATGGCCGGGGCCGCACCGATGCTGAGCGTGTTGCCGATCCCGGTGCTGGCATCGCCCGAAATGGCCCTGCGCGCGGCGCTGAGCCAAGCCTGATTGCATTTCCTGCCCCGCGCGGCCATATACTTCGCAGCACTTCTAGAGGGCGCATCATGACCAATTACCTCGATTTTGAAAAACCGCTGGCAGAGATCGAAGGCAAGGCAGCCGAGCTGCGCGCCATGGCCCTTGCAGGCGAAGGTGTGGATGTCGACGCCGAGGCGGGTGCGCTCGACAAAAAAGCGGCGCAGATGCTGCGCGACCTCTACAAGGACCTCACGCCCTGGCGCAAATGTCAGGTCGCGCGCCACCCCGAGCGGCCCCATTGCAAGGATTACATCAGCGCGCTTTTCACCGAATACACGCCGCTGGCGGGGGACCGGAACTTTGCTGATGATCACGCGGTGATGGGCGGTCTGGCCCGTCTGGGCGACCGAGCCGTGATGGTGATCGGCCATGAAAAGGGTAACGACACCAAATCCCGGATCGAGCGGAATTTTGGCATGGCCCGACCCGAAGGATACCGCAAGGCGATCCGCCTGATGGAGATGGCCAGCAAATTCGGCCTGCCGGTTGTGACACTGGTAGACACCCCCGGTGCCTATCCCGGCAAGGGCGCCGAGGAGCGTGGCCAGTCCGAGGCGATCGCCCGCTCCACCGAGGCGTGCCTGAGCATTGGTGTGCCCCTGGTCAGCGTCATCATCGGCGAGGGTGGATCAGGCGGGGCCGTGGCTTTTGCCACCGCCAACCGGATCGCGCTGCTGGAACATTCGGTCTATTCCGTGATCAGCCCCGAGGGCTGTGCGTCGATCCTTTGGAAAGACGCCGAGAAAATGCGCGAAGCGGCGGAAGCGCTGCGCCTGACCGCGCAGGACCTGATCAAGCTGGGCGTGGCGGATCGGATCATCGACGAGCCCATGGGCGGCGCGCATCGCGCCCCGTCCGATGCGATTGCGTCGGTGGGCCTTACGATCACCTCCATGCTGGCCGAGCTGGATGGCAAATCGCCTGAGGCGCTGATCCGCGCCCGGCGCGAGAAATACCTCAACATCGGTGCCAAAGGGCTGGCGGCCTAGCTCGCCAGCATCCGCAGCCCTTGTGTGACGTCCGAGCGCACGGCGAGGCGCAGCCCTGGCTCATCACCCGCCTTGAGGGCTGCAATCATCAACCGATGATAGGGTGGAGGCTCCTTCGCGCGCAGACGCCCGTAGAGCGCCCTCATGGTGGGTCCAAGCTGGAGCCATACCGTCTCTGCCATGGCCAGCATCGCAGGCGCCTGAGCGCGCAGATAAAGCGTGCGGTGAAATTCCAGATTTCGGCGGATATAGGCGACCGCATCTTGTCGCGCGATATCCTCGGCAATGCGCCCGTTGATCTGGGTCAGCCTGTCAATTAGCGCCATGTGGGCGCGCGGGAGGGCCCGGCTGGCCAGCTCCACCTCAATCAGCGCGCGCAGGGCGGCCAACTCCTCGATCCGGTCATTGCTCAGCTCGGGCGTGGAGACGCGGCCCGAACTGCTCAGGCTCAACGCGCCTTCGGCGACAAGGCGGCGGAGCGCCTCGCGGGCAGGGGTCATTGAGACGTCGAACTCCTTGCCGATGCCGCGCAGGGTGAGGGACGCACCCGGTGCGATCTCACCATGCAGGATGCGCGCACGCAGGCCGCGATAGACGCGGTCATGGGCGGCGGGGGTTGGATCTGGGCGAGGCACTTCGAGCATGGGACGTTTGTGATCACAAAGCGTGCCCCGGTCAATCCCCGAAGCGGTAGCGGTGTAGCGCTGTGCCGTGGGTCTTGAGCCAGACGCGGTGCGCGTCATAGCCGGGGCAGAGCGCTGCCACGACATCCCAAAACGCCTTTGAATGGTTCATCTCGGCCAGATGCGCGACCTCATGGGCGGCGACGTAATCCAGCACCTCAGGCGGGGCCATGATGAGCCGCCAGGAATAATTGAGTGCGCCCGTGGAGGAGCATGACCCCCAGCGCGAGCGCGTATCGCGCAGGGTGATCCGTGTGTAGGGCCGCCCGAGCCTCTCGGCATAGCGGTCCGAGGCGGCCACCAGACGCTCCCGCGCCAGTGTCTTGAGCCACGCCTGCAAGCGCGGGGCCACGGGGCCGGGCACGTAAAGCGCGCCGCCCTCGCGCTGCACCCGACGGCCTGCGCCTGCGCAAAGTTCAAGCGTCTCGCCCTCCACGGGGAAAGATTCACCGGCTGCAACTGTCACATCGTCAGGTTGCCGCGCCAGATGCCCGGCGAGCCATGCTTGCTTTTGCCGTGCGAAACTGAGCGCTTCGGCCTCTGGCAATCCGGGCGGCAGGGTCAGGGTCACACGCCCGTCAAGGGCGCTCACCCGCAGCGATATACGCCGCGCCCGGGCCGACCGCCGCAGCGTGATCGCAATGGGGGGGTTGCCGGGAAGGATGTGCTGGCCCATATGCCCTCTCATAGGTCGCGCCGCTTTGTGGGAGTCAAAGCCTTTGACACCCCTGCCCCGTTATGGCAGTTGGCGCTGATCGTTCACAAGACCCATGATGCGGAAGGGAAGCACCCATGCCCAAAGAAGAATGGGGCGTCAAACGCCTTTGCCCGACCACAGGTCAGCGCTTTTATGATCTGAACAAGAATCCGATCATCAGCCCCTACACGGGCGAGGTCGTTGAGCTTGCGACCGGCAAGAGCCGTTCGATCAAGGCTGATGCCGAAGACGCCGAGACCAAGAAGATGAAGGACGCCGACGCCGATGATGTGGTGCTCGACGATGATGATGACGACGATGTCGACGTTGATCTGGGCGATGATGTGCTCGAAGACGATGATGACGACGATACCGTCCCGTTGGACGAGATCGCGGATGTCGCGGCAAACGACGACGATTGAGGATTGCCCAAAGCGCGGGATTTTGGGCTTGATCCCATCCCGCGCTTTGACTAACTAGCGGCCAGCAGGGCGGTTGTCCTGCACGGATGGGGCCTTAGCTCAGCTGGGAGAGCGCCTGCATGGCATGCAGGAGGTCAGCGGTTCGATCCCGCTAGGCTCCACCAAACCCTTTCCTGACGTGAGAGGGACGCTTCCTGCATAATTTTCAGTTGGTTGCAGATGCGGTTAGCCGTGTGTGACAGCGTTGTTTTTGAGTATTTTTGCTAAGAAGAAAGCCCTTAGAAGAGGGCGGTGACCAGCATGATTGTCGTGGCCCCGAAGCCTGCGGCCCAGATGTTGGAGCGCCACGGCGCGAGGCCGAAGGCGTAGGCTGGGACGTAGAGGATGCGGGCGGCCAGGTAGATCCATGCACAGGCGGCGGTGAGCGGGGTGGATTGATCTGTCAGGGTGATGACCATGCAGGCGATCGTGAAGAGTATGAGGCCCTCGAAGTGATTGTTCAGCGCGCGGGCGAGGCGGGCGGTTTTTGGGCTGAGTTGTTCTTGTAGCGTGCCCTTGTCGCGGGGCGACATGGTTTTGGCTGGGCCAAGCTCAATATTGGCGGGGATCGCCATGAGGGCGAATTGGGCCACTTGGAGGAGGGCGGCGAGGGTGAGGGCTGTGAGTTCGGGGGTCATGGATAGCGACTGGTCATTGTAAACTTGCCGGACTCGTCGATCTCAGGTGCAATCTTTGCGACAATAAAGCCGACCCAACTGCTGCGCTTGTCACCTGTAAGGCTCCCAATCGGTCCTTTGCCAATTAGAGGCGGTGGGCTGAATGCCTTCCAGATGAGTAAATCGCCATGCTGAATTTCCACACCTCCCGGATTAGGTGTTTCAGCGATGAGGAAGAAGCCTGAGGGCGGGCCACATACAAGCATGCTCACTCGAAACCGACCATCGTCTGTGCATGAAACGTGGTTCTCGATCTCCATAAAACCGCATGGAGGAACCCATGCCGGTCGCCCTTCCCCTTTTCTTAGGGGATTGCGGAAACTGTCCATTGCAGTACTCAAAAAAATCTTGTGATGATTTGAAAGGCAATTTCATTGGTGGCGCTCCAACCGGTATGGCTTTTTTTTGCGAACGTGAGTTCCAAAACTCTCAATTTCAACGGAATGGACCCAGATTACAGCCTATTATCGATAAACTTGGTGCAAACCATTATCCCCCCTCACAAATCCATCAACAACCGGCGCGGATCCTCAAGCGCCTCTTTCACACGCACGAGGAACGTCACCGCCCCTTTGCCGTCGACAATCCGGTGGTCATAGGACAGTGCCAGATACATCATCGGGCGGATGACGATCTCGCCGCCCACCACCATCGGGCGGTCCTGGATCTTGTGCATGCCGAGGATGCCCGATTGCGGCGGGTTCAGGATGGGTGAGGATATGAGCGAGCCGTAGACGCCGCCATTGGAGATGGTGAACGTGCCGCCCTGCATTTCGGCCATCGAGAGCTTCCCGTCACGGGCGCGGGCGCCTTTTTCGGCGATGGCTTTCTCGATGCCGGCAAAGCTCATCGCGTCGGCGTCGCGGATCACCGGCACGACGAGGCCGGTGGGGGTGCCAGCGGCGATGCCCATATGGACGAAGTTCTTGTAGACGATATCGGTGCCGTCGATCTCGGCGTTGACCTCAGGCACCTCCTTCAGGGCATGCACGCAGGCCTTGGTGAAGAAGGACATGAAGCCCAGTTTCACGCCGTGCTTCTTCGCGAACTGATCCTTGTAGGCGTTCCGCAGCGCCATCACCTCGGTCATGTCCACCTCGTTATAGGTGGTGAGCATGGCGGCGGTGTTCTGGCTGTCCTTGAGGCGGCGCGCGATGGTCTGGCGCAGGCGGGTCATCTTCACGCGCTCTTCGCGCGCGGCGTCATCAGCGGGCACGGGTGCGCGCGGGGCTTGGGCGGCAGGCGCGGGGGCGGCAGGGCGCGGGGCTTGGGCGGCCTTGGCGACGTCTTCTTTCATGATACGGCCATCTTTTCCGGTGCCGGTGACCTGGTCGGCATTCAATCCGGCCTCTGCCATCGCTTTCTTTGCGGAAGGCGCGTTCTCGATGTCTTTGCCCTTGGTAGCGGCGGGTGCCGCCGAGGAGGACGTAGTAGGGGTTGAGCCGGCGCTGCTGGCGTCTCCGTCCCCCGCGCTGAGCACGGCCAGTTTGCCACTGGCCTGCACCGTATCACCCTCCGCGGCGAGGATTTCGGTGAGCGTGCCTGCGGCGGGCGAGGGGACCTCGACCGAGACTTTGTCAGTCTCCAGCTCGCAGAGCATCTCATCGGCGGCCACGGTATCTCCTACGGCCTTGAACCACGTGGAAACGGTCGCCTCGGTCACGCTTTCGCCCAGTGTGGGGACCATCACATCGACAGACGCACCGCCCGATGCTGGGGCTTCCTTGGCCGTTGGCGCAGCTTTCTCGGGTTTGTCCGCAGCGCCCTCGGTAATCATCGCCAAAAGCGCGTTCACACCAACCGTCTCGCCCTCGGCTGCGACGATCTCGCCCATGGTCCCGGCGGCAGGGGCGGGCACTTCGACGGTGACCTTATCTGTCTCCAACTCACAGAGCATTTCATCGGCCTCGACCGCATCGCCGGGCTTTTTGAACCAGGTGGCAACGGTGGCCTCGGACACGGATTCGCCCAAGGTGGGCACGCGGACTTCAGTGGACATGGCTCAGTTCCCTTTGATGGTCAGCGCGTCATCGACGAGCGCTTCTTGTTGTGTTTTGTGCTGACTGGCCAGGCCCGTGGCGGGCGAGGCGGCAGCGGCGCGACCGACATAGGCCGGACGCGGGTGTTTGGCGCCGATCCGCCCCAACACCCATTCGATATTTGGCTCAATGAAGCTCCAGGCGCCTTGGTTCTTGGGCTCTTCCTGGCACCAGACCATTTCGGCGCCTTTGAACCGCTCCAACTCACCCACCATGGAAATGGCGGGGAAGGGATAGAACTGTTCGATCCGCATCAGATAGACATCGGTGATGCCGCGTGCGTCACGCTCTTCCAGCAGGTCGAAATAGACCTTGCCCGAGCACATCACCACCCGTTTGATCTTGTCATCTGCCACCAGCTTGGTGTCCGAATTGCCGTATTGCGCGTCATCCCACAGCACACGGTGGAAGCTGGACCCGATGGTGAATTCCTCGGCCCGGCTGACGGCCATCTTGTTGCGCAGGAGCGACTTGGGCGTCATCAGGATCAGAGGTTTGCGGAAGGTGCGGTGCAATTGGCGGCGCAGGAGGTGGAAGTAATTCGCGGGCGTCGTGCAATTGGCCACGATCCAGTTGTCGCCGCCGCACATGGTCAGGAACCGCTCCAGCCGGGCGGAGCTGTGCTCGGGGCCCTGGCCCTCATATCCGTGCGGCAAAAGGCAGACGAGGCCGGACATGCGCAGCCATTTGCTCTCCCCGCTTGAGATGAACTGATCGAACATGATTTGCGCGCCATTGGCGAAATCACCGAACTGCGCCTCCCAGAGCGTCAGCGCGTTCGGCTCGGCCAGCGTGTAGCCATATTCGAACCCCAGCACCGCATATTCCGAGAGCATCGAGTCGATGACCTCATAGCGGGCCTGGCCCTCGCGGATGTTGTTGAGCGGGTAATACCGATCCTCGTTGTCTTGGTTGATATAGGCCGAGTGACGCTGGCTGAACGTGCCGCGCGTGCTGTCCTGACCCGACAGGCGCACCGGAAAGCCCTCAACGGCCAGCGAGCCAAAGGCAAGCGCCTCGCCCGTTGCCCAGTCGAACCCCTCGTCCGTCTCGAACATCTTGCGCTTGGCATCCATCAGGCGGCCAATCGTCTTGTGGATTGGGAAATTCTCAGGCGCCTTGGTCAGAGCGCGCCCAATCTCCTGGAACGTCTCTTCCTCGATGGCCGTCTGGCCGCGCTGATAATCGTCCTTGTGGCGTTTCAGATGCGACCATTTCCCATCCAGCCAGTCGGCCTTGTTGGGCTTGTAGGTCGTGCCGGCCTCGAACTCATCCGCGAGATGGGCCTGAAACGCGGTTTTCATATCCTCGACCTCGCCCTCGGGGATGAGGCCGTCCTTGACCAAACGCTCGGTATAAAGGCTGAGCGTGGTCTTCTGCGTCTTGATCTTTTTATACATCACCGGGTTGGTGAACATGGGCTCGTCGCCCTCGTTATGGCCAAAGCGGCGGTAGCATATGATGTCGACCACAACGTCCTTCTGGAACTTTTGCCGGAACTCGGTGGCGACCTTGGCCGCATGCACCACCGCCTCTGGATCATCACCATTCACGTGGAAAATCGGCGCTTCGACCATAAGCGCGATGTCCGTGGGATAAGGAGACGACCGCGAGAAATGCGGCGCGGTGGTGAAGCCGATCTGGTTGTTCACCACGATATGGATCGTGCCGCCCGTCTTGTGGCCCTTGAGGCCCGAGAGGCCAAAACACTCGGCCACAACGCCCTGTCCTGCAAAGGCCGCGTCGCCATGCAGCAAAATTGGCAGAACCGTCTTGCGCTCGCTATCGCCGAACTGGTCCTGCTTGGCGCGGACCTTGCCCAGAACAACGGGATTCACCGCCTCAAGATGGCTGGGGTTTGGGGTGAGGCTGAGATGGACGGTGTTGCCGTCAAACTCGCGGTCAGAGGAGGTGCCGAGGTGGTATTTCACATCTCCCGAGCCTTCCACATCCTCTGGTTTGAAGCTGCCGCCCTGAAACTCGTTGAAGATCGCGCGGTAGGGCTTGCCCATCACATTGGCCAGCACCGAAAGCCGCCCCCGGTGCGGCATGCCCACGACGATATCCTTAACGCCAAGGTTGCCACCGCGCTTGATGATCTGCTCCATCGCGGGGATCAGGCTCTCGCCACCATCAAGACCGAAACGCTTGGTGCCCATATATTTGACGTGCAGGTATTTCTCGAACCCCTCGGCCTCGACCATCTTCTTGAGGATCGCCTTTCGCCCCTCGCGGGTGAAGCTGATTTCCTTGCCATAGCCCTCGATCCGCTCTTTGAGCCAAGTGGCCTGCTCGGGGTCGGAGATATGCATGTATTGAAGCGCAAACGTGCCGCAATAGGTGCGGCGCACGATACCGAGAATCTCGCGGATCGACGCGATTTGCAGGCCCAGCACGTTGTCGATGAAAATCGGCCGGTCCATATCCTCGGGCGTGAAGCCATAGGATTTGGGGTCAAGCTCGGGGCGGTGCGGCTGTTCACGCAGGCCCAGCGGGTCGAGGTCCGCGATGAGGTGGCCCCGGATCCGGTAGGCGCGGATCAGCATCAGCGCGCGGACGCTGTCCAGCACGGCGCGTTTGATCGCATCCTCTGATACGTCGGTCCCCGTCTCTCTGGCCTTGGCGGCGATCTTCTTGCCCGCGTCCTTCGCCTCCTCCACCGGCCATTCCCCGGTCAGCGCCGCGGTCAGGTCGTCGGTTGGCACAGGCGGCCAATCCGCGCGCGCCCATGACGGGCCCTCCGCCTCGGCCTTCACATCCAGATCGGCGTCCCCAAGCTCGGCGAAGAAGGCCTGCCACGCTTCGTCCACCGCGTTTGGGTCGGCGGCGTAGCGGGCATAGAGCTGCTCCAGATACTCGGCATTATGGCCTTGCATGAAGGAGGAGGCGTGGAACTGATCGTTGGCGGGATGGTCGGTCATTTGGGGACCTCTTTATGGGTTGGCGCGGTCAGAATTGGATGGGGTTAGGGGGGCAGGCACGGGCGGGGCGTGTGCCCGCCCGCTTGGTGGGCATGCTCAAGCGCATTTACCCGATTGCCTCCATCACCGCCTCGCCCAGCTGGGCAGGGCTGTCGGCGACGATGATCCCGGCGGCGCGCATGGCGTCGATCTTGTCCTCGGCGCCGCCCTTGCCGCCCGCGACGATGGCGCCCGCGTGGCCCATGCGGCGGCCCGGAGGGGCGGTGCGCCCAGCGATGAACCCGGCGGTGGGCTTCCAGCGGCCCTTCTTCTTCTCGTCGATCAGGAATTGCGCTGCCTCTTCCTCTGCGCTGCCGCCAATCTCGCCGATCATGATGATGCTTTGCGTCTCGTCATCCGCGAGGAACCATTCCAGCACGTCGATATGCTCGGTTCCCTTGATGGGATCGCCGCCGATGCCCACAGCCGTGGACTGGCCCAGACCCAGATCGGTGGTCTGTTTCACCGCCTCATAGGTCAGCGTGCCGGAGCGCGAGAGAACCCCACAAGAGCCGCGTTTGTGAATATGGCCGGGCATGATGCCGATCTTGCATGCGCCGGGCGTGATCACACCGGGGCAGTTGGGCCCGACGAGGCGGGATTTGGACCCTTCCAGCGCCCGCTTCACGCGCATCATGTCGAGCACGGGGATGCCTTCGGTGATGCAGATGATCACCTCCATCTCGGCATCAATCGCCTCAAGGATAGAGTCCGCCGCGAAGGGCGGCGGCACGTAGATGACGGAGGCGTTGGCATGGGTTACATGCTTCGCCTCGTGGACTGAGTTGAAGACCGGCAGATCCAGATGCGTCTGCCCGCCCTTGCCGGGGGTCACGCCGCCGACCATCTTGGTGCCGTAGGCGATGGCCTGTTC
>CALGEH010000244.1 GCA_937881735.1 uncultured Shimia sp.
GACGCTGGCCAAGCTCTACCGAGCACGGCGCAATGACCCCAGCTATCAGTTCAACCTGCTGCGCAAGACCACAACCGACGCGCGCCATTACCTGACCATCCTTCTGGCCCGTAAAGTGCTGGAACAACGACGCGGCCCACGCTTCAAACGCGCAATGGAGGCCGCGGGCAACGTTCTTGTTGATGAGGGCAAGCCGCTGCCGCCGGGGTTTCAGACCGAGGGCGCGTGATCAGCGCCTAAGCAATCACTACCCTCTGGCGCGTCCCATCGTTTCTCGGGTATCCCGGACCCCATGACAAATCACGCCCCCCAGACCCTCACCATCCGGACCCCGGATGATTGGCACCTGCATCTGCGCGACGGCGCCATGTTGCATGCAGTGCTGCCCTACACTGCCGCGCATTTTGCCCGCGCCATCATCATGCCCAACCTCGTGCCCCCTGTCGTGACCATGGCCGAGGCCGCCGCCTACCGCGCCCGCATTTTGGCCGCGCGCCCCGAAGGCAGCGTGTTTCAGCCGCTGATGACACTCTACCTCACCGAGGAGACCGACGCCGAGGATGTCGCCCGCGCCCATGCGGCCGGCCTCATCCAAGCGGTCAAGCTCTACCCCGCAGGGGCGACGACCAACTCCGCAAGCGGCGTGACGGATTTCGCTCGCGTGCAGCCAGTGTTGGACAAAATGGCCGAGATCGGCTTGCCACTCTGCGTCCATGGCGAGGTCACAGATGGCGATATCGACATCTTCGACCGCGAGGCGGTGTTTATCGACCGTATCCTCGACCCGCTGCGCACCCGCACCCCTGGCCTGCGCGTGATCATGGAACATATCACCACCTACACCGCCGCAGATTACATCCGCAGCACGCCCGAAAACCTTGCCGCCACGATCACGACTCACCACCTCGTCCTCAACCGCAACCATATCCTCGCCGGCGGCATCCGCCCGCATTACTACTGCCTGCCCGTGGCAAAACGTGAGGAACACCGCGTGGCCCTTGTCGAGGCCGCCACCTCGGGCGACGCGCGCTTTTTCCTCGGCACGGACAGCGCACCCCACACAGACCCAGCCAAGCTTCAGCCCTGCGGCTGCGCGGGCTGTTTCACCGCGCCCAACACGCTGCCGATCCTCGCGCATGTGTTCGAGGCGGCAGGCGCACTGGACAAGCTCGAAGGCTTCACCTCCCTGCACGGCCCCGCCTACTACCGCCTGCCAGCAAACGAGACCCGCATCACCCTCACCCGAGGCGCGCCCGATATTCCGCCCCAAATCTACACGGATGAAGGCCCCGTCACCGTCTTCGATCCCGGCTTCGCGCTCGATTGGCGCGTGTCCTGATCCTCTTCTTGCTCAAAATATCCTCGCCGAAGGCATAAATCTCTTTCGCCACCCCGCCCCAAGGAGCCCCAAATGATCCCCAGCGCCTACCCCGCCCAAGACGAGATCGCCCGCCTCACCGCACGCATGCTGCTGGAAATCGGCGCGGTACATTTCAATGCGGATGAGCCCTTCATCCTCGCCTCCGGCCTGCCCAGCCCGACCTATATCGACTGCCGCAAGCTGATCAGCTACCCGCGCATCCGCTCCACCTTGATGGATTTCCTGACCATCACCGTGATGCGAAACGCAGGGCTCGAGGCATTTGACAATATTGCCGGTGGCGAGACGGCGGGCATCCCCTTTGCCGCTCTGGTGGCCGAACGGATGGCCCTTCCGATGACCTATGTGCGCAAAAAACCCAAAGGATACGGGCGCGGCGCGCGCATTGAAGGCCAGATGAGCGAGGGGCAACGCGTTCTGCTGGTCGAGGACCTGACCACCGATGGCGGCTCCAAGATCAGCTTCGTGGATGCGATCCGCGAGACGGGGGCAACTTGCGGCCATACGGCTGTCATTTTCTACTATGGCATCTTCCCCGATACGCTCAAGACGCTGGGTGATCACGGCGTGGAGCTTCATCACCTGTGCACATGGTGGGACGTGCTGGCCGAAGCGCGCGCGCAAAATGCCTTCACGCCCGAGACCCTGGCCGAGGTGGAAGCCTTCCTCAAAGCCCCCCGTGCATGGCAAGAGGCCCGTGCCTGAGATTGATTCGGCGCTTGATTGCGCCGCGTGCCCCTCAAACCCTCAGCGCGAAATTTTGCGCGCCCTGTCCCTTTCCTGCCGCAGCATAGACAGCGCACCCCCACCCGACTACACTCCATAGCGGCAGGGCTCCTTACGACTACAAGATGTGCCAAGGGCCATTTTCCACAGCCCATCCACAGCCTTATACAATTGGACCGCGCCCCACGCCCCGCTTAAGACGAATGGCAAGAAGCCGATGGGAACCAGACATGAACGAGATCGCCACTTTCAACGCGACGGGTCAGCCCGCCAAAGCCGAGATCCAGAACGCGGAAACAATGCCCCACTCGATCGAGGCGGAACAGCAGCTTCTGGGCGCGATTCTCACCAATAATGATATCTACGACCGCGTCGCCTCGATCATCGGCGCGCAGCATTTCTACGACCCAGTCCATGCGCGCATCTATGAGGTTGCCTCAGCCCGCATCGCAAAAAACAACCTTGCCTCCCCCGTCACGCTCAAGGCGTTCATGGAAGAGGATGAGGGCCTGAAAGAACTTGGTGGTCCGTCCTATCTGGTCAAGCTCGCAGGCTCCGCGATCAGCACATATGCCGTGCGCGATTACGCCCAGATGATCTATGACCTCGCCATCCGCCGCGAACTCATCGGCCTTGGTCAGGATATTGCGGGCAAAGCCGCTCGCATGGATGTGGAAAGCGAGCCGAAGGATCAGATTGTCGAGGCCGAGCAGCAACTCTACCGCCTGAGCGAACAAGGCCAGACCGATAGTGGATTTCAAAGCTTTCTCAAGGCTGTAACGGATGCAGTTAATGTAGCCAACGCCGCCTATCAACGCGAAGGCGGCCTTGCGGGCGTCTCCACCGGCCTCATCGACATGGATAAAAAGCTGGGCGGGCTGCACAAATCCGACCTTTTGATCATCGCGGGCCGTCCCTCCATGGGCAAGACCTCCTTGGCGACAAACCTTGCCTTCAACATCGCCAAATCCTACCGCCGTGGCACCCTGCCCGACGGGACCGAAGGCTCGGTCGAGGGCGGTGTCGTGGGTTTTTATTCACTGGAGATGAGCGCCGAGCAGCTGGCCGCGCGTGTCCTGTCCGAGGCCTCCGAGGTGCCGTCCGAGCAGATCCGCCGCGGCGACCTCACCGAGGGCGAATTCCGTCGCTTTGTGGATGCCGCCAAACAACTCGAATCATGCCCGCTCTATATCGACGACACGCCCGCCCTGCCAATCAGCCAGCTTGCTGCCCGCGCCCGGCGGCTCAAGCGCACCCACGGGCTTGACGTGCTGATCGTGGACTATCTCCAGTTGGTGCGCGGCACTGGGCGCAGTGAGAACCGTGTCAATGAAATCTCGGAAATCACCATGGGCCTCAAGGCCATCGCCAAGGAACTCGATATCCCCGTCATCGCCCTCAGCCAGCTTTCCCGCCAAGTGGAAAGCCGCGAGGACAAGCGCCCGCAGCTCAGCGATTTGCGCGAATCAGGCTCCATCGAGCAGGACGCGGATGTGGTCATGTTCGTCTTCCGCGAGGAATATTACGCAGAGCGCGAAAAACCCTCGGACGAAAAGCTCGATGAGATCGCAGCGTGGCAAGAGCGCATGGAGCGTCTGCACGGCAAGGCCGAGGTCATCATAGGCAAGCAACGTCACGGCCCCATCGGCACGATCGAGCTCAGCTTCGAAGGCCGCTTCACACGCTTCGGAAACCTCGTGCAACCGTGGCAGCAAAGCGCGCAGGTCGAAGAACAGGAATTCTGACTGAGGCACGGCACAGCCACCGCGCCCAAGCTTTACCCTTGACCCCCCGCACCACCCTGTCAAAACGAGGCCCATGAGCACCGCAACCCTCACCATAGATCTGGGCGCCCTCACCGCGAATTGGCAGGCCCTCGACGCCGCCAGCACAGGCGAGGCCGCCGCCGTGGTCAAGGCGGATGCCTACGGGCTGGGCGCGGACCGTGTGGGCCGGGCGCTCGCACGGAGTGGGGCGCGCACGTTTTTCGTGGCGGTGGCCGAGGAAGGCGCTGCCCTGCGCCATGCCTTGGGGCGCGGCCCGGTGATTTATATTCTTTCGGGCCACATGCCTGGCGACGCCGACATGATCGGCGACCTGGACCTCGTGCCGGTCATCAACTCCCTCGATCAGATGATCCGCCATGCGGAAACCCTCCCCGGCCACCCCTTCGCGCTTCAGCTTGATACAGGCATGAACCGCCTCGGGATGGAGGCGTCCGAATGGATTGCCATCCGCGAGATCGCCATGGCGCAGGGGCCACAGCTGATCCTCAGCCATCTGGCCTGCGCCGAGGACCGCGATCACGCGATGAACGCAGCACAGCTCACCACGTTTCTGGAGATGACCGACGGCATTGATTGTCCGCTCAGCCTCGCCAATACGGGCGGGATCTTGCTGGACCCGGCCTATCACTTCGATCTCACCCGCCCCGGTATTGGCCTTTATGGCGGCGCGCCCTTCGCTGAGGCCCGCGCTGTCGCGTCGCTCGAAATCCCTGTGATCCAATGCCGCGACGTGGCCGTTGGTGAGACGGTTGGTTACGGCAATTCCTGGACTGCCGCCCGCCCCAGCCGGATCGCCACGCTCAGCGCGGGCTACGCAGACGGCATTTTGCGCGCGATGGGCCCCAACGCCTCGGTCTGGGTCGAGGACACATGTTGCCCATTGGCCGGGCGCATCTCCATGGACCTCATCAGCGTCGACATCACCGATGCAGGCTTTGACCCCAAGTCGGTCGAGCTTTTGGGCCCGCATCAGGGCATCGATGATCTGGCCGCCGCCGCAGGCACAATCGGCTACGAAATCCTCACCTCGCTGGGGGCGCGCTATACCCGCCGGTATCTCGGCGGATGAGCTGGCTCAGCACCCTTCTGGCCGCCATTGGGCGCCCCGTGCTGGCCGGGCTTGGCGCGTTGGGCCGTATCTCCATCTTCGCAGGACAGACGATCGCCCATATGCTGCGCCCGCCGATCTACCTTAAGGAAATCGGACACGCTCTTATGAATGTTGGGTATTTCAGCCTGCCAGTGGTCGGCCTCACCGCCTTGTTCACCGGCGGTGCGCTGGCCTTGCAAATCTACTCAGGCGGCGCGCGCTTCAACGCCGAGGCGGTCGTACCCCAGATCGTGGCCATCGGCATGGTGCGCGAACTTGGCCCCGTGCTGGTTGGGTTGATGATCGCCGCGCGCGTCACCTCCTCCATCGCCGCCGAGATCGCGACGATGAAGGTGACCGAACAAATCGACGCCCTCGTCACACTTTCCACCCACCCGATGAAATACCTCACGGTGCCGCGCGTTCTCGTAGGGCTCATCATGGTCCCCGCACTTGTGGGAGTGGGCGATATCATCGGCATCTTCGGCGGCTACATCGTTGGCACCCAAAGTCTCGGGTTCAATCCGTCGACCTATCTCAACAACACGGTGAACTTCATCGAGGCCCGCGATATCTGGTCCTCGCTCGCCAAAGGCGCCGTCTTCGGCTTCATCGCCACGCTGATGGGCTGCTACTACGGCATGAACACATCCCGCGGTGCCGCAGGCGTGGGCCGCGCCACCAAGGACGCGGTGGAGGCTGCAGCCATCCTGATCCTCGCGGCCAACTTCATCCTCACCAGCATCTTCTTCACGATATGACTTCTATCCGCCCCCCATCCTCTTCTTGCCCCAAATATCCCGGGGTGCGTTTGGAATTCGCAGAATTTCAGACGGGGGGCAGCGCCCCCACCACGCCCCATAAAGGCACGAGCCCATGATCGAGCTTACAAACGTCCACAAAGCCTTCGGGCCCAAGAAAGTGCTGCGAGGGGTCAACCTCTTCATCGCCAAAGGCACGTCCATGGTCATCATCGGCGGCTCTGGCACGGGCAAATCCGTTTGCCTCAAATCCGTCCTCGGCCTCGTGAAACCCGACAGCGGCACGATCACTCTGGACGGCGAGGATGTGAGCCGTGCTGAGCGCGACAGCTTCCTCGCCCGGTTCGGGATGCTGTTTCAGGGCGGCGCTTTGTTTGATTCGCTGCCCGTGTGGCAGAACGTGGGCTTCCGCCTGATGCGCGGCTCGCTCAAACGCCCACAAGCCGAGGCGCGCGAGATTGCGATTGAGAAGCTGCGCCGCGTGGGGCTCACCCCCGATGTGGCCGACCTCTTCCCTGCGGAGCTTTCAGGCGGCATGCAAAAACGTGTGGGCCTTGCGCGCGCCATCGCCGCCGAGCCCGAGATCATCTTCTTCGACGAGCCGACCACCGGCCTCGATCCCATCATGTCCGGCGTGATCAACGATCTCATTCGCGAGATCGTGACCGAGATGGGGGCGACCGCGATGACCATCACCCACGACATGTCCTCGGTCCGCGCCATCGCTGACAATATCGCGATGCTGCATGACGGCGTGATCCAATGGACCGGCCCCGTGGCCGATATGGACGCCTCGGGCGATCCTTACCTGGATCAGTTCATCCACGGCCGCGCCGAGGGACCCATCGAGGCGGTGCGCTGAGATGGATATCCTCTCAATCGGCTTGATCACTCTGCCCGCCGCTGCCGCCGCGCTGACCACGGTTTCAGGCCTGCAAATCCGCCGCCACGGGGTCGCCCCGCGCACAGGCACTGTGCTTGCCGCCCTGCCGGGCCTCACGGTGCTATCAGTGCTCATCTTGTCAGTTTGTCTGGCGACATTCGGCGGTGAAAACTTGCGCGGTTGATCACCTTCATCTCAATCGCCGGGGTGCTCTTGATCACAGCATGTCTTGCCCGCGCACTCTGGGTCCGCGCAGGTGCCACGACCCTCACGATGGTCAGCGCGGCACTCTGGGCTTTGTGCGCATGGCTCTTGCTCGCGGCCTTCACGTTCTGAGCGTCCAACTCAACAACCGAAATGTTCGCATATGCTTCTCGCCCTGCGCATCACCAACCTCGCCCTCCTCATACTCTTCCCCATCGCGTGGTTCGCGCCAATGCTGCGGGCGGGGCTTTTGCCGCTCTTTGGGCTGTCGGAAATCTCCATCGTCTCGGGACTGCAATCGCTTTGGGGTACGGACGCGGCCCTTGCGATCCTCGTGACCTTCCTCGCCCTCTTCGCGCCTTATGCCAAGACGGCCCTTCTGGCGCTCTTGCATTTCGGACTGCTGGCCCCGCGCGCCCTGCCGATGCTGCATCTTTTGGGCAAGCTCGCCATGGCGGATGTGTTTCTCATCGCGCTCTATATCGTCATCGTCAAAGGCGTGGGGTTGGCCACGGTGGAGACGGCCTGGGGGCTTTACCTCTTCACCGGCTGCATCCTCGCATCGCTCGCCATCTCCTATCTCAGCGCACCTAAATCCCAGACTGGGGTTTGACGCCGCTGCCCTTTGCAGGCATCACCAAATTCTATGGCAAAGACGCAAACCCCTCACACCTGCACCGCTTGCGGCGCGTCCCATACCAAATGGTCCGGGCGCTGTGATGCATGCGGCGAATGGAACAGCGTGGTCGAGGATGCGGGCCTCTCGAAAGGCCCCGCCAGCACAACGTCTCTTGGCGCGGGGCGCGGCGCGCGCATGGCGCTCAGCGATCTTAGCTCGACCGAGGCCCCGCCCCCGCGCAGCCAATCCGGGCTGGCCGAGCTTGACCGCGTTCTGGGCGGCGGCCTTGTGCCGGCCTCGGCCATCCTTGTCGGTGGCGATCCCGGCATCGGGAAATCCACGCTCCTGCTGCAAGCCGCCGCAGCTTTTGCTCATAAGGGTCTGAAAACAATATATGTCTCCGGGGAGGAGGCCAGCGCACAAGTGCGGATGCGGGCCACGCGTCTGGGCCTGAAGGACGCGCCGGTCAGGCTCGCCGCCGAGACCAATCTACGCGATATCCTCACCACGATTGAGGCCGAAGCGCCTGATCTGGTTATCATCGATTCGATTCAGACCATGTGGCTCGACACCGTGGGCAGCGCCCCGGGCAGCGTGTCTCAGGTCCGCGCCGCCGCCCATG
Organism: uncultured Shimia sp.; assembly: GCA_937881735.1. Classification (GTDB taxonomy): domain Bacteria; phylum Pseudomonadota; class Alphaproteobacteria; order Rhodobacterales; family Rhodobacteraceae; genus Roseovarius. The sequence goes on from CALGEH010000244.1 coordinate 8,074, forward strand.
AACTCACGAGCTTTGCCAAGCGCCGCGGCGTGAGTGTCGTGCTCGTCGGCCATGTCACCAAGGATGGTCAGATCGCGGGCCCCCGCGTGGTAGAGCATATGGTCGACACCGTGCTCTATTTTGAAGGCGAGCGTGGGCACCAGTTCCGCATCCTGCGCGCGGTGAAGAACCGCTTCGGCCCAGCCGATGAGATTGGCGTGTTCGAGATGACGGGCAGCGGGCTGGCCGAGGTGCTCAACCCTTCGGCCCTCTTCCTCAGCGAACGTGGCAAGCCAAGCCCCGGTTCCGCGGTTTTCGCAGGCATTGAGGGCACGCGTCCAGTGCTCGTGGAGTTGCAAGCCCTCGTCGCCCCCTCGCCCCACTCCCAGGCGCGTCGCGCGGTCGTGGGCTGGGACGGCGCGCGGCTGGCCATGATCCTCGCGGTGCTCGAATCGCGCTGCGGCATTCCGTTTGCGGGGCTCGATGTCTATCTGAACGTGGCCGGAGGGCTGAAGATATCCGAGCCTGCCGCGGATCTCGCGGTGGCCGCGGCCCTTCTGAGTGCGCGTGAAGACGCCGCTCTGCCCGCCGATACGGTGGTTTTTGGCGAAATCAGCCTGTCTGGCGCGCTGCGTCCGGCGCCCCAGACCGAAAACAGGTTGAAAGAAGCCCGAAAACTTGGTTTTACCGCCGCAATCCTTCCCGAAGGCGGCAAGCTGGGCGAGAAGACCGGGCTCAGCCTGACCCGCGCGGGCGATCTGACCGGGTTCGTAGGTGACATTTTCGGCGCAGGCTAGCGCCTCTTAGTAATTCAGGCGCAGATATGCGCCCCGAGGGACAAGGCGGAACGATCCATGGAAGGCTTCACCATTATCGACGGGGTTGTGGCGGCGGTTATCGTGCTGTCGGCGCTGCTGGCTTATTCGCGCGGATTCGTGCGTGAATCTCTGGCCATTGCGGGCTGGGTCGTGGCCGGTATCCTCGCGTTCCTCTTCGCGCCTCAGATGGAGCCGCTGGTCAAGGAAATCCCGGTCGTGGGCGACTTCATCGCCGATAGCTGCGAGTTGAGCATGATCGGGGCCTTCGCCGCTGTCTTCGCCATCGCACTGATCATCTCCTCGCTGATCACGCCACTCTTCTCCTCGCTGGTGCAGCGTTCGGCCTTGGGCGGGATTGATCAGGGGCTCGGCTTCATGTTCGGCGTCGCGCGCGGCATCCTTTTGGTGGCGATCGCCTATTTCGTCTACGATACCGTCGCCACAGCCCAAAGCGTGCCGATGATTGACGACAGCCGCTCGGCGCGCGTCTTTGCCCAGATGACCGGACAGATCGAGGACGGCAACCCTGAGCAGGCGCTCGGCTGGATCACGGCACAATACGAGGCCCTCGTCGGGGCCTGCGGCACTCCTGAGTAACCCTTGAACACTCAAGGAAAGTCTGAAAAACCTGCCGGTTTCCGTGTGATGTGGTAGGCTGCGGGCA
>CALGEH010000245.1 GCA_937881735.1 uncultured Shimia sp.
GCCCTCAAGCGGCAATATCGGCGCAGCCGAGGCCGTTGATCAGACTTTCCTTAAATGTGTCGATGGGTGATGCATCTGAAGAGATTGACAAATTCAAACCCTGATTAACGTTGTTTCGCCAAGAAATCAGGTTTGATCATCGTAGGTCTCCGCGACAGTGGGCTAGCATTAATGTTGAGTTTGGGCGAAGGACAGTCGTTCGTGGTCAAGGCCCGCCTTCGCAATGAGTTGCCCCCGCGGCGCGGAGCGATTAACACCAAACGCGCAGCCCGGGCGCGCGCTCCGGGGCCATTTGCAGCGGAGGCAGGTAATGAAACGCGCCCTTATCACCGGGATCACCGGACAGGACGGATCATATCTGGCCGAGCTTTTGTTGGAGAAGGGCTATGAGGTGCATGGCATCAAGCGCCGCGCCTCATCCTTCAATACCCAGCGGATCGATCACATTTATCAGGACCCGTTTCAGCCCGATCCCAAGCTGAAGCTCTGGTATGGCGATCTCACGGACACATCGAACCTCACCCGGCTTTTGTCGGAAATCCGGCCCGATGAGGTCTATAACCTCGGCGCGCAGAGCCATGTCGCGGTGAGTTTCGAGGCCCCGGAATACACTGCCGATGTGGACGCGATGGGCACGCTGCGCTTGCTGGAGGCGATCCGGTTTCTGGGGATGGAGAAAACCTGTCGCTTTTATCAGGCCTCCACGTCCGAGCTTTACGGGCTGGTGCAGGAAACCCCGCAGACCGAGACGACGCCTTTTCACCCGCGCAGCCCCTATGCGGTGGCCAAGCTCTATGCCTATTGGGCCACGGTGAATTACCGCGAAGCGTATGGCATGTATGCGTGCAACGGCATCCTCTTCAACCACGAGAGCCCCCGGCGCGGTGAGACGTTCGTGACGCGCAAGATCACGCGCGGTTTGGCTAACATCGCCCAAGGGCTCGATGTTTGCCTGCACATGGGCAATATCGACGCGCTGCGCGATTGGGGCCATGCCAAGGATTATGTGCGGATGCAGTGGATGATGCTGCAACAAGACGCGCCCGATGATTTTGTCATCGCCACGGGCACGCAGTATTCGGTGCGGGAGTTTATCCAGTGGTCGGCGGCCGAACTTGGGATTGCGCTTGAGTTTTCCGGCACTGGGCTGGATGAGATTGCCACCGTGACGGCTGTGACTTCGGATGCAGCGCCCGCAGTCAAGGTGGGCGATGTGATCCTGCGCATTGATCCGCGCTATTTCCGCCCTGCTGAGGTGGAGACACTTCTGGGTGATCCGAGCAAGGCCAAGCAAAAGCTGGGCTGGGTGCCGCAGATCACGGCACAACAGATGTGTGCGGAAATGGTCGCGGCGGACCTCAAGACGGCACGCCGTCATGCGTTGTTAAAAGCGCATGGGATGGACCTGCCGGTGAGTTCCGAGAATTGAGGAGGCCCGCGCGATGAAGATCTACGTGGCCGGGCACCGGGGCATGGTGGGCAGCGCGATCTGCCGCCAACTCATCGCGCGGGGCATGGCGGCGGCGGACATTCTGACCCGCAGCCACGCGGCGCTTGATCTGGTGGAGCAATCCGCCGTGCGCGCCTTCATGCAGGCCGAGCGTCCGGATGCGGTGATCTTGGCCGCGGCCAAGGTGGGCGGCATCCACGCCAACAACACATATCCCGCTGATTTCATCTACGAGAACCTGATGATGCAGGCCAATGTCATCCACGAGGCGTTTGGCGCAGGCGTGCAGCGGCTTCTCTTCCTTGGGTCCTCGTGCATCTATCCGCGTGCCGTAGCCCAGCCGATGCGCGAGGACGCGCTTCTGACCGGCGTGCTGGAGCCCACGAATGAGCCTTATGCCGTTGCCAAGATCGCCGGGATCAAGCTTTGTGAAAGCTATAACCGTCAGCATGGCACGGATTATCGCAGCGTCATGCCCACCAATCTTTATGGCCCCGGCGACAATTTCCACCCCGAGAACAGCCATGTCCTGCCCGCACTCATCCGCCGTTTTCACGCCGCGCGCGCCGAGGGCCACGCGGAGGTGGTGATCTGGGGCAGTGGCACGCCGCGGCGCGAATTTCTGCATGTGGATGACATGGCCGAGGCGAGCCTTTTCGTCATGGATCTGGAGCGTGCCGTTTATGAGGCCAACACCGACCCCATGCTCAGCCAGATCAATGTCGGAACCGGGGTGGATGTCTCCATTGCGGAGCTTGCGCAAATGGTGGCGGATGTAACCGGTTACGAAGGTCGTATAGTTTATGACAGCACCAAGCCGGACGGCACACCGCGCAAACTGATGGATGTCAGCCGTCTGGCCGATATGGGCTGGCGCGCGCGCACTGGCCTGCAAGACGGTCTGCGCGAGACCTATGACTGGTATAAAGGCAATGCCCAATCCGTGAGGGAGACCTGAGTTGAAAATCTGCCCCAAAGATCCGGCATGCCGGCTATGACGGACGCACCGTTGATTCATCCCGTGATCCTCTGTGGCGGGTCTGGCACACGGCTTTGGCCGCTGTCGCGCAAAAGCTATCCCAAGCAATTCAGCGCGCTCACTGGCGATGGCAGCCTCTTTCAGGCGTCGGCCCGGCGGGTGCAGGGCGACGGGTTCGCCGCCCCCGTGATTCTGACGGGTGAGCCGTTTCGGTTTATCGTGATCGAGCAATTGGCGGCGGCCGAGATCCAGCCCCAAGGCGTTTTGATCGAGCCTGAAGGGCGCAACACCGCGCCCGCTGTTCTCGCCGCCGCGCTCTGGCTTGAGGCGCGCGATCCCGGCGCGCTCATGCTGGTGGCGCCCTCTGATCATGTGATCCCTGATGAGGCTGCGTTTCGCGCCGCTGTTCTCGCGGCGGGTCCACGCGCGGCGGGCGGTGATCTTGTAACGTTCGGCATCCGCCCCACGCGGGCCGAGACGGGCTATGGCTGGCTTGAGCTTGCTGCCGGGGCCGAGGCGGAGGCAGGCAGCCCCCAGGCGTTGGAGCGGTTTGTCGAGAAGCCCCAGGCGAACAAGGCCGAGGAGATGCTGGCGGCGGGCAATTACCTTTGGAATGCGGGGATTTTCCTCTTCTCCGTGCGTGCGCTGATCAAGGCGTTCGAGGATCACGCCCCTGCCATGATCGCGCCCGTGCGTGCGGCAGTGCAGAACGCTCGGGATGACCTGGGCTTTACCCGGCTGGACGCCGCCGCGTGGGCGGACGTGCCAGAGGATTCGATTGATTACGCCATTATGGAGCCTGCGCAGAACCTTGCGGTGATGCCCTTTGGCGCCGGCTGGTCCGATCTTGGCGACTGGCAGGCTGTCTGGCAGGAAAGTGGGCCGGACGCGGATGGCAATGTGGTCTCCGCGAATGCCATAGCGCTCGATTGCGCTGGGACCTTGCTGCGCTCGGAAAATGCAGCGCAGGAGCTGGTTGGTATCGGCCTTGAGGATATGATCGCGGTTGCCATGCCTGATGCGGTTGTCGTGGCAAGGCGTGCAGACAGCCAGCGCGTGAAAGAGGCTGTGGCCGCCCTCACGGCGCGCGGCGCGAAACAGGCCACTGCCTTTCCTGTCGATCATCGGCCATGGGGCTATTTCGAAAGTCTCGTGATCGGCGAGCGGTTTCAGGTCAAGCGAATCGTGGTCAAACCGGGTGCCGCACTGAGCCTGCAAAGCCATCACCACCGCTCGGAGCATTGGATCGTGGTGCAAGGCACGGCGAAGGTGACGGTAGACGCGGATGTGAAGCTGGTGGGTGAGAATGAGAGCGTTTTTATCCCGTTGGGTGCGGTGCACCGGATGGAGAACCCCGGCAAGCTCGGCATGGTTTTGATCGAGGTGCAGACGGGTAGCTATCTCGGCGAGGATGACATCACCCGCTATGAGGACGTCTATGCCCGCTCTTGATGTGCCCGGCCTCGGTGTTGCGCGGCCTGATTGGTTCATGGTGGGCGCATCGGCCCGCGCCCGCGGCTGCGCCAATATGTGAGCGCAGCCCCCGCGACCTATGCTGAGGTTTTGCAGGTGTGGCCGGGATCACGGGCCTTGCCTCGGCGCGGATTGATTGGCGGGAGGCGCGGCTTGACCGGATATATGCGGTGCGGCGCAGCTTTTGCTGGGACATTGTGATCCTTTGGCAAACGGCCTTTGGCACCCGGTTTTGAGCCTTTTCAAGATGCGCGCGATCTGTTTGGGTGATGGCGGCGCGCGCGTAATGGAAAGAGGATACCCCATGAGTCTGTTTGACGAAGATCTGTTTCTCAAGGGATTGGAGCAGCGCAAAGCCACGCTGGGCGCTGAGTATGTGGAAAAAAACCTCGCCGCCGCCGATGATTTCACCAAACCGTTTCAGGAAGCCATGACGGCGTGGTGCTGGGGCTTTGGCTGGGGCGATGATGTGATCGAACCCAAGACCCGGTCGATGATGAATCTGGCCATGCTGGGCGCGATGGGCCGGACGCATGAATGGGAAATCCATTGCCGTGGCGCGCTGACCAATGGTGTGAGCAGCGAAGAGATTCGCGCGATCATCCATGTGGTGGCGATTTATGCGGGCGTGCCTTTGGGGCTTGA
>CALGEH010000246.1 GCA_937881735.1 uncultured Shimia sp.
GCCGAGCCGCTGCCAAAGCCCGTGGCCACCGCAATCTCGGAAATCGGCAGGTCCGTCTCGCTGAGCAAAGCATAGGCCCGCCCAAGGCGCAGGTCCGTGTAATAACGGCGCGGCGAGAGGCTGAGATGGGCCGCGAAGCTGCGCTCCAACTGGCGTTTGGAGATGCCCACCTCGGCGGCAATCGCCTCCACGCCCAAAGGCTCCTCAAGGTTCGCCTGCATCAGGCGCATCGCCGCGATCACATGGGCGTTGCGGCTGCCAATGGCCGCTGATTGCGCGGTTTTCTGGGGCATATCGCCGGAATGGCTGCGCCCGTGCAGGCACATATCGGCCACGACAAGGGCAAAATCTGCGCCAAAATCATCCTCGATCAGGCTCAGCATCATATCGGTGGACGCGGCCCCCCCAGCGGCGGTCATCAGATCCCCGTCCACCTCGAAAAGGTTGGGCGTGGGCACAAGATCAGGAAAGATTTCCAGAAACCCCGGCTGGTTCTCCCAGTGCAGCGTGAAGCGCCGCCCCTTGAGAAGCCCCGCCCGCGCCAGCGTGAACGCGCCGGTGCAGATCGCGCCCACCCGCACGCCATGCGCCGCCTGCCCCGCCACCCATTTGTTGAGGTGCGGATCATGGGTCTGCCCCGGCTCGATCCCCGAGCAGACAAACAGACGCGCACCCCGCGGTGCACGCGCAAGCGGGCCGTCCGGCACCAGCGAAAGGTTGTTGGAGCAGCGCACCGGCGCGCCATCACGGCTCATCGTGTGCCAGCGGTAAAGCTCCTGCTGCGCGATCTGGTTGGCAATGCGCAACGGCTCGATCGCCGCACTCAGGGCCAGCATCGTCAGCTTCGGCAAGAGCACGAAATCAAGCTTACGCGGCCCCGCCACAGGCGGCAGACGGAACGTGGCGGACCCTTTGGGGATATAGCCCTCAGCCATGGCTCACCCGTGCAGCACGTCGAGAAGCTCGCCGTGAAGCGCGGGCGTCGCAGCACTCACCACCCGCCCGTCCGAGCCGAGCCCAAGCGCGCGCCCCTCCCAATCGGTGATCACCCCGCCCGCCGCCTCGATGAGCGGGGTGAGCGGAAGGAAGTCATAAGGCTCCAGCCCGATATCGGTCACCGCATCCACATGGCCCGCGGCGACAAGTGCGTGGGGGTAGCAATCATAGGACATCCGCCGCGTGTGCCCCGCTTTGCACAACCGCGCAAACCGCGCCGGATCATCGGCCACGCAGCGCTCGACCTCATTGACGAAAAGCACGGCCTCCGAGAGCCGCTCAACCGCCCGTGTGCGTATGGGCGCGCCGTTGAGCGTGGCCCCGGCGGCAGAGCCCACAAACGTCTCGTTCAGCGCGGGC
>CALGEH010000247.1 GCA_937881735.1 uncultured Shimia sp.
TCACGCAGGGCTTTGATGATGTTGCGTGCACGGGTCACCTCGGCCTCGGGGGGCGAGAACACATCATTGGCCATGTCGATCTGACTTGGGTGAATAGCCCATTTGCCCTCAATGCCCAAAGCGGCGGCGCGTTTCGCGGCGAGGATGTAGCCATCGGGATCGTTGAAATCACCGAACGGGCCGTCGATGGCCCGCAGGCCGAAAGCGCGGCAGGCAACAGTCATGCGGCTCAGCGCGAAGTGCCATTGATCACCGGGGTAATCGGGATTCAGACCGCCGATAACCACGGTGCGTGCACGGTTGGAGGCGGCATAATCGGCCACGCCGAAATGCATCGCTTCAAGGCGACCGGGAGCGGCGGCAATCGCCTCGACATTTGCCATGCCGAGGGCTGTTTCGATAAGCGCCTCAAGGCCGATCTGGTGGGTATAGCCCATCGCCTCCTCGATTTGGCTGACCATGGTCTCGACTGTGTAGATATCGGCCGGCACGCCCACTTTTGGGACGAGGATCGTGTCCAGGTGCTGTCCCGCTTGCTCAACGATATCAACCACATCGCGGTACATGTAATGTGTATCGAGGCCATTGATGCGGATACACATCGTCTTGCCTTTGGCCTTCCAGTCGATGTCGTTCAGCGCCTGAATGATGTTCTTGCGCGCCTGCACTTTCTCTGGGGGCGCCACGGCGTCTTCGAGATCGAGGAAGATCACGTCCACGTTGGAATCGGCGGCCTTGTCGATCATCGACGGGTTCGACCCTGGCACAGCCAGCTCCGAGCGTTGAAGGCGTTGCTTTTTCAGTGGGTGAAGTGTGTAGCTCATGAGTGTCCCTCCCTGGAATCATCGGCGGGCCGGACCCGCCAGAGCGTTACAAGAACACCTTGCCCTGTAAGGGCCGACCTAGGCACTTTCGCTTGGGTAGAATTGGTGGCCCGCCACCCCTGAGGGTGGTCCGAACGGGTAGGGGCGGGCTACCCGTTTTTAGTGGGTGGGATGCTGGCGCACACTGAGCGGGGGGATATTTTTCATATTAAAAACAGAAGTTTACGATCCGAAACTTCATGTGGGCGCAGAATTGTGCAGCCTTGCGCAATACGCTGTCGTATGGCTGGCAACGCAAAAGGCCGCCGAGACAAGCGGCGGCCTTTCAAGATGTCCGTGAGTGGTACCTAGCTGACCAGATCGCCGGGTGTGTCGCCTTTGAGGAAGGCTTCCATATTGTCGATGGCGCGGTGGCCCATCGCATCGCGCGTGCCGTCCGTGGCGCTGCCCAGATGTGGTGCCAGAACGAGGTTTTCGTATTTCAAGAACCGTGGGTCCAGAGCAGGCTCGCCCATGAACACATCCAGGCCAGCGGCGGTCAGGGTGCCTGCATCGAGTGCATCAAAAAGGGCATCTTCATCCACCACATCGCCGCGCGCTGAGTTCACGAGGATACAGCCCGGCTTCATCGCCTTGAAGATATCTGCGTTGATCAGCTTGAACGTGGCGTCGCCGCCGGGGCAGTGCAGCGACAGGAAATCCGACGCGGCCGCTACCTCTTCAATGCTGCCCAATTGCTCGGCATTGCCGTTCGCCGCCTTGATATCATTCGGCACGTTCCACGCATCCTGAAACACGACCTTCATACCAAAGCCGAAATGCGCACGCCGTGCCATCGCCTGCCCAATGCGGCCAAAGCCGACGATGCCGAGCGTGGCACCGGTCACCTTCTTGCCGATCATATGGGTGGGGCGCCAGCCTTCCCATTTGCCCGCGCGGGTCTCACGTTCGCCCTCGCCAATACGGCGCGCGGCGGCCAGAAGCAGCCCCATCGCCAGATCGGCGGTGCAATCGGTCAGCACGTCGGGCGTGTTGGTTACCGCGATGCCATTTGCGCGCGCCGCGTCCACGTCGATATGGTTGTAGCCCACGCCGTAGCTGGCAAGCATCTTCACCTTGCCTTTGGCCGCTGGATAGAACTCTGCCGGGATCTTGTCCGAGACGGTCGGCATGATCACGTCATAGGTCTCGGCGGCGGCCATGAACTCATCATGGCTCATCGTCGTGTCTGGGGTGCGGAAAGTCACATCATGGCTTGCCGCCAACCGCTCTTGTGGGCCCGTGGGCCATTGGCGGGTGACGAGGATTTTTGGATTGCTCATGGTGTGATCTCCTTACGCGCTTTTGGTGCGGTAATGTTCTTGGGCGGCGGCCACGCCGGAGCCAGGCTGAATTTTCGCACCCGCATCCAGAAGGGCCATTTCCGCGGCGGAAATAGCACCACAGAGCATGACGGGATTGAGCGACCCAAGGTGGCCGATCCGGAACGCCTTGCCCATCAGCTTGTTGAGGCCTGTGCCGAGCGAGGTTTGATATTTGTAATACGCGCCAGAGATCACATCGCGCGCATCGACGCCCTCGGGCGTGTAGATTGCCGATACAGTGTCGGACGCCCATTCAGGCCCCTTTGCGACCAATTCACACCCATCCCATGCAGCCACGGCGCGGCGCACGCCTTCGGCGTGGAATTTGTGACGCGCCCAGATGCTCTCCATCCCGTCCGCAAGGATCATGTCGAGCGCCGTGCGCAGACCGCGCAGAAGCTGTGTCGCGGGGGTGTAAGGGAAATAGCCTGTGTCGTTCAGCTTGATCATGTCCTCGAAGCTGAAATAGCAGCGGGTCATTTTCTCGGAATTGGACGCGTTGGCCGCCAATGCCTTCTCACTTGCCGCAAGAAAGCCAAGGCCCGCAGGCAGCATGAAGCCTTTCTGGCTGCCGGAGACGGCCAGATCGACGCCCCATTTGTCCATCTCGAACGGAATCGACGCGATGGAGCTCACACCATCCACAAAGAGCATCGCCGTGTGGCCAGCTGCGTCCAGCGCGCGGCGCACGCCTTCGACATCCGACGACACGCCAGTGGCCGTCTCGTTTTGCGTGGCGAACACGGCTTTGATCTCATGCTTGGTGTCGGCTTTGAGGATACGCTCATAATCTTCAAGCGGGACGCCTTTGCCCCATTCCACATCGCAAAGTTCAACATTCAGGCCCAGACGCTCGGCCATATCGACCCAGAGCAGGCTGAACTGACCAAAGCGTGACATCAAAACCTTGTCGCCTGCCGTCAGCGTGTTTTGGATCGCCGATTCCCATGCGCCGGTCCCGGAGGAAGGGAAGATGAAGACACGGCCGTTTTCCATGCGGAAGGCTTTTTTCATGTCGGTCAGAAGGCTGGTGACGAAATCGCCAAAGTCCGGCGCACGCATGTCCTCCATCGGCACGTTCATGGCGCGACGCACCTCTTCGGGCACGTTGGTGGGGCCGGGGATGAATAGGTGCTTATTGCCGTTCATGATGTGTCTCCTCCTGATGTTTGGCTGCTTTATGTTACGGGGGCCGCTGCGCGAATATCCCCGAAGGAATGGCCTGAGCGAACACGGGGCGACAGCTGTGCGCGAACGGGTAGGGCGGCGCTACCCGCTGGGGTGGCGCAGGCCGGACTGTGCGGTACGGTTTTTGCAACGGTGCTGCGGCACTCTTGCGGGCAATGTGCGAGAATCACGTGACAATCCGCGCGCGGTTGTGCAGCTATTGCTGATGGACGACATCACCCTCCCGATATCCCGTGTTATTGTGGCCGATCGCCAATTGATCGTTTGCCAAGGCATTGGCTCACTTCTGGGGCAAATCTCCGGAGTGGAACTAGGCAGCTTTGCGACCGAGCTTTCCGGGCTGCGCAAGCTTCTGGAAGCCGAACGGGGGCAGGTGATTGTGATTCTAGGTGTAAGGCTTGCGGATGCTGACTTGTCGGATGCGCTCGATATGCTCAGACGCGACTATCCGGCGGCGATGGTTGTCGTTGTGGCCGATGAGACCGAGTTTGCGTTCATCCGGGCTGCGATCAAATCCGGGGCCAATTCTGTCTGCATGATGAGCCAGATTCTGATCAGCCTGCCAAAGATCCTTGGCAAGCTGGTGGAGGGGCACTCCATCGTGCCCACGGATATTCTGCGCCGCCTCACCAATGAGCAGGCCGACAGCCTGTCGCGGCGCGAGCATGAGATACTCGGGCTTTTGGTCGACGGTCTCACTAATTTCCAGATTTCGGCCCGGTTGGGCCTGTCTGAGAATACGGTGAAGTATTACCTCAAGGCGATCTACCAAAAGCTGGACGTCAATTCGCGCGGCGGGGCCATCGCGAAATACGTGGCGGGCAATTACTGAGCTTTGAGAACGCGTGCGAGGCCCGGACGCAGGTCCGGCGCCTCGCGTGATGCTAACCGCGCCGTCTGCGCCGACCGCCTGCACCGCCGCCCGAGCCGGCGTTGAAATTCGGGCTGGGCAAGGTGATGATTTTTGACAGTTCCGGGAATTTATCCGTCTTGTGCGGGATCGCGTTTGCGGCGACGAAATGTTCCTGAAATTTTGGCTCAATCGCCGTCTCGACCTTGGTGATCTGGCCCACGACGCGCTCGATCTCGCGCCGTGCCTCGACCGAGCAGAGCGCGATACGCGCACCCGTGCCAGCGGCGTTCCCGGCCGAGGTGACCTTGTCGAGAGGCGCGTCCGGGATCATGCCCAGCACCATCGCGTGCAGGTTGGAGATATGCGCACCAAACGCACCGGCCAGCACTACCCGGTCCACCTTGTCCACGCCGCGCTCATCCATCAAAAGCCGCGCACCTGCGTAAAGTGCTGATTTCGCGAGTTGAATGGCGCGGATGTCGCCTTGGGTCACGGTGATGCGCGGGCCGCCCTCTGCGGTGGAATCGTGCACCAGATAGCTATGTGTGCGCCCCTCGGGCACCATGCGCGGCGTGGCCGTGGCCTCGGCAGAGCCCAAGAGGCCGTTCTCGTCCATCAGCCCTGCGATGCGCAGCTCGGCCACTGCCTCGATGATGCCTGACCCGCAGATTCCGGTGATACCAGAGCCTGCGGTGGCGGCGTCGAAGCCCTCCTGATCAGACCAAAGCTCGCACCCGATGACGTGGAAACGCGGTTCCTTGGTTTCGGGATCAATGCGGATCGCCTCGATGGCACCGGGGGCCGCGCGCTGGCCCGAGCTGATCTGCGCGCCCTCAAAGGCAGGGCCGGTGGGCGAGGAGCAGGCGAGAACGCGGGATTTATCGCCCAGCAGGATC
>CALGEH010000248.1 GCA_937881735.1 uncultured Shimia sp.
TTCAAGCCCGGTGACATCGTGAAATGGAAACCCATCGACCGCGCGGAATATGACAGCATCCTCAAACAGGTCGAGGACAACACCTATGTGCCCCGCATCGCCGAGGTCGAATTCGACCTTGAAGCATTCAACGCCGATATGGCCGGGACCAACGCCAAGCTGATGGAGGCCCTCAATGACGCTTAAGATCAAAAACCCCGGCCTTGCCACCTCCATTCAGGACCTTGGTCGCCCCGGATATTTTCACCTCGGCATCCCTATGGGGGGTGCGATGGACCGTTTCGCGCTGCGCTGCGCCAATATGCTCGTGGGCAACCCCGAGGATGCGGCCTGTCTTGAGGCGGTGTTCATGGGCCCCGAGATCGAGTTTACCGCGGATGCGGTCGTGGCCGTCACCGGCGCGCATCTGCCGCCCAAAGTGGACGGGGAGCCGCGCGACTGCTGGAGCAGTTTCGAGGTCAAGAAGGGCCAGACGCTGAGCTTTGAGTTCCTCAAGGCGGGCGCACGGGCCTATATCGCCGTCTCAGGCGGCATCGACACGCCCCCCGCTCTGGGCAGCCGTTCGACCTATCCCATCGGCGCCTTGGGCGGCGTGGACGGACGCGCGATTGCAGCAGGCGACGACCTGCCCATCGGCAGCGGCAAAGGCACGCCGGGCAAGTCCGTCCCCGAGGCGCTGCGCCGTGGACCTGCGACACCCGCAGCCCTGCGCGTGCTGCCGGGCCTCTATTGGGACCGCCTCACGGAAAAGGCGCAAAACGGCTTTTTCGATGATGAGTGGAAGGTCGCGCCCGAGGCCGACCGCATGGGCTACCGCTTCCGCGGGGGCCGCAAGCTGGAATTCGTGGACCGCGAGCAGCCGTTTGGCGCAGGTGCGGACCCGTCGAACATCGTGGATGGCTGCTATTCCTACGGCTCCATCCAGGTGCCCGGCGGAACCGAGCCTATCGTTCTGCACCGCGATGCGGTTTCGGGGGGCGGGTATTTCACCCTCGGCGCGATCATCTCCGCCGATATGGACCTGATCGGACAGCTTCAGCCGCACACGCCCGTGAAATTCGTGCGCGTGGACATGGACGAGGCCGCCGCCGCCCGCAAGGCGCGCAAGGACATGCTGGCCGAGGTGCGCGCAGCCCTCGGCTAGGCTTGGCCACAGATGCGAAAAAGGGCGCTTTGGGTATCCCCCGAAGCGCCCTTTTTTATTGCCAGAGGATCAAACCCCCGCCGGGTTCTCCACATCCCGGCCAATCTCCGCCAGATCCGAATAGCGATCCCCGATCCGGTGATGCGGACGCCCGCCTGTCGCCGCCCCCAGCGCCACGACCAACTCATCCACCGCTGGCGCGTCATAGATCGAGAACTGCACCGTCAGGTAGTGTGAACGTCGCCCCGTATCATGCTTGTCCATAAGCGGAATTTGGATTTGGGTATTCGCCGGGCCGCGCGTGTTGGTGAACCCGAGATAGCTTTTGGCCCCCACCGCCTCGCGGTAGAAATTACCAAAATGCAGCGTGTGAATGAGGGCCGAGGCATGCTCCACTTCACAGCCCGTGCCCGCAATACACGCCTTGCCGTAAGCCTCAATCGCATCGCCCGACCCCGCCAAAGCGATCAACCGCTCGGTCAGTATCTGGCCCAGCACCGGGCCCATGCGGCGAATTTCGGGCGAGAGGTCCTCGACGAAACCGCGCCCGGCCCATGGGTTCGCCACGACGGCCGCCACCCCGATCATTCGCAAGGGCGGCGTGGCGGCGCGCCCACCTTCGGTGTGGATATCCTCGTCAAACGTCACGACTTTGCGCAATTCGGGTAGCATACTCTGTCTCCTCTCAGGTGTCTGAGGTTATGGCCGCAGGGCCAGATGATCTAGAAACTGTCGGATCGGCGCGTTGATCGCCTCAGGCGCCTCGGCCAGCGCCATGTGCCGCAACCCTTGCAGGATCAGCGCCTCCGCGCCGGGGATTTCAGCAGCGATGGCATGGGTCATCTCGGGCCCGTTGCCGTAATCCTCATCGCCGGTGATCACCAGCGCGGGGCACGTGAGGGGCGGCTCGGGGGCGGTGATCTCATCAATGCCCTCGGCCAGAACGGCGTAAATCCGGTGATAGACCTCGCGGCGATTGGCCATCACCCAGCCGCGCACAGTCTCCATCATAGCGGGATTTTGGGCACGGAAGCCGTCCGTAAACCATCGCTCCAGCGCGGCCTCAACCGTGGCGTCCGGCCCCTCAAGCCGGGCCTGCCGCACCCGCTCGAGGATCGCCGCTTGCGCGGCTGCGCTGCGCAGATGGGGCGTGTGCAGCAGGATCATCCCCTGCAGGCGGTCGGAATTATCTTGTGCGAAGCGGCGGGCGAT
>CALGEH010000249.1 GCA_937881735.1 uncultured Shimia sp.
CAAGGCCCAGTTGGCTGGATCATTGGGGCGCTCTGAGCGGCCCGCGTCGAGCTGATCATAGAAAATCACCGGGCGCTCGGGAGCCATATCCGCCAGCGGCGTAAGGTAGTCATGGCTCATCCCCGGCCCGCCATGCACCGTGAGCAGAGGAACTGCGTCTGTGCTCAGATCGCCGCAGATGCCATACCAGATCCGCCCGCCCGGCACATCAACATGACCCTCCGCATCATAGTGGATCACAGGGTCGCGCCCGCCAGAACCTGAATAAATGTCTCGCGGTCGATGATGCCCTTGACCGCGCCAGAGCTATCCTTGACCGCGATGACGCCTTCGGATTTCGTCAAGATATCCGCCACATCCGCGATCCGGTCATCCGGGTGCACCGAGAGGGCGTCGGTGAGGTCCATCCCCTCCACCGGCCGCATGATCGTGGCCGCGCGCACGACCTTGGCGCGGGGCACGCCATTGGTGAAACGCGCGACATACTCATTGGCAGGGCGCAGGATCAGGTCCTCGGGTGTGCCGATCTGCACGATGCGGCCCTGATCCATGATGGCGATGCGGTCGGCGATCTTGATGGCCTCGTCAAGGTCATGGGTGATGAACACAACGGTCTTGCTGAGTTGGCTTTGCAGGCGCAAAAGTTCGTCCTGAAGATCGGCGCGTATAAGAGGATCAAGCGCCGAGAAGGGCTCGTCCAGAAACCAGATGGCGGGGTCGGAGGCGAGCGAGCGGGCGATGCCGACGCGTTGCTGCTGTCCGCCGCTGAGTTCATCGGGGAAGTGATCCTCGCGCCCCTCAAGGCCCACAAGGCTGATCATCTCGCGCGCGCGTTTCTCACGCTCTGCGCGGGGCACGCCTTGGACCTGAAGGGGAAAGCCCACATTGCCCACCACATCGCGGTTAGGCAGCAGCGCAAAGTGTTGAAACACCATGCCCATCTTGCGGCGGCGTATCTGGATCAACTCTGCGTCTGAGGCGGCCAGAAGGTCCTCGCCTTCGATCAGGACAGAGCCTTGGGTGGGCTCGATCAGGCGCGACATGCAGCGCACCATGGTGGATTTGCCCGAGCCCGAGAGGCCCATGACCACGAAAACCTCGCCCCGCGCGATGGAGAAACTGGCGTCGCGCACGGCGGCGGTCCAGCCGCGTGCTGCCAAGGCGTCGGCGTCCATGTCCGGCCCGCCGGCGTGTGTGAATTCGGCCCCTGTGGCGCCAAAGACCTTCCAGATTCCATCGCATTCGAACACCAGATCGGCGGCGGGTTTGGCCTCGGCCTCGGGGGTTATGTCACGCAAAGCTTCGGTCATTCCGCAGTCCTTTTCTTGTCGCTGGAGGCGCGCGCGGCGGCGGCTTTCAAAAGCCCGTCCGCGATGAGGGCAAGGCAGGCCACGCAAAGCCCCGCGATGATGCCTTCGCCCACGAGGCTGCGGTTGAGCGCGATCAGCACCTCCTGGCCCAGATCCTTGGTGCCGACGAGGGCGGCGATGATGAGCATGGAAAACGCCATCATGATGGTTTGGTTCACCCCAATAAGAAGCGTGGGCAGGGCGGCGGGCAAGCGCACCCAGATGAGGGTCTGCCAACGGGTGCAACCCGCGATCTCGGCCGCCTCAAGCCGTGCATGGGGCACCTGTGCCATGCCGATCATCGCATAGCGCACGGCGGGGGCGATGGCGTAGAGGATGACGGCGATCACCGCCGACACATCGCCGATGCGGAAGAGCATGACGGCGGGTAGCAGATACACAAGCGTCGGCAGCGTCTGCATCGTGTCGAGCACGAAATTCGCAGGCTCCTGCGCGCGCGGGCGCGAGGAGAGCCAGAAACCGATTGGATAGCCAATGGCGATGGCTACCGAGACCGAGATCGTGATGAGATAAACCGACGACATGGCCGGACCCCAATAGCCCGTCAGCACGATGAAGAGCGCGAGCCCCGTGGTGTAGAGCGCCAGCCGCGCGCCGCCGAGAGCGTAGCCCAGAGCGGCCACGGCGCCGATGATCAGCGTCCATGGCGCGTTGCCCAGAAAATCGTTGAACGGTCGCATGACTTGCAGGAGGGCGAAGTTGCGGATGCCTTCGAGCAGGTCGAACATCTCGCGGTTGATCCATGTGACGGCAGCGTTCCAGAAGGACGCGGTGGAGACCACCCATGCGTCGGGCCATGCCTGCAAAGGCGTTAGCAGAAGCGCCAAGCCGGTGGAGAAGATCAGCCACGCAATGAGGAGTTGCCACAAGGGCCGCTGCCCCGCCTTGAGGTGTGTGCCATGGGCCGCACGGTGGGCAGCGGCCTGGCTCAGGCGGTCGAGGATGATCGCAAGCGCCACGATGCCCATCCCGGCCTCAAGCCCCGATCCGATGTCGAGCTTGCGCAGCGCGCTGAGCACGTCAAAGCCAAGCCCGCCCGCGCCGATCATCGAGGCGATAATCACCATGTTGAGCGTCATCATGATGGATTGGTTCATCCCCACGGCGAGCTTTCCGAGGGCGGCGGGAAGCTGCACCTGCCACAACAGCTGACGCGGTTTGCAGCCGATCATGCGGCCACATTCGGTGATCTCGGTCGGGACGGATTTGAGCGCCAGAACCGTGTTATGCACCATGGGTGGCAGGGCATAGATCACCGTGGCCACCAGCGCCGCGCTGGGCCCGTAGCCAAACAGAAGCAGCGTCGGCACGAGGTAGGAAAAGATCGGCACCGTCTGCATCACGTTCATCACGCCGCGCGTGACGTTCTCGATCCGCGCGCTGCGATAGGACCAGATACCAAGGGCGAGACCCAGAAGGATGGCGAGAATAACACTGACCAGAACGCTGGCCAATGTGACCATGGCGTTTTCCCACAGGCCGAAAAACACCAGAAACCCCGCCGAGACGGCGCAGATCAGCGCAAGGTTCCGGCCACCAAAACGGTAGCCCATTATCACCAGCGCGCCACCGATGGCCAGCCAGCTGAGCGGCGGCACGGATTGCGTCACGTTGAGGCCGCGCCCGGTGAAAAGCCCTTCGGCCAGCACCACGACCGTGGCGTCGATCACATAATCAAAGAGGGTAGCAAGGCCGCGCGTCATTTCCTGAAACGCCACCCCGCCGATCTTGGCATCCCGCGCGAACCAGTTGATCGCATCGCCCACCACCTGCGCCACCGGAAAGGTGATCGCCTCGGGGATCACACGCATCCAAGCCGGGCCAAGCAGCGCCGCCCATGCCAGAAGGGTGAACCCCACCAGCGCAATGGCCGGGGGCGAGGTCCATGGTCTGGATTTCTTGGGGCGGGGGACTGTGTCGATGCTGGCCATGCGGGCGTGTGCCTTTTTGGGTGCGGGGTGTGGAATTTCATCAGCCCGTCTGAGGGACTGCAAAGGGCCGGCACGCATGGCGCCGGCCCTCTTGGTGTCAGGCGTGCCCGCTTACATCGCGCAGGAGGCCCATTCCTTCCACGTGGCGTCGTTTGCCATCAGCCACTCGGTCGCGACCTCGGTGGAAGACCGACCGTTCAGATCAACCTCGACCAGAAGGGCGGCCATGGTGTCATTGTCCATCTGGTAGTTGCGGACAATCTCATACGCGCAGGGCCATTTCTCTTCGCCACCGGCCCATGCCATCTTCTTGATCCAGCCATAAGGCTTGCCGCAGTCATAGGTCGCGTCCGGGTTGGGGCCCCATGCGGGGTCCTCAAAGCAGGCCAGCTCAAACTGGGGAAACTGCACATATTCACCTTCATATACCGAGGTGACCCAATGTGGCTGCCAGACCCAAAGCACGATAGGCGCTTCGCGGTCATAGGCCGATTTCAGCTCGGCGAACATGGCGGCGTCGGTGCCGGGGTGGACGATGTCAAACGGCAGATCGAGGGCTGCGACCATCTGTTCGTCGTGATCACCCCAGCTGACCGGGCCACCCACGTAGCGGCCATTGGGCGTGGTGTCGGCAGTGGCGAAGACCTCGGCGCAGTCCTTCAGCGCTTCCCATGCAGGAAGGCCGGGGCAGCGCTCTTTCATATAGAGTGGATACCACCAATCCTCGACGCCGCGCAGACCTGTCTCGCCCATGTCGAGCACTTTGCCCGTGGCCACGGATTTCTCAAGGTTCTGAAGCTGCGTGGTCTGCCATGTCTCCATGGAGATGTGCAGATCGCCATTCTCGAACCCGGGGTAGCGCCCGGAATCGTCGGCGACGACAAGCTCGGTGTTGTAGCCCACGGTTTGAAGGATCAGCGACATCATCTCGCCCTGAAGGCCGATGGAAGTCCAGTCGCCGGTCATGATCTTGATTGTGTCATCGGATTCTGGAACCGCCTGCGACAGGGCCGGTCCCGCAAGCATGGCCGCGACGGCGGCGCTTGTAGCAATTGTTTTTATTTTCATGAGTTTACACTCCCCTTTGGTGGTTAATTTTAGTCAAGTTCAGTCCGCTATTAACCTTTCACGAACCATCCGTTGTCGACGTAAAGTGCGGCGCCATTCACAAAGCTTGCCTCATCCGAGGCGAGGAAAAGGGCGGCGGCTGCGACCTCTTCGGGCTCGCAGATCCGCACCTGCGTGGCGGCCAGATCGGCGTCCTGCCATTCCTGGCCCAGCCCATCCAGCTCATCAATTTCGCGCAAGCCATGGGCGGTTTTCACAAAGCCCGGGCAGACCGCGTTACAGCGGATACCATGCTCGCGGTATTCCACGGCGATGCAATTCGAGAGCATCAGCACGGCGGATTTGGTCATGCAATAGAGCGATTCGTAGACAAACGCCTTGCCGCTGCCGATGGAGGCCGTGATCACGATGGAGCCGCCGCCATTGTCCTTCATATGGCGCACCACGGCTTGGGTCACCATGAAGGCTGAGCGGACGTTGATGTCCATCAGGCGGTCATATTCATCCTCGGACATCTCGTGAAATGGCTTCACGATGATGCTGCCCGCGTGGTTGAAGAGCACGTCAATCGTGGCGCGTTTGGCCAGTACCGCATCGATGGCGGCGCTCACATTCGCGCCCTTCGACAGGTCCACCGCCTGAAAGAAACAATCCTGCCCGGCGGCTGTCATTTCGGCCACAAGATCCGCGCCTGCCTCGGCGTTGAGGTCGAGCACCGACACGGTCGCTCCCTCGGCTGCAAACATGCGTGAGGCCGCCAGACCCATGCCGCCCGCCCCGCCGGTGATGAGAACGGATTTGCCCTCGAACCTGCGCCGCGCGCCGCCCGTCTGCGGTGTGATGGATGCGCCGTTTGTCATGCTGCCCCCCGATGAGCCTGTGACCTTAGGGAAGCAGTAGGGCGGGCATGCGGGCAGGCTGTCAAGATTTACTTAGAGAAAAGAGCCTCTTGTGCGACTCTCATGGTGAAAGGCACCGCATCGGGTGCTGGCCGCGTCGCATGATGCACGGCCGAGCGCGAGATGCGACAGATGGATGCGTGGCCGTCCTCAGGTCTGGGCAGGCCCGCTCAGGCTGCCTCCTGAAATCCGGTCAGGGCGGCTGTGAGATTGCCCCCGAGGCTCTCCGAGAGGTATCCGCCCTCCTGCACCAAAAGCATGGGCAGACCCATGGATGCGATGGCGGCCCCGATCCGGGTAAAGCCTGAGCGCGTCACCTTGAGGGCCTGAAACGGATCGTCCTCCGAGGCATCGAGGCCGAGGGCGATCACCAGCACATCCGCGCCGAAATTGCTGATGGCGGTTTGCGCATGGATCAGCGCGTCCAGAAATTCGGTATCCCCTTGGCCCATGGTAAGCGGTAGGTTGAGGTTGTAGCCCAGCCCTGCGCCCGCGCCCCGCTCGCCCGCATAGCCCCAGAAATGCGGGTAGAAGCGGGACGGGTCCGCATGGACCGAGACGGTGAGGATATCGGCGCGGCTGTAGAAGATGCCTTGGGTGCCGTTGCCGTGATGCACATCCACATCGAGGATAGCGGGGCGGTAACCTGCGGCGCGCAAACGCTCGGCTGCGATGGCGGAGTTGTTGAGAAAGCAAAAGCCGCCCGCCGTGTCGGCATAGGCATGGTGGCCGGGCGGGCGGGCGAGCACGTAAGCGGCGCGCGCGCCGCCCGCGACAATGTCTGCGCCCGCGATGGCCGATTGCGCCGCCCCGTAGGCCGAAGCCCATGTCTGCGGTCCGATCGGGCAGCCCGTGTCAGACTGATGATAGCCGGCCTGACCCACGGGGCCGGTGGGATAGGTGTCGGTCCGCGCGTGCGGGTGGATGTTGGGCACCACCTCGGGGCCTGCGCCGGGCAGGGCGCTCCAGCGGGCGTGGATGGTTTGCAGAAAGGTCAGATACTCGGGCGTGTGGATGGCCGCGATGGGGGTGAGCCCCTGATCGGGCGGCGCGGTGAAGGTGCAGCCCGCGGCCTCGGCGCCTGCGCGCAGAACCTCGGCACGACGGGGCTGTTCGGGGCTGGGGTGGAGCGCGCCTAGGGCCATGAAGTTTTGCGGGTCATGGCGCATCTGGACGGGATCAAAGATTGCTTGCATGGTGGCGCTCCTGCTGGCTTCAGGCCTGTTTCTCGCGCCATTCGAGCGCGGCCTTGAGGCCTTCATCCTTGCGGATGCGGTTGAATTCCGCCCGCTCGGGCGACAAATCGGATTCGATGCCAATCGCGGCCTCCAGCGCCTCGGCCAGCGCCTCGCGCATCCGGGCAAGCTCGTAGCTGCGGTTGATTGCGGCCTTGGTTTTTTGCACCGATGGGGCAGAGGCGCTTGCCACCTTCTGGGCCAGTTTCATGGCCGCCTCCAGTCCAGTGCCGTCGGGCACCACGCGGTTGAGCATCCCCATCTCGGCGCAGCGTGCGGCGCTGATCCGGTCATCGCCTGTCAGCAGCAGCTCCTTGGCAAATTTCGCATGGGTCGCATAGGGCGCCAGAAGGGCGACGATCCCTGAGCCAAAGCGCACCTCAGGCTCGCCAAAGCGGGTGCTCTCCTCGGCCACTGCCAGATCGCAGGCCATGAGGATTTCCATTGCACCCGCAATGCAGAACCCATGTGCGGCGGCGATCGTAGGTTTGGGGCTGTCCCAAAACTGCATGATGAAATCGAAATCCGTGGTGAGAGCCTTGCGCCATTGCGCCTCGCCAGTGATGCCCTTGGCCGCACTTTCTTTCATGTCGAAGCCGGCGGAGAAGCAGCGCCCGGCGCCGTGCACCACGATCACGAGGACCTGTGGGTCAGCCTGAAACGCGTCCATCGCCGCATGGGTCGCCGCGATCAGGTCGCTGTTGAAAGCGTTCATCACGGTGGGGCGGTTGAAGGTCAGAACGCCGATGCGCCCCTCAATACGGGTGGTGACGGGGGTGTCGGTCATGGGTGGTCCTTTCAAAGCGTGTTGTTGGGAGCAGTGTAGCGCCGTTTTGAAGGGGAGCGCCTCAAAAATCTGGCGCGGACTTTGTGGTGTGTTTGTGCTGGACGGGGCGGGGTTGCTGTGGCCAGAGTGGGCGCTGGCAAGAAGGGGATGCTTGGGATTATGACGCATAGGTTGGATGGGCTTTTGCGCCCGCGCTCGGTGGCGATTGTGGGCGCATCGGACAAGCCCGGAAGCAACGGTGCCGCGATGCTGGCGATGTGTGCGCTTGATGGCTACGCGGGCGCGCTCTATCCGGTGAACCCACGGCTGAGCGAGATTGACGGGTTGGTGTGCTACCCTGATCTTGCGGCCCTGCCGGAGGTGCCTGATCATGTGGTGATCGGCGTGGCCAGCCGCTTTGTTGAGGCGGTGTTGGAGCAGGCGATTGCGCTTGGGGCGCGGTCGGCGGCGATCTTTGCGTCGCTTTATGTGGAGGGTGATCCGGGCCTCGCTGCGCGTGTGGCCGCGAAGGCGCGCACGGCGGGCATGGCGCTCTGCGGGGCCAATTGCATGGGGTTTTATGTGCCCTCTGAGGGCCTGCGCGTGGCCAGCATGCCCTCGGGCGCTGGCATTGCGCGGGGTGGGATCGCTTGGATCGCGCAATCGGGTTCTACCTTTGGGGCGCTCGCGCATAATGACCGGCGGCTTGGCTTCACGCTTTGCGTCTCCACGGGGATGGAACTTGTCACGAGTGTGGCGGATTACATGGACTGGGCGCTGAGCCAGCCGGAGACGCACGTGATCGGGCTTTTCCTTGAAAGCGTGCGGGACCCGGAAGCGTTTGTCGCGGCTCTTGAGAGGGCGGGCAGCCTCGGCGTGCCGGTCGTAGCGCTGAAGGTGGGGCGCACTGAGAAGGCTGCGCAGATGGCGGTGTCGCATACTGGCGCGATTGCAGGCAATGACGCGGCCTATGAGGCGGTCTTTGAGCGCTACGGCGTCGCCCGCGTGCAGGATATGGACGAGATGGCGGCGACACTTGCGCTCTTTGACAGCCCGCGCGCGGTGTCGGCTGGGGGTTTGGGCGTGGTCAGCGATTCGGGCGGGGAGTGCGAGATGATCATTGACCTCGCCGAGGGCGCTGGGGTCGAATTTCCGACGCTCGCTCCCGAGACGGTGGCGCTGATCGAGGCGCAACTGGAGCCGGGATTACATGCGCAGAACCCGCTTGATGCGTTCGGCACGATGACCGATTTGGTGCCGCGCTATGCGGCGATGAATGCGGCCATGGCTGAGGATGCGGGCGTGGCTCTGAGCTTCTTCATGTCTGACCCGCGCGATGGGTATGGCTATGCGGAGCAATACACCGCCGCGTTGATTTTAGCCGCCGCGCGTACCGAAAAACCGCTGGCGTTGGTCACGAATTATTCAATGACCGATGAACGGCATTTGGCGCTGAGGCTGAAGGCGGCGGGAGTGCCCTTGCTGCGCGGCACGCGCAATGCGCTTTTGGCCGCGCGCCATGTTATGTCCTATCGCGATTTTCTGGTGCGAGGGGCAGAGGTGGTTGAGGCGGCGGAGCCCGGGCCATGGGCAGAACGGTTGCGTATGGCGGGACGGCTGAGCGAGGCCGAAGGGCTTGAGATGCTGCGCGATTTCGGCATCGCATCGCCACGGGTGGCGCATGTAGCGCAGGCCGCAGGCGTGGCCGGGGCGCTTGCGCAGATGCGGTTCCCTGTGGTGCTGAAAACCGCTGAGGATCATGCGCATAAAAGCGATGTGGGTGGGGTCGTTCTGGGCCTCAACGATGCCGCGCAAGCGGAGGTCGCTTATGTTGATATGGCCGCGCGGCTTGGCCCCCGCGCGCTGTTCATGGAGATGGCGCCCAAGGGGACGGAGCTGTCGCTTGGCGCGCTCTGGGATGAGAATTTCGGGCCGTTGGTGATTATCTCAGCCGGGGGCGTTCTGATTGAGCTTTTGCAGGACCGTGTCGCGGCCTTGGCGCCTTTCGGACCGGATGAGGCGCTGCGGCTCCTTCGCCGCCTCAAGGTGCATGCCCTTCTGCGCGGGGTGAGGGGGATGCCGCCTGCTGATGAGGCCGCGATTGCCGAGCAAATCGCGCGGTTCTCGCAGATGATCGCGGGGCTGGGGGAGGCCTGCGCCGAGATGGACATCAACCCGATGATCTGCGGGCCTGAGGGCGCTCTTGCCGTGGATTGTCTGGCGGTGGGGCGCGGTGGCTAAGGCCGCGCCCGCGCGCATCACTCCGCCGGTTTGGCGTTGAAGGTAAAGAGGGGCTCGCCCGCAATCTTGTAGGTTGTGATCAATTCAGCCGCGCGGCCCGAGGTGAGCCAGCCCTCCAGCGTGGCGGCGGCACCGGCCTTCACATGGGCGTGCCGTTCCGGGTTCACCGGCAGGTATGCGTATTGATTGAAGAGCGCGGGATCGCCGGAAAAGAGCAGCGCCAGATCCGCCTTGTTGCCGAAGTTGAGCCAGCTTGCGCGGTCGGACATGATATAGGCGTTGAGCCCTGCTGCGGTGTTGAGCGCCGCCCCCATGCCCGCGCCGACTTCACTATACCAACCGTCGAAGCCTGCGGGCTCAAGGCCGGCCGTGGACCACAGCGATAGCTCCATCTTATGCGTGCCGCTATCGTCGCCGCGGCTGACGAAGGCGGGCTTTGCCTCCGCGATAAGGGCGAGGGCGGCGGCGGCGGTCTCGGCGTTTGCGATGCCAGCGGGGTCCGCTGCAGGCCCAATCAGGACGAAATCATTATACATGATCTCGCGCCGGTGGGTGCCGAAGCCCGCTTCGACAAATGCCTCCTCGGCGGCGCGCGAATGGACCAGAATGGCGTCCACATCGCCCGCCTCGCCAAGGCGCAGGG
>CALGEH010000250.1 GCA_937881735.1 uncultured Shimia sp.
CCTCCATCCCAAATCAGGGAATTTACAGGAAGTGTCCCAAGAGTCCGTACATATCCACACAGGCCAGTCTTGGCAGGTTTCGCTATCGATAAATGAGCTACGCCCCAATTGTTGGACAATCTCTGGCGCAAATTAATCTACTTTTTGCACATGATGATCAGGGTTCGTTTGACTGACCTGTAGTGTTCAGCCCCTCTCGGCCTTACGGAGCAAAATTACCAAGCAAAGCGTCTGACACTTGAGGCGCACATCCTCCTACCCATCAAGAGACGGGAAGTATTCCATGGCGCGCAGTGCCGGTTCATCAACCGTGACCCCCAGCCCCGGTGATCTTGGGATCGCAATCGATCCGGTTTCGTCCAATTCGAACGGGAACCGTGAGAAGCTGTTCGACCCCGCCTCCAGCGTTGGAAAATACTCTACCCATTTCGTGTTCGGGATGCTCGCCGCCGCCTGCACGGCCGCTGCAAACCCGATAGTCATCGTGTTGGCATTGTGAACGGCGATTTGCAGATCATAAGCCTCGGCGATCGCGGCGACTTCTTTCATGCCAAGGATACCCAATAGCGCCACCTCCGGATTCAGGATATCCGCCGCACCCGCCGCGCAAAGACGGGCAAATCCATCCTTAGAAAACACATCCTCGCCCGAGACAATCAACGCAGCCGATTGCCGCCTGATACGCGACAGCCCCGCGATGTCACTGGACGGGGCGGGATCCTCAAGCCACGTCACACCATTGGCACCGAGCGCATCGAAAATAAGGTTGGGCGCCTCGCTCGGCATGTCTTCGAGCATATCAACAAAGACATCCACATCTGCCCCGACGGCCTCCCGCACAGCCCGGATACAGGCGATGCCATGGGCGGTGCCAACGTTGTAGAGAAACGGGTAAATCTTCACGGCCCTGAAACCGCGCTCGACCTGAACAGTCGCAAAGGAGGCAAGCTCATCCGGCGAGCGCACCACATTGCTCCAGCAGTTTGCATAAAGCGCGATCCGGTCTCTGCACCGCCCCCCGAGCAGCTGATGAACCGGCGCGTCGAGCGCTTTGCCGACAATATCCCAAAGGGCGATCTCGATGCCCGCCGCAGCCGCCGCCGTCTCGATGCCTATGGGCGCACCGTTGGTGCCCTCGCCCGCGCGCATCATGAAGTGCTTGATCCGAAACGGGTCCATCCCGTCCATGCGCTGAGCGAGGTCATGCACCTTGCGCGCAATCGCCTCCTCGCGCTCATAGAGCGTGTGCGCGTGGCCCCACCCGCTGATGCCGGTATCGGTCATAACCTGGACCAGCACCCACGGATCGCCATTCACCCAAGGTGTGACGGACACGTCCTCGGGCACGATATAGGTCTTTACATCACTGATTTTCATGCTGAAATCTCGCGCTCGCTCGCGTCTTAGGTCTCCGCCGCAGCCCGGCGCACGCCTTTGATCAACATATCCGCGTTGTCACGATTGAAGACAATCGGAGGGCGGATTTTCAGAATGTTGGCGCTAATTCCGTCACTGCTCACAAGAATGCCGTGCCTGCGCAAGTGGTTCTTGATGGCCGCGCATCTTGCGCCGTCGGGCTGCATGCTGGCCTTATCCGTGACGATATCCACCCCGACAAAAAGCCCACGCCCGCGCACCTGACCGATGCAGTCATGCTCCTGCGCCGCCGCGCGCAGCCCTGCGATAAGGTAGCTGCCTGTCTCGTGGGCGTTTGACTGGAGGTCGTCACGTTCAATGACATCCAGCACAGCCCCCGCCGCTGCACAGGCGACCGGATTGCCACCAAATGTGCTGAAAAACTCATAGGTTTCGCTGAACCGTTCCAGAATTTCGGGAGTCGTCACCACACAGCCAATGGCGATCCCGTTGCCGATGGGTTTACCCAAGGTCACGAAATCGGGCATGATCCCATGGTTTTCAAACCCCCAGAAACGGCTCCCGCTGCGGCCAAAGCCGTTTTGCACCTCATCCGCAATGACCATGCCGCCCGCAGCGTGCACGCGCTCTGCCACGCCGCGGATATAGCCCTCCGGCACATCCAATATGCCATGCGTGCTAAACGCGGAATCCATCGTGAACGAGCCCACCTGATGCCCTGCCTCTGCCAGTTTGGCGATAGCGCGGTCCGCATCTGCGGCATAGCGCTCTGCTATGTCAGGCTCGCCGGCTTTATACCGCCCCCGCAGCACATCAGGGTTGATAATCATCTCGATATCAGGCCGCGTGACCGAGGCATGTGGGCGGCGCATCGCGCCGGGTATGCCCCAATCATTGCCTGGCGAGATTGCATCGCTTTCATTGGTGATGCCGTGATACGCACCTTCAATCGCCATGATTCCGGAGTGCCCGGTGACTACCCGCGCCATGCGCATCGCAAGATCGACCGCCTCACTTCCGGAATTGACGAAGAGACACACGCCAAGATCACCGGGCATCGTCTTGGCGAGCCGTTCGGCATAGCTCACGACCGGTTCAAAGAGATAGCGCGCGTTGGTGTTGAGCGTGGCCACCTGGCGGGTCACGGTACGGACTACATGCGGGTGGCAATGCCCGACATGGGCCACGTTATTATAGCAATCCAGATGCGGGTTCCCGTCAATATCGTAGAGCCAGACGCCCCGCCCCTTCTCGGTGTGCAGCGGTGTGTCATAGGTCAGCGGCAAAGATCGGCCCAGCACGGCGTAGCGCCGTTCGGTCAGGGCGCGCGTCCGCTCGGCGCTGTCAGGATTGCTGACGGGCGTGAGCGGTGTGTAACGCGGGAAGCGGCAGGCCGCGCGGAACCTATCGCGCACAGCATCCCGACCAGTCGTCAGAAGGCTGTCGAGAACAGGCGCATAGAGATCGTTGTAGTCCTGATTTACCGCCGAGGTGATATCATGCTCAACCCGCGTGACGCCAATCAGCAGACCAAGGGCGGCGCGCGCGATCATCAGGTCGGGAATCAGATCAATCTCATCCGCCAGCAACGGCATCGCCGCATCATACCCCGCCAACACAGCCTCGGACGCACCCAGAGTATCGGTGCGCGACGTCACCATTTCCAACGCCGCAACCGCCGCGTCCATCGCGACGGGCCCGTGCAGCACATCTCCAAAATCGACAAGCCCGGTCATCCGCGTCGGGTGTTCGGGGTCCACCAGCACGTTGGACGGGTTCACATCGTGGTGGATGATCTGAGCGCGCAGCCGCGAGAGCGCGGGCAATGTCGCACTGCGAAACCGCTCAATCTCCGCCTGCACGGCGCGGGCGAGTGTGAGGTCTTGTATTTTGGGCGCGTGGCGCTCAAACGCCTCAATCTGCCGGATGTCCCAAAAGAGGGCATGCCCGGCAGAGGGATGAAAGAAACCCGACAGCGCGGCCGTGGTCCGACCAGCAAGGGCGCCCACAGCTTCAAAGGACGCAGCCCCCAAGGCCGCATTGTCAAACTGCACACCGTCGAGCAACGTCAGACAATGGACAGTGTGCGTGTCCCCGCTGGCCGATGTCGCGCGTGTGGTCAGATCCCCATCCAGCGTCCGGCGCAACCGTGGCACCGGCAGGTCTGGCGCAGTGTCTTGAAGCC
Source organism: uncultured Shimia sp. (assembly GCA_937881735.1). GTDB lineage: Bacteria > Pseudomonadota > Alphaproteobacteria > Rhodobacterales > Rhodobacteraceae > Roseovarius. The sequence goes on from CALGEH010000250.1 coordinate 3,563, forward strand.
ACATCAACGCACGCAGTTGCAGGTCGAGTTCCTGTGGCTTCTCCCTGACATTGGAGATTTTCAACACATGGGATGGGCCAGTCTCGGCATGCAGGGCCGTGTTCTGATCCCGCTCACCCCAAAGCGGGCGAGGTTTGCCGGTGACGCCAAATGACCGCTTTGCAATCTCTGTTACGTCTTCAGCGCTGAACAAGGGTGGGTGCGCGCCAATATACTTCTCAGCACCAACTTCAGCATCTTGGACGACGAGCCCCTGATCATCCGTCACCGTCATGGTTTAGACCTTTCTATTGCTGGCTTATGACCGTCGCCACCATGATCTGCACCAACCAGAGTGACAAGATGCGATGAGGTGCCGTTGAGGCTCGGCGTCAGCCCCAGTTTTCAGATGGCCAGCGCGCCACAGGCGACCCCCCAACCTGTTTCATTTCTCGCCCGGCTCTGTTTTGTCGCGGTCGATGTGAGCAGGCCCATTGCGCCACCACAGATCACTGTCCGCCCCCATCTTATTCGCTGCGACACGGCTCACTCGCCATACAAGAGCACCATATCTCGGGTTTCGGGTCATGTTCTGTCAGGTCCAATGTCGGCTATAAGACGAGCGGCTTTGGCCATGATAGTTTCGCTGCGGGTCGGGAAAATAGTCGAGAGGAGGCGTGCCATCGTCTCAAGGGCCTCTTTGACCGACATGTGGGTTGGAGAATAATAGAGCCGCACCCAAATACCCTCCACCATCGTCTCTGCGGCTTGTGCAGCAATATCGGGCTCCCAGAGCGTGGGCTCAAGAAGCGCGCGGGCCTCGGTGAAGAGGCCCCGCAGCATCAGCTGCCGCTCTGCCTCGAATTCCTCAAACACCGCGTGAAGGCTGTCCAGACGGGACGCTTCGGGCCAAAAAGCGTTCCAAAGCGCCAGATCGTCACGCGACAGCAGGCGCGGGTCGATGGACGCGAAGGTCATCTCAACAATCCTGTCGACCGGATCTTCACCAGCCGTTTCAATCGCGTCGCGCCATGCCATTCGGTAGTCGTCCATCCGGTGCCGGAAGGTCTCCGCCAGGAGCGTTTCTTTGGTCTTGAAGTAAAAAACTGCCGTGCCTTGGGACAGCCCCGACGCACGCGAGACTGTCGCCAGCGTGGTGGCGGACAGGCCGTGCTCCACAATCGACTTCACCGTCGCATCAATCAGCTGCTTGCGTCGGCGGGCGACGTTCCCGGTATTGGGACCTTCCGGGCGTCCTACTCTTTTCGTTTTCAAGAATGCTACCTTTTACATCATGTCCAAGTGGTTTGACCTGACCTAAACATTTGTTTGAGTGCCTGCACAAGAATAATATTTGACTGTGCGACAAAACCCTTCCTATGCTGATGGTCAGCATTACGAGTCACCAAGTTAGCACAGAAAGACCGCAAATCAGACCAAGGAACAGGGAGACAAGTCCGATGTCCAATGAGACGATTTCTACCGATGAGGTTATCCGCAAGGCCAAAGAAGGCGGTCTTTCTCGCCGCCAATTCAATAGCCTGCTGTCGGCGACCGGTGTGTCGCTGTTTTCAATGCCCTTTGCCGCCCGCACGGCGAGTGCGCAGGATGGAGAGGCGATGTATTTCACTTGGGGCGGATATGACATCCCAGAGTTGCTGGAAGAATATAACGAAAAACACGGCGCCTATCCCGATACCGCACCCTATGCGAGCAGCTCGGAAGGGCTGACCAAGGTGCAGGCAGGCTTCGTTGTCGATGTCATGCACCCTTGCAATACCAACATGGGCGAATGGATCGGCTCGGGGGTGATTCAGCCGATTGATACGTCGAAACTCAGCCATTGGGACGACATGATCCCCTCGCTTCAACGCATCGGCGAGAGGGATGGAAGCCACTACTTCGCGGCGATGGAATGGGGTCAAACGTCGATCGCCTATCGCCCTGACCTCGTTGATCTGCAAAGCGAGGAAGAAAGCTGGGGCCTTCTTTGGGATGAGCGCTATGCGGGGCGGATCGGTGTGCTTGCCAATGAGGGTGACACATGGTGGTGCGCGGCCATCTATGCCGGCGTTCCCTTCGACGAGATCGGCACGGACGAGAATATCGCGAAAGTCGCGGACCTTCTTCGCAAGCAACAGCCGATGGTGCTTACCTATTTCGACGACGTCACAACCATGGAGCAATCTCTTGCATCAGGCGAGCTTGTCGCGGCCATGACATGGAATGAGACGCCCACGCGCATGCAAAATCAGGGTGTTCCGATCAAATGGGCTGCGCCGAAAGAGGGCGCCTTGACTTGGGTTTGCGGCGCAAGCATCCACGCAGATGCACCGCGTGTCGACAAAGCGCATGACGTGATCAACTCGCTGATCAGCCCGCGTTCCGGCAATTTCATCATCGATGAATATGGCTATGGCCACTCGAACCTGAAGTCTTTTGACACGGTAAGCCCAGAGCGGCTAACCGAGCTTGGCCTTCCGAAAGATCCGGTCGAATTGCTGGAATCCGGAAAGTTCCAAACCGAAATGTCGATCGAGTTTCAAAGCAAGATCGCAAACATGTTCTCGGAGATCAAAGCCGGTTTCTGATGGCGTCTGCGAACGCGTCACATACCTCGGTTTCCAATGCTCCCTGCGCCTCATCCACGCGCGGCGTAGGGAGCAATGCGACAGTCTGATTTTGGACAAAGGGGGCTCCATGCCAATTCCGGTTTTACAAAACACGGCCGATCCGGCCGACGTGGTTGCGACACTGATGCGCGAGGGCGCGGTGGTTGTCGAAAACCTGGTCGACGCCGAGACGGTCGATGCAGTCTGCCAAGAGCTGCGGCCCGAACTTGACGCCAAGGGCCTCGACCAGCAAGGCGCCTTCAACGGCGCGCTGACCAACCGGATCAGCAACGTGCTGGCCGTCTCCCCCAAGGCGGCCGCCTTGCTGGACCACGATATGGTCGTGTCGGTCGCCAACGAAGTTCTGCTGCCCTATTGCGCCAATTACCGCATCAGCAGCATGACGGCGATTGAGGTGCTCCCCGGTGAGGCGGCGCAGGCCTTGCACCGCGATGACACGCCCTACCCGATCGATATTGCGGGCATGGAGCTGCAAATCGGTGTCATGTGGTCGCTGAACGATTTTACGCCCGAGAATGGCGGCACGCGGATCGTGACCGGCAGCCACAGGTTGCTTCGCTCTTGGCATCTCCCTGATTTGAAAAACTGGGACGCCGCCGCGATGCCAAAGGGCTCGGCCCTCTTCTATCTTGGCTCAACCTGGCATGGTGCGGGCGCGAATGAGACCGATGGGCGACGCATGGGGTTGATAAATGTCTATTCGCTGGGCTGGCTGCGCCAAGAGGTGAACCAATACCTGACACACCCACCTGAAATCGCCGCCAAGTTCGCGCCGCGTTTGCGTGCGCTTCTGGGCTACACGACCCATAGCAACGGCGACGATCAGCTCGGGCATCTACGCGGCGGTTGCGCGGCATGGGTGAAGGACCCGCCTGAGGACCCACGCTACAAGGGGCGAAACGCGGTAGGAACCGCTGAGGATGCCGCTGCACAATCTGGCCTGTGAGCAGACGCTCGGGCGCAAATGACGCGATAAGCCATAAATGAAACTGAACGACCCTACGGCCAGGAAAGGG
>CALGEH010000251.1 GCA_937881735.1 uncultured Shimia sp.
TGCCCGCAGCCTACCACATCACACGGAAACCGGCAGGTTTTTCAGACTTTCCCTAAATTAATAACGTTACGTCACATCTGGGGGGATATGAAATGTTGCAAACGATTCGACTGGGAAGTTGCGTGCTCGTACAGGGCATTTTCGTGAAACTGCTGCCCGATGGGCGCGTTCAGGTGCGCGATGGTGAGCGGGTTTATGCCGGGCATCCTGTTAGCAGAGCCGCGTAAGCAATCCAATATGTTTTGAGATGTTAAGGGTGGCCAAAATCTGAGGCTGCCCTTTTTCTTTGCACTGATCACACCGACAATGCCCACAAGAAAACGGCCCGCAATTTGCTCTGCGGGCCGTTTCTGTAATGTCATCTGAGCCAACGATCAGGTGAGCGTGCGGACCACTTCCTCGCGCTCGAAAATCTCGATCACGTCATCGGGGCGCACATCCTCATAGGATTCGAACGCCATGCCGCATTCCTGACCCGATTGCACCTCGGCCACTTCATCCTTGAAGCGCTTGAGGGTTTTCAGCGTGCCCTCGTGGATCACGACATCATCGCGCAGAAGACGCACACCCGCCGAGCGGCGTGCAACACCCTCGGTCACGAGGCAGCCCGCTACCCGGCCAATACCGGTGACCTTGAAGACCTCTTTGATCTTCGCATAGCCGATGAACTTCTCGCGGATCTCCGCACCCAAGAGGCCAGAGGCCGCCGCTTTCACATCATCCACAAGATCGTAGATCACTGAGTAATAGCGGATCTCGACACCTTTCTGGTTCGCACTCTGACGGGCAGGCGCGTTGGCCCGGACGTTGAAGCCGAAAACGGGCGCACCAGACGCTTCGGCAAGGCCGATATCGCTCTCGGTAATGGCACCCACACCCGAATGAAGCACACGAACGCGCACTTCGTCGTTGCCGATCTTCTCCATCGCCTGAACGATTGCCTCGGCAGAACCCTGCACATCGGCTTTCACGATCACAGGCATCTCGGCCATTGTCTCGCTTTGCTTGGCCTGAGACATCAGCTGTTCCAGCGTCACAGCAGCACCGGCCGCGGCACGTTTTTCCTTGGCGGCTTTTTCGCGGTATTCCGCGATCTCGCGCGCCTGCGCCTCGGTATCCACAACGTTCAGAACATCGCCCGCTTCCGGGGTGCCGTTGAGGCCAAGAACCTCGACCGGAACCGACGGACCTGCCTCTTTCACACGCTCACCATGATCGTTGATCAACGCACGGACCTTGCCGTATTGCTCACCCACGACGAAGATATCGCCTTGTTTCAGCGTACCCTTCTGCACCAGAACCGTGGCCACGGGGCCGCGGCCCACATCAAGCTGCGCCTCGATCACTGCGCCTTCGGCGGCGCGGTTCGGGTTGGCTTTGAGCTCAAGAATTTCCGCCTGAAGGGCAATCGCCTCCAACAAGTCAGGAAGGCCCTGACCCGTGATTGCAGAAACCTCGACATCCTGAACCTCGCCCGACATTTTCTCGACAATCACTTCATGCTGAAGCAGATCGGTGCGGACTTTGTCGGGGTTGGCGGACGGCTTATCGACTTTGTTGATCGCCACAATCATCGGCACGTTGGCCGCTTTCGCGTGGGCAATCGCCTCGATCGTCTGGGGCATGACCGCATCATCGGCCGCCACCACCAGAATGACGATATCCGTCACCTGCGCACCGCGTGACCGCATGGAGGTAAACGCCGCGTGGCCAGGCGTATCGAGGAAGCTGAGCACAGCGCCCGTATCAGTTGTCACCTGATAAGCACCGATATGCTGGGTGATCCCGCCGGCCTCGCCCGCCACGACGCGCGCGTCGCGAATGGCATCCAGAAGCGATGTCTTACCGTGGTCCACGTGACCCATGATCGTGATCACGGGGGGACGTGGCAGAAGATCGGCTTCGCTGTCTTCGACCGCATCGATCACATCTTCCACATCCGAATCCGACACACGCACGACACGGTGGCCGAACTCTTCGATGATCAGCTCCGCAGTATCCGCATCAATCGCCTCGTTCTGGGCAACCATCATCCCGCTGGTCATAAGCGATTTGACAACATCACCCACACGCTCGGCCATACGGTTGGCAAGCTCGGAGACAACGATTGTCTCGGGCAGCTGCACATCACGCACAATCTTTTCACGCTCTTGGCTGCCACCCATCGCCTTTTGACGGGCGCGTTCTTGCTTGCGCTTCATCGCAGCCATGGATTTCTGACGACCCCCTTCGCCACCAGACAGAGCCTGATTCAGCGTCAGCTTGCCAGAGCGACGTTCATCGCCACCCATGCCCTTGCCTTTGGAGGGGCGCTGCTCGCGGTCGCGGTCTTGTTTGCGCGCAGGGGCCGCATCGGGCCGATTCGTCGGCGCGCCACGCCCTGTGGGCGCTTCGGAGGGTGCCACGGCAGGTGCTGCGGCGGCCAGCTTGGCGGCTTCCACGGCGGCGCGGGCGCGCTCTTCCTCTTCAGCCTTGGCTTTCAGGGCCTCTTCGCGCTCTTGATCCTCACGCTCCTTGGCTTCGATCTCGTCGCGGCGGCGCTCACGGTCTTCCGCGCGGGCCTTCTCATCGGCTTCGCGCTGCGCAGCCTCATCGCTCTCGCGGGCTTTCGCCGACGCAAGCGCCTTCATCCGGCGTTCAAGCTCGGCATCGGAGATGCCTGCGGGACGCTTGGACGGATCACTGGCCGGTGCGGGTTTCGCCATGGCAGATGCGCCGGGTGCGGCGCCCGGTTTAGGCACCACAACCCGCTTGCGCTTCGTTTCCACCACGACGTTCTTGGTGCGCCCATGGCTGAAGCTTTGCTTTACATTCCCCGGACGGGATCCGCCACGCACACCCAGTGTTTTCTTTCCGTCGTTGTCGCTCATGTCGTCTTCTTTCCTTTTCGGCGCGCGTTCTCGCCGTCCGAGACGCGCAGGGCTTTCAGCCTTGCCGCCTCCTCTACAACACGTTGCGCCAAACCTCCAGCGCGCAGTGCAGCGTGGATTGTGGTTTGCCGCCCAAATGCTTGGCCCAGCTCATCGGCGGTCAACCACCCGATGAAAAACCCATAATGCGGCGTGCTGAGCTTTGATTTTCCGCGCTCCGACCCGTCTGACGCCTGAATGAGCACTTCGGCCTCATCCTTCATCAACCAGGCCTTCACACGCTCATACCCGGAGGTGGCACCGCCGCCCTTGCGCGCAAGGCTGATCAGATCAACCACCCGTCGCGCCAACATTGCCTCGACCTGCGCAGGCAGATCATCCGAGACCTGCACCGCCTGCTTGGCTGCACGGGCAAAGAGCCCTTTGGTGGCCGCTTTGGTCAAAGCCTCAGGCGTTGTGGTCACCCAGATGCCACGCCCGGGCAGCTTCTGCGCCAGATCCGGCACGACCTGCCCATCGGGGCCGATCACGAAGCGGATCATGTCAAACATAGGGCGCACCTCGCCCGTGGCGATGCATTTACGCTCTGGACCGCTCTCTCGGTCTTTGGGTTGCCCGCCGCGCCCCATCAGGTCCTTCGCAGGGCCTGAGATCAGGCCCCGCTCTCCTCGTCGGATGCGTCTGCATCCTCGTCGGTGGATTCGGCCTCAAGCTCGGTGGGATCAACCCAGCCCAGCATGATCCGGGCGGTCATGACCATGTCCTGCGCCTCTTGCAGCGACAAATCGAAAGGCTCAAGGATCCCATCATCCTTCACACGCTCCCCGTCCACCTGGGTCCAGCCGCCGGCCAGCTCCCAATCGGCACAGGTCGCAAAATCTTCAAGTGTTTTCACGTCATCCTTGGCCAGTGCGAGGATCATCTGGGGCGTCAGGCCCTCAAACTCCACAAGGCTGTCCTCGACGCCCAGCGCACGGGCTTCGTCCATCGCGGCTTTCGCCTTGGCTTCAAGGATATCGCGCGCACGGGCCTGAAGCTCGCTGGCGGTATCCTCGTCCACGCCGTCGATGGCCAAAAGCTCGCCCACTTCGACATAAGCCACCTCTTCGAGGTTCGTGAACCCTTCGGAGACCAGAAGCTGTGCAAAGAACTCGTCCAGATCGAGCGTTTCCATGAAGAGGCCGGTGCGCTCTTCAAACTCTTTCTGGCGGCGCTCAGAATCTTCGGCCTCGGTCATGATGTCGATATCGAGCCCGGTCAGCTGCGATGCCAGACGCACGTTCTGACCCCGGCGACCAATCGCAAGGCTCAGCTGCTCTTCGGGCACAACCACTTCGATCTTGCCCGCTTCCTCGTCCAGAACAACCTTGCTCACCTCGGCAGGCTGCAATGCGTTCACAAGGAATGTGGGCTGATCCTCATTCCATGGAATAATGTCGATCTTCTCGCCCTGAAGCTCGTTCACGACGGCCTGAACCCGGCTGCCACGCATACCAACACAGGCACCGACAGGGTCAATTGAGCTGTCATAGGAAATCACGGCGATCTTCGCGCGGCTTCCCGGATCACGGGCGCAGGCCTTGATCTCGATGATACCATCGTAGATCTCGGGCACTTCCATCTTGAACAGCTCTTCCATGAATTCAGGCGCGGTGCGGCTGAGGAAAATCTGGGGGCCACGGGCCTCGCGGCGCACATCCTTGATGTAGCAGCGGATACGGTCGTTCGGGCGATACGCCTCGCGGCCGATCTTCTCGTTGCGGCGCAGGATGGCTTCGCCACGGCCCACGTCGACGATGACGTTGCCATACTCTTCGCGTTTGACCTGACCATTGATGATCGTGCCGGCGCGGTCTTTGAATTCTTCATACTGGCGGTCACGCTCAGCTTCGCGGACCTTTTGCAAGATCACCTGCTTGGCGGATTGCGCAGCGATGCGGCCCATCTCAACGGGGGGCACTTCCTCGACCAGCGTATCACCAACCTTGGGATCATCCAGATATTGCTTGGCTTGCTCCACAGTGAACTCGGCCTGATAATTCTCAAGCTCTTCGTCTGCCACCACGGTGCGCACGCGAGTAAATGTCGCGCGGCCCGTCTTGCGGTCGATGCTGACGCGGATATCCATCTCGGCGCCGTAACGGCTCTTGGCGGCGCGGGCGAGGCTCTCTTCCATCGCCTCGACGACCAGACCGGGGTCGATCATCTTCTCGCGGGCCACAGCCTCGGCGGTTTGCAGCAATTCCAGCTGATTTGCGGATGTAATGGCCATGGTTCAGTCCTCCTCAGACCCGTCGTCAGTTTCGATCGTATCGAAAGCATCTTCGTCAATAATACCTGCCGCCTTGCGTTGGCGCAGCATC
>CALGEH010000252.1 GCA_937881735.1 uncultured Shimia sp.
TTTCACAAGTTGATCCACCTTAACTACTGGTCCGAAATCCTGCGACCACCTCTGTGCCCCGCTTCGCCAAGCGCCGACAGCCCAGCCTCAAGCCAGTTGTGGCGGCGCAGGCGCGTGCGGCGGGGGGGAGGAGCGTCAAGTGTCATACTACATCAGTAACGCCGCAGTGCAGCATTTTGCAAGCGGCAGGATGCAGTAGTGGGCGTTTTGACGCGCGCGCCGCTCTTGGCGGAGCGTCAGCCCGTCAACGGTTGGCGGTCTATCAGATGAAACCGCCCCTCCGCATCCTCACCGACAAGGCTCAGCGCATCTATGAAAAAAGATCCCTCCAGCAGCGGGGCGATATGCGGGTGCAGCACCTTTTCTAGCTCCAGTACCTGCGCTTTTGGCAGCTTGCCTGTCAGCGTCATGTGCCAGCGAAATCCCTCCATCACATAAGGATAGCCCCAGCGGATCAGGTTGGCTTCTTCCTCGGGGGAAAGACGCGCGGTGCGGCGGCGCTCCAGTTCCTCCTCGGACATGGGCGCGCGAAACGCGTCCAAATCCCGCACGCATGCAGCGGCCAGATGCGTGAGCGCGGGGCTCGCGCCACACGGCACAAGTGCCAGAAACCGGCCCAGCCGCGCAAGGGTGATCCCCTCCAAGGCGACGGGTGGTTGGTTTTGGCAGAGCGAAGCGAAGCCATCCTGGAGTGCCGCGAGTGCCCCCTCGCTCAAGCGGAAAGGCGGCTTCATCGTGGCGTGGAACCCGTAGCGTCGGGGCGTTTGCGTGATCTCGTCCAGAGGTTCGGGCAGGCCGTCCAGCAAGGGATGTGCCATTGCTTTGCCGCCCGCCATGTCCCAGCCCAACCAGCGCGCGCCGAAATCGGCCAGAGCTCCGGCGGGTGGTGTGTAGTAGATGGCGTAGCGTTGGTATTCGGGCATGGCGGCCCCTCCGAGGGCAAAGCTGGCGTTGCGCCCCCGTGATGGCACAGCGCGCAGGCCGGGCCAATGCTCTGCCGCTTTGACTATGGTGCGGGGCGGCGTCATATGGGGGCAGACGCGCAAAAAAGGAGCCGCCCATGGGCCAGCCACTCTTTGATATCCCCTCCATTCCCAGCCTTGAGATCATCGGCAGCGACGACCGTTTCCCGGTACGGCGCATCTTCTGCGTGGGGCGCAATTATGCGGCCCATGCGGCGGAGATGGGCAATGAGGTGGATCGCGAAGCGCCGTTCTACTTCACCAAAGCGGCACATGCTTTGGTGCTTTCGGGGGCTGAGATTGCCTATCCGGTGGGCACGGAGGATTGTCATTACGAGATGGAATTCGTGATCGCCATCGGCACACCCACCCATGCGGTGTCGCAGGGCGCGGCGATGGGCGCAGTCTATGGTTATGCTTGCGGGATCGACCTCACACGCCGCGATCTTCAGGCGAAGGCCAAGGAGGGGCGCAAGCCGTGGGATCTGGGCAAGGATTTCGACCAATCCGCCTTGATGGGCGCGATCACCCCGGCGGCGACTTTCGGTGCGATTGGCGATCAGGCGATCACGCTGGAGATGGACGGGGTGCTGCGCCAGAGTGCGCATCTCAGCGACATGATCTGGTCCGTGCCCGAGATCATCGCGCATCTGTCGGGTTTCTATCACCTGACGCAGGGGGATTTGATCTATACCGGGACGCCAGCGGGCGTGGGGCCTGTGCATCCCGGGGCGCAGATCAAAGGCGCAATTGCCGGGTTGGAGCCGATCGCGCTGAGCATCGCGCCGTAAGTCCCGGACACTAAAAAAGCCCCGCGCGGTCCTCGCACGGGGCTTTTCTGATGTCTGCCAGAAGGCTCAGGCCAGAAGGCGGCGCGCCACGACCTGTGCCTGAATTTCCGCGGCACCCTCAAAAATGTTGAGGATACGCGCATCGCACAGGATGCGGCTGATCTTGTATTCCAGAGCGAAGCCGTTGCCGCCGTGGATTTGCAGTCCGTTATCCGCCGCAGCCCATGCAACGCGTGCACCGAGCAGCTTTGCCATCCCGGCCTCCAGATCGCAGCGGCGTCCATTGTCTTTCTCAAACGCGCTGAAATACGTCAGCTGACGTGTGATCATGATCTCCACCGCCATCATCGCCACCTTGCTGGCCACGCGGGGGAACTCGATGAGGCTCTTGCCGAATTGCTTGCGGTCGATGGCGTATTGCATCGACACGTCCAGCGCCGATTGTGCCACGCCCACGGCGCGCGCGGCTGTCTGGATGCGAGCGCTCTCGAACGTCTCCATCAGCTGTTTGAAGCCCTTGCCCTCTTCGCCGCCCAGAAGGTTCTCGCCCTTCACGTGGAAATTATCAAAAGCCAGCTCGTATTCCTTCATGCCGCGATAGCCCAGCACCTCGATTTCGCCGCCGGACATGCCGTCCGTCGGGAAGGGGTTCGCACAGTCGCCCGGAATTTTCTCGGCCAGAAACATTGACAGGCCGCGATGATCCGTCGTGTCGGGCTTGGAGCGCGCAAGCACGGTCATCACATGGGTGCGCGAGGCGTGGGTGATCCACGTTTTGTTGCCGGTGATCTTCCAGTCGCCGTTTTCGTCCTGTACCGCGCGGGTGCGCAGGGAGCCGAGATCCGACCCGGTGTTCGGTTCGGTAAAGACGGCTGTGGGCAATGTCTCTCCGCTCGCCAGTTTTGGTAGCCACTTGGCCTTTTGCGCGTCTGTGCCGCCCGCGATGATCAGCTCGGCGGCGATCTCGGACCGGGTGCCGAGCGAGCCCACGCCGATATAGCCCCGGCTCAGCTCCTCAGAGACGACGCACATCGATGCTTTGCTCATGCCCAGCCCGCCAAACTCTTCGGGGATGGTCAGGCCAAAGACGCCCATCTCGGACAGCTCATTGATGATCTCCATCGGGATAAGCTCATCCTTGAGGTGCCATTCATGCGCGTCGGGCTCGACCCGCTCTACCGCATAGCGGCGGAATTGCTCGCGGATCATCTCAAGCTCTTCGTCAAGACCGGTCTTGCCCACGGTGATCTCGGCGGAGCGCTCTTGCATCAACTCGACAAGGCGGATGCGGGCGGCCTGGGTGTTGCCGTTTTGGGTGAGCGTCATGATCTCGGGCGTCATCATGACCTGCATCTCGTCCTGCGTCAGGCCAATATCCTGCAGGCGCAGCATCTCGCCTTGGTTCATCGGGATGCCGCCGTAAATCTGCCAGAGATATTCTCCGAACGCGATCTGGTGGATCAACTGCTCGACCTCGCCAAACATACCCTCAGCGATCAAGCCTTCGGCCCATTTCTGCATCTGGCGCAGCGATTCGACATAGGTGGCGAGCCATGCAAGCCCGTGGGCCGCGGTCTGATGCGCCTCCACTGCGGCGCCGGACACGCGGCCATCGACGGTGACCAAATCGCGCAAATGCATTTTAGCGGTTTCCAGGATGGCCTCGGCGGGGGCAATGGCGGCACCCGTCAGGTCGGTGAGATTGTCCAGCAGCGTGCCATGCAGCATCGGTGCGTTTTGTCCATCATGTGCCATCTTGATCCATCCTTTTCGCTTTCGCGCCCGTCCTAGCCATTTTGCAGTTGCAGCGCAACTATTTTACCGTTCGGGGGCATGTTTAGGTTCTTATCTTGCGCGGGTAAATTTGCCTGTCATATTCTGATCGCCCTGATAGGTAGATCGGATGGAACTTCTGTCAGGCCACGAGCTGCTTTTTTTATATCTGTTCGGCGGGGTGCTCGCGGTCCTTGCGGGGCTGGTGAAGGGGCTTGTTGGGTTCGGGATGCCGCTGATCCTGATCTCGGGACTAAGTACGATCATGCCGCCCGAATTGGCGTTGGCGGGTTTGATCGGCCCGATGCTGGTGACCAACCTCTGGCAGGCGTTGCGCCAAGGGCCGGGAGCGGCGGTGGCTTCGGTGCGCATGTTCGCGCCCTTTATGTTGGCGGGGGCTGTCACTCTCGTGTTGGCGGCGCAGCTTGTCCCGCATATGCGCAGCGAGGCGCTGCTGCTCATTATCGCAGTACCTGTCACGGCCTTTGCGCTTTTGATGCTGACTGGGCGGCAGATGCCTTTGCCTGCGCATCCGGGGCGAGGCATCCAAGGTGTGATCGGTGCTGTGTCTGGTGTGCTGGGCGGCATGACAGGTGTCTGGGGCCCGACCACGGTGGCCATGCTGACCGCGATGCAGACCGAGAAGCGGGATCAGATACGCATCCAAGGCGTCATCTTTGGCAGCGGGGCGGTGCTTTTGGCGGCGGCACACATCGCCTCTGGTGTGCTCAACACGGCCACCGTGGGGTTGTCATTGGCGCTGATTGCGCCGACGATGCTGGGACAATGGCTGGGCCTTCGGGTGCAGGACCGGATTGATCAGGTGATGTTTCGGCGTCTGACGCTGATCGTGCTGCTTTTGGCGGGGCTCAATCTCTTGCGTCGCGGTGTGATGGGCGGCTGACGGAGGCGGCCATCTTGAGCGAATCGCATTGCGTGCGACCTAGCGCCGCAGACGCCAAGGTCAAAGCTCAAACGCCTTCGATTTTGTCCAAGCGCCATCAGGAGGCGCAAAATGCCGCCCAAATGACCATATATCGTCGCGTTAGGTGTTTTGATTTGCGCGCTTTATCCCTATAGTCACTAAATCGTTACAGCGATGCTCGCGCGGAAATACTGGGGGACAACCGATGATCAGATCGGAATTGATTCAAAAAATCGCCGACGAAAATCCTCATCTCTATCAGCGTGACGT
>CALGEH010000253.1 GCA_937881735.1 uncultured Shimia sp.
CCCGCAGCCTACCACATCACACGGAAACCGGCAGGTTTTTCAGACTTTCCTTAACATGGTGTCCAACGATACTGGCGACAATCAGCTGCGAGTCACGATCGTGAAGTATGACGTGGAAGAGGACGAATACACCGTCAAGTGGAGCGAAGTGCGCGGCGATGGCGGAATGTTGCCTCTTGAGGATGCCGATGCAGAAGCCCAGCGTGACCGCCTGCCGTTGATGAATGATGGTGAAGAGGTCATCGTGATCGACGCAGCCTCACTTTATGCGCCGTTTTTCCGTCTGGGTGTGATCGATCCCACATTGATCGAATCGCGCGTTCTGACAAGCCCACGCTTTGCGCCTCAGATCGTCTGGGATGGCGCCTGATCCGCTTGAAGACCATTTAAAAAAGACTGCGCCCCGGAGCTACCCGCTTCGGGGCGTTTTCGTTTGATCTAAGCTGAGGCGTCGCGCTCTGCGAGCATATACACGAGCAATTCGGCCATCGCCTTGGCCTGAGGGGCCGAGACCACGCCCCCCACCCCGACCCGGCGCCCAGTGCACCACCACAGTCCCGGCTCCCAGCGGCGCACACCACGCTCTTCAAGCCGCAGCAGGAAACCGCTGGAAGGCTTGTAGGCGAAGACCCCGCGATCAAGGTTGCGAATGTTGTCCACACTCGTGAGAACTTCGCCACTGGAGTGGCGCAAGGTGTCTTTGGTAAGCTGAAGCGACCCGGAAGTGGCCCGCCGCACGCGGTCCGCAACCCACAGAACGCCGATGCCAAAGGCAAGCACCGCCAACTTTGCGCCAATCTCACCCTCGGACCGAATAAGGGCGAAGTGGATCGAGAAAAGCCCCAGCACCAGCAGGGACGACAGCGCGAAAAGGCGGCGCGGGATAGAGGGGTAAACCTCGATCAGGATCTCGTCTGTCTTCTTCTTTTTCTTGCGCACAGTCTTTTTCATGCCCGCGCCTTACCCGCGCCACAGACAAAGAGCCAGAGCAAAGCGCACCGACATCGTACGGCCTTTAGCGCAAGGGCCGCACTTCCGCGCCTCGCTCTTCGGGTTCGTCGTCAATAAGCTCGGTCGGAAAGCCGGGGGCCGTGACCGACAGCCCCGTGGCCTCCTCAAGGCGGCAGATCAGCTCATCTGACTGCGCCCGCGTCCCGTAGCGGCGTTGTCCGTCGGTCAGGATCTCGATCATCAGGGGTGAGATTTCCAACGGCACATTGTGCCGATCCGCGATGGTCTGAAAGAGACCGATATCCTTTTGCACAAGGTCCATCGTGAAATTCACGTCCCGATTGCCCGACAGGATCAACTGGCTCTCGGTCTCATGCACAAACGACGTGCCAGACGAGATTTTGATCGCCTCATAGGTGGTGGCCATGTCGAGCCCCGCCGCCTTCATCACCGTCAGCGCCTCACACAGCGTCATAAGGTTCGCCGTGGCCAGATAATTGGTCATCACCTTGAGCGTGCTGGCCGTGCCGATCTCGCCCGTATGCAGCACGCGGCGGCCCATGATGGTCAGGATCGGCAAAACCCGGTCAAACGTGGCGCGGTCACACCCTGCATAGATGCTGATATTGCCCGTATCTGCGCGGTGACAGCCGCCCGAGACCGGGCAATCCACCGCCGCCGCACCACGCGCGATCACCTCCGCCGACAGACGCGTGACCTCGGCCGCGTCCGTGGTAGACATCTCCATCCAGATCTTGCCGGGGGCCATGGCAGGCAACATTTCGGTCACCACCGCATTGCAGGCCTGAGGGCTGGGCAGGCAGGTGATGACCACATCGCACGCCTCCATCATCGCCGCAGGGCTACCGCCACCCGCCGCACCGCGCGCTTCAAAGGCGGCCACCAGTTCCGCGTCCAGATCATAGACGACAAGATCCACACCATTGCGCAAAAGGCTGCCCGCAAGCTTGCCGCCCACATTGCCCAGACCGATAAACCCAACTTTCATAATCCACTCCCTGATTTTTCGTCACTCTCAGACGCCAAAACCGCCCTGTCGCTTCTGTTTGCGACCCATCAGGTGCCCACGCCGCGATCGTTGTTAGACTCTCTCGGCAAATCGGCGCGCGGGCGGTCGCACCGAGCCGGATGCGCTTGCCCCGCCCTGCCAAAGAATGGCAGTATTGCCCCAGCCCAACGTCAAAGGCCCTAGATGCGTCCCTCATTCGCCCTTCTGATCCCCCTCTGCCTTGCCGCATGCAGCCAGTTTCCCGAGTTGGACGCCTCGGTCTCGGACAGTGTGCGGGATGCCAACTACCCCGATCTCGTGCCCCTCGCGCAGCTTGACGTGGCCGCGCGCCAAGGCCGCATCACGGATGAGACAACGCAAGGCACACAGGCCCGCATCGCGCGGCTTGAGGCGCGCGCGGCCCGGCTGCGTGGCAGCGTTCTGGATGCGCCCAGCCGCAAACGCCTCGCCCAGACGGTCGAGTAGCGCCACCCCTTCCCAAAAACCCGCGTTGCACCGCCGCGCCCTTCGCGCTATCCCGGCGCAACGAAAATAGACCCAGCACAGATGCGGAGACACGCCCCATGACCACCCCCCTGCGCCTCGGCATCGCCGGATTGGGCACTGTCGGCACCGGCATCGTGAAAATCGTCCGCCAAAAGGCCAGCCTGCTGGCCGAACGCGCGGGCCGCCCCGTGGTGATCACCGCCGTCTCGGCCCGCTCAAAGGACAAAGATCGTGGCGTGCCGCTTTCGGATTACGCGTGGGAAGACGATCCCGTGGCTCTGGCACAGCGCCATGATGTGGACGTGTTCATCGAGGTGATGGGTGGCCATGACGGCCCCGCCAAGGATGCGACCGAAGCCGCCATTGCCGCAGGCAAGGATGTAGTCACCGCTAACAAAGCCCTGCTGGCGCATCACGGTCATGCGCTCGCCCTCTCTGCCGAGGCCGCGGGCCGCGTGATCCGCTTCGAGGCTGCCGTCGCAGGCGGTGTCCCTGTGATCAAGGCGCTGACCGAAGGGCTTGCTGGCAATGAGATTACCCGTGTGATGGGTGTGATGAACGGCACCTGCAACTATATCCTGACACGGATGCAATCCTCGGACCTGCCTTACGCGGATGTGTTTGCAGAGGCCGATGCCTTGGGCTTTCTGGAGGCCGATCCGAATCTCGACGTGGGCGGCATCGATGCAGGGCACAAACTGTCGCTTCTGGCGGCCATCGCCTTTGGTACGCAGGTGGATTTTGACGCGGTAGAGCTGGAAGGCATCCAGAACATCACGATCGAGGATATCCACCGCGCCGCCGATATGGGCTACCGGATCAAGCTTCTGGGCGTGTGCCAGATGACAGGTCGCGGGCTGGAGCAACGCATGTCGCCTTGCCTCGTGCCAGACAATTCGCCGCTGGGGCAGCTGGAAGGAGGCACGAATATGTGCGTCATCGAAGGTGATCAGGTGGAGCAGGTCGTGATGCGTGGCCCCGGCGCGGGCATGGGCCCCACCGCCAGCGCCGTGATGGGCGATGTGATGGATATCGCACGCGGCATCCGTATTCCGGTGTTTGGCAAGCCTGCGCATATGCTGACACAGGCCAAGCCTGCGCGCGCCGTGACCCCCGCGCCCTATTACCTGCGCCTCACGCTTGAGGACAAACCCGGCGCGCTGGCCAAGGTCGCCACCGTTCTGGGCGAGGCCGGTATCTCCATCGACCGGATGCGCCAGTATGACCATAACGAAGAGACGGCCCCCGTGCTGATCGTGACGCATAAGACCACCCGCGCGGCACTCGATACCGCACTCGACGCGATGCCGGGCCTCGGCGTCGTCGCGGGCACGCCTGTCGCCCTGAGGATCGAGCGGGTCTGACGCCCTGCCCGAATGCCCCTGCCCTTGTGCGCTGCTGCCCGCGCGGCTAGAGGTTGCAAAGATGTAAACAAGAGATTGCACAGGAGCGCACCGCCCCAAAAGGGCCGCTCAAATGAAGGCCAAAAGAGGCCACTGACGCCGAAGGACAACCCATGACCGCTCATATCGATTTCAACGACCGCATGCTTTCACTGGGCTTGGCCCGTGTCTCCGAGGCCGCTGCTCTGGCCTGTGCCGAATGGATTGGCCGAGGCGATGAGAAAGCCGCAGATCAGGCCGCTGTGAACGCCATGCGCGAGCAGCTCAACAAGCTTTCGATCAAGGGCGTGGTGGTGATCGGCGAAGGCGAGCGCGACGAGGCACCGATGCTATATATCGGCGAGGAAGTCGGCAATGGCGAGGGTCCCGGTGTGGATATCGCGCTGGACCCGCTGGAAGGCACCACACTGACCGCCAAGGCCATGCCCAACGCCCTCACCGTGATCGCCATGGCCCCACGCGGCAGCCTTTTGCACGCGCCGGATGTGTATATGGACAAGCTGGCCATTGGGCCGGGCTATGCGAAGGACGTGATCAGCCTTGAGATGAGCCCGCGCGAGCGCGTCGAGGCCATCGCCCGTGCCAAGGGCTGCAAACCTTCCGAAGTGACAGTCTGCATCCTCGAGCGACCCCGCCACCAAGAGATGATCGCAGACGTGCGCGAAACCGGCGCTGCTGTGTTCCTGATCCCGGATGGGGACGTGGCAGGCATCATCCACTGCGCCGAGGCAAAGCAGACCGGGATTGATATGTATATGGGCTCGGG
>CALGEH010000254.1 GCA_937881735.1 uncultured Shimia sp.
TTTCACCTTGGCCGCCACAGCCTCGGCTGTGATCCCGAACTTCTCGTAAAGCGTGCCGGCGGGGGCGGACGCGCCGAAGCTGTCCATGCCCACAAACCCGGCCTTGGCCTCGCGGCCCCGCTCACCCAGAAGCCACGCGTCCCAGCCCTGGCGCACCGCTGCCTCGACGCCCACGCGCACCGGCCCTGCGGGCAACACGCGCTTGCGGTAGGCGTCATCCTGGGCCGCGAAAAGATCCATGCACGGCATCGACACGACCCGCGTGCCGATCCCTTCGGCTTGCAAAGCATCGCGCGCGGCCATGGCAATCTCGACCTCCGAGCCGGTGGCGATCAGGATCGCCTGCCGTTTGCCAATCGCATCGGCGAGGATATAGCCACCTTGCGCGGTGAGGTTCTTGGTCTTGTGATCGCGGCGCAATGTGGGCAGGTTTTGCCGGGTCAGCGACAGAACCGAGGGTGTTTCCTTGGTGCTCAGCGCCAATTCCCAAGCCTCCGCTGTCTCGACCGTATCGCAGGGGCGGAAGACCCATGTATTGGGCGTGGCGCGCGAAATCGCCAGATGCTCGACCGGTTGGTGCGTGGGGCCATCCTCGCCCAGACCGATGCTGTCATGGGTCATCACGAAGACCGTCGGCACCCGCATGAGTGCTGCAAGCCGCATCGCTGGGCGCGCGTAATCGGTGAAGCACATGAACGTGCCGCCATAGGGCCGGATGCCGCCATGCAGGACCATGCCGTTCATCGCGGCGGCCATGCCATGCTCACGGATGCCCCAATAGACATAGCGGCCCTTGCGGTTGTCCACGTCGAACACGCCCAGATCGGCGGTCTTGGTGTTGTTGGACCCGGTGAGATCCGCCGAGCCGCCCACGGTTTCGGGCAGGATCGGGTTCACAACCTCAAGCACCATCTCGCTTGATTTGCGGGTGGCCACTTTGGGGCCTTCTTCGCTGATCTGCTTTTTCAGCGCACGGATACGCGCGGTGAGGGATTTAGGCACGTCACGTGCGAAGATGCGGGTGATTTCCTCTTGGCGGCGGGCAGAGGTCTCGGCGAGCCGCGCCTCCCAGGCGCCGCGCGCCTCCGCGCCGCGTGCGCCGATGGCTTCCCATGCGGATTTGATGTCGGCTGGGACCTCAAAAGGTCCGGTGGTCCAGCCATAGGCGGCCTTGGCCGCGGCCATTTGCGCGTCGTCGGTCAGCGCACCGTGGCCTTTGGACGTGTCCTGGGCTGCGTGGCCGAGGGCGATATGCGTCTCACAGGCAATCATCGTGGGCTGGCTGGATGTCTTGGCCGCCGTCAGGGCCGCGTCAATCGCCTCGGGGTCGTGGCCGTCGATCTCGATCACTTCCCAGCCTGCGGCGCGGAAGCGTCCGGGCTGATCCGTACGGTCCGACAGGCTCACGGGGCCGTCGATGGTGATGTTATTGTTGTCCCAGAGCACGATGAGCTTCGAGAGTTGGTGCCGCCCGGCCAGTGTGATCGCCTCCTGGCTAACGCCTTCCATCAAGCACCCATCGCCCGCGATGACATAAGTGTGGTGATCCATCAGCTTGGCACCATAGCGCGCGCGCAGGATTTCCTCGGCCATGGCAAAGCCTACGGCGTTGGAGATGCCTTGGCCCAGAGGCCCGGTGGTGGTCTCGATACCGCTCGCGTGGCCATATTCCGGGTGGCCTGCGGTGATCGCCCCCCATTGGCGGAAATTCCTGACCTGCTCCAGCGTCATGTCGGCATAGCCCGTCAGGTGCAGCAGCGAGTATAGCAGCATGGAGCCGTGGCCTGCGCTGAGGATAAACCGGTCCCGGTCGGGCCAGTTGGGCGCAGAGGCGTCGAATTTCAGGTGCTTCTCGTAAAGCACGGTCGCCACGTCGGCCATGCCCATCGGCATGCCGGAATGGCCTGAATTGGCCGCGTGGACAGCATCCAGTGTCAGCGCGCGGATCGTGGCGGCCTTTTTCCAGTGCTGGGGGTGGGCGGATCGCAGGGCGTCGATATCCACGGGTGAAAATCCTCTCATGGGGGCAGCGTTGGCGCAGTGCATATCAGGCGCGGGCCAAAGATCAAGCGTCGGGACGTGCCCAAAACGGCTGGCAGGGGCCGCGCACCGCCGAGGGGGGCGCAATTTCGGGTTTCATTGGGTAGACTTGGCCGCAATAAGGCCATCGGGCGATTCGCCACGGGGCCGGGGCAATGAAAATGAGGACCTTTGGGGATGAGTGATATCGAAGGATTGCAAAGCCGGATCATGGCGGCGCTGGACCAGATCGGGCAGGGCATTGATGGTTTGGATGCGGGTGGCGGCGACATCGATACGCTGCGTCAGGAGCTTGCAGATGAGAAACTGGCCAATGCGCAGCTTGAGGAGCGTGTGAAGGCGCTGAAAGCCAAGCTGGCCGAGGCGGAGGCCGCAGGGGCCAAGGCTGGATCGGCTGATGAGGAGCGCGGCGCCGGTCTGCGCAAGCTCGATGCCGAGCTTCAGGCTCTGCGCCTGGCCAACAAACATCTGCGCGAAAACAATGCGGCCCTGCGGGAAGCCAATGCCGAAGGCGTGGCAGAGCCGCACCTTATCAACAAGGCTATGATGGCCGAGTTGGAAGGCTTGCGTGCCGTGCGCGCGTCAGACCGCGCCGAGATGGACGCGGTGCTTGCGGAGCTTGACGCGCTGGTGGCGTCTGCGGGCGATGGCTCGAAAATGGAGGATGTGTGATGCCGGAGGTGGATATCGAAATCGGGGGCCGGACATTTCAGGTGAGCTGTCAGCCGGGGGAGGAGCATTATCTGCACTCCGCCGCCAAGATGCTTGATGATGAGGCGGCCGTTCTGGCGACGCAAACTGGCCGTATCCCAGAGGCGCGGATGCTTCTGATGGCGGGCCTGATGCTGGCCGACAAGACCGCCGGAATGCAGGACAAACTGCGCGAGGCCGAAGATAAGATGGCCGAAAAAGACGCCGAACTTGCCCAGATGCGCAACGCACCCGTGCCCGCGCCGGAACGGATTGAGGTGCCTGTGGTGCCAAGCAATGTGACCGACGCGTTGGCCGAGATCGCGGCGCGCACCGAGGCTCTGGCCGAGCAAGTGGCCGCGAAGCGCGCCGATTAGGCCGGGCGTTGCCGACTATAGGTATGGAGAAACGGGCTGGGGCAGTGTTCCCCGGCCCTTTTTGTTGAGATGGGTAATGCCTTGGAAAAACACCAGAACAATGCCCGAACATTCTCTTTTCAACGCCGACCTGCCGCGCTACTTTGCATTCCATGAGCAGTTTTGACGAATCCGACGCCTTTGAGGGCGCATCGCTGGCGGCGCGCGCAATGGCCGCCCGGCCCGCGCCCTACCTTGATGGCCTGAACCCCGAGCAGCGGCTTGCGGTGGAGACGATGGACGGGCCTGTCCTCATGCTGGCGGGGGCGGGCACTGGCAAGACCAAGGCGTTGACCACGCGGATCGTGCATCTTCTCAATACCGGGCGCGCGCAACCCAATGAGGTACTTGCCGTCACCTTCACCAACAAGGCCGCGCGCGAGATGAAAAACCGCGTAGGCTCTCTTTTGGGGGAGCGTGTGGAGGGGATGCCGTGGCTCGGCACGTTCCACTCGATCTGTGTGAAGATTTTACGCCGTCATGCTGAGCTTATCGGCACCGACCCGGAAGAGGGCGTGATCGAAGGCCCCACCCGCGAGGTGACGCTGAAATCGAACTTCACCATTCTGGATACGGATGATCAGTTGCGGCTTCTCAAGCAACTCGTGCGCGCCGAAGACATCGACGACAAACGCTGGCCCGCGCGGATGCTCGCGGGGATCATCGACCATTGGAAGAACCGCGCATGGGGTCCTGATGCCATCCCCGCGGCCGAGGCCGGGGCCTATGACGGCAAAGGCCCCGCAATATACGCGCAATACCAGCGGCGGCTGATTGAGCTCAACGCCGTGGATTTTGGCGATCTGCTGATGCATGTGGTCACGATCTTTCAGACTCACCCTGACATTCTCGCGCGCTATCAGCGGTGGTTCAAATACATCCTTGTGGACGAGTATCAGGATACGAACGTGGCGCAGTATCTGTGGCTGCGCCTTCTGGCGGGTGGGCACAAGAATATCTGCTGCGTGGGCGATGATGATCAGTCGATCTATGGCTGGCGCGGTGCCGAAGTGGGCAATATCCTGCGGTTTGAAAAGGATTTTCCCGGCGCGCATGTGGTCCGGCTTGAGCAGAATTACCGCTCCACCCCCCATATCCTCGCCGCCGCCTCCGGCGTGATCGCGGGCAATCAGGGGCGGCTGGGCAAGGAGCTTTGGACCCAAGAGCAAGATGGCGAGAAGGTCCGCCTGATCGGCCATTGGGACGGCGATGAGGAGGCCCGCTGGATCGGTGAGGAGATCGAGGCGATGCAGCGCGGCACGCGGGGCCTTGATGCGCTGGGCCTCGACAGCATGGCCATCCTCGTGCGCGCCTCGCACCAGATGCGCGCTTTTGAGGATCGCTTCCTCACCATCGGTCTGCCCTACCGCGTCATCGGCGGCCCGCGCTTTTACGAGCGTTTGGAAATCCGCGACGCGATGGCCTATTTCCGCATTGTGACAAGCCCGACCGATGATCTGGCGTTTGAGCGGATCGTGAACACGCCCAAGCGCGGCCTTGGCGACAAGGCGCAGCAGACGATCCAGCGGATCGCGCGGGAGCAGGGCACAAGCCTCCTGCAAGCCGCGCAGATCGCGGTCGAAAGTGGCGCAATCAAGGGCAAGGGCGGCACCGAGCTTGGCCGCCTGATCGACGGGCTCGCGCGCTGGGGGCGCATGGTCGGCAGCGCGGATCTGAGCCATATGGAACTGGCCGAGATCATCCTCGATGAGAGCGGCTATACCGAGATGTGGCAAAACGACAAAACGCCCGAGGCGCCGGGGCGGCTGGAAAACCTCAAGGAACTGGTCAAGGCGCTTGAAGCTTTCGAGAACCTCACCGGGTTTCTGGAGCATGTCAGCCTGATCATGGACAATGAAAGCGGCGAGGATGGCGAAAAAGTCTCCATCATGACCCTGCACGCGGCCAAGGGGCTGGAGTTTCCCGCGGTCTTCCTTCCGGGCTGGGAGGATGGACTCTTTCCCTCGCAACGCTCCATGGACGAAAGCGGCACCAAGGGCGTGGAGGAAGAGCGCCGCCTCGCCTATGTGGGCATCACGCGGGCCGAGGAGATCTGCACGATCTCATTCGCGGGCAACCGACGGGTCTTTGGCCAATGGCAATCGAGCCTGCCCTCGCGCTTCATCGACGAACTGCCCGAGGCTCACGTCGAGGTCCTCACCCCGCCCGGTCTCTATGGCGGCGGCTTTGGTGCTGCGGGCATGGAGAGCACGATCGACGCGCGCGTGGCCGATGCGGATGTCTACAACTCCCCCGGCTGGCGACGGATGCAGGCCCGCGCGAGCCAGCGCCCCACGGCCCAGCCGTCCGAGGCGCGGCATGCGGTGATCGACATGAACGCGGTCAGCACCCACACGGTCGGCGAACGCGTATTCCACGATAAGTTTGGTTATGGCGAGGTCACGACAATCGAAGGTGACAAGCTGGAGATCGCTTTTGAGAAGGCCGGGTTGAAAAAAGTCGTCGCGCGATTCATCGTGGGCGCTGAAGACGTGCCGTTTTAAGGCGCTCCCCAACCTTCTTCTTAGCCCAAATACTCCCCCGCCGGAGGCGTCCTGATTTCACCACTTGCGCCGCGATCAGGGCTTGCGCGGGCGCGGCGCTTTGCGCAAGACTTTGCCCTATGGAGAGGCTGTCCCCTAGAGGGGCGCGGGAGGGGCATATGGATGTGACGCAAATCCTGAACACTCTGGAGAGCAGCAGTTTGCGCGGGCCCGAGGCGCAGGCCGCCGCCCGGCGCGGATTTCTGGAATGGGCGCTGTCGCAGCCCGGCCCGGCCACGCCCGAAGCCGCCCGCGCGGCGTTTCATCTCGTGGCGGGGCTTGGTGCGCGCAGCCCGGCCTCGGTGCAGTTTCTGGCATTTCTGGAGCAGGCCGCCCGGCCATATATGGGCGCGCGCGGTCGCAGAAAACGCGACCAAAGGCTGCATTGAGGCAGGCTCGGCCCACCCACCGGATTACGCCAAGGCCTTGCGCGCGTAAGCCACAAGAGCTGAAACTTCCTCAGGGCGCGGCCTCTGCCCGGTGAAGCCTTCCAGATAGCCCTCGACCCGCGCGATACGCTCTTCCAGTGGCTCGCTCAGGTCGAGCGCGTAATACCCGATCTGCTGGTAATAGAGGATGCGGGCGCGCATATCGGCGTCCTTGGTGCCATAACCATGGTGCGCGAACATGGCGGTGATCGCCTCCACCCGCGCGCGGTCGTTACGGTCGATCACCCGCCGGACTGATCCATCGCGTCGCGCCCATTCGCGCACGGCAAAATCGAGCTTGTGATTGAAAAGCGAAGGATTGATGAAGGCGCGAAAGAGGTTGCACACAGCCTCCGTGATGGTGCTTGCGGGGAGGGCAGCATGGCGTTGCACGAGGCCTGTGTTGCCATCCTCCCAAGCGCCCAGAAGCGCATCCAGCAGGTCCTTGCGGCTTTTGAAATACCAATAGAAAGACGAGCGTGACACGCCCAGTCGTGCGCCCAGCCCCATGATCTTCACATGGGCCACCCCATCCGAGATCAGGATATCCATGGCCACGCGCAGCCAATCCTCGCGGGTCACTTTGACGTTGCCCTGTAGGGGCTTGGCGGCGGGTTCTGTCACTAGGGCGTCCTCTTGGATGTGCGTCGGGGGCGGCTCAGCTTTCGGGCGGTGCGCCGCCTGCTTGCGTGGCTTGCGCGATATAGCGGCTGAGCGCGCCTGCGCGGTCCGCGTCCACATTGGGGGCCTCGAAACGATCCAAGATACCCTGCCATGTGGCGGTCGCGCGGGTGCTGGCGTCCTGCGCACCGCGTTCGGTCCATGTGCCGATATTCGACAGGTCCCCGATCAGAGGTTCGTAGAATTGAGTGTCATAACGCTCCATCGTGTGCGCTGCGCCGAAGAAATGCCCGCCCGGGGCCACCTCCTCCAGCGCCGAAAAGCCGATATCGTCGTCCGTGGCGCCAGCGCCCGCGCAAAGTTCTGCCACCATTTGCAGCACTTCCATATCGGTGATGAGTTTCTCATAGCTGACCGACAGCCCGCCCTCGATCCAGCCCGCCGCGTGCAAGATCACCGTGGCCCCGGCCATGAGACACCCCCATGTGCCGAATTGCGTCTCATTGGCCGCCTGCGCGTCATTGATATTGGCGGCCGAGCCTGACGCGCTGCGCCATGGCAGGCCGAGCTTGCGGGCAAGCTGCCCCGCCGCAAGCGAGGCCTGGAAATGCGCGGGCGTGCCAAAGGCGG
>CALGEH010000255.1 GCA_937881735.1 uncultured Shimia sp.
TTTTCGTTGTTGGAGGTGATGATCACGATGGGGCGCTTGGTGGCGCGGATCGTCTCGCCCGTCTCGTAGACGTGGAATTCCATCTTATCGAGTTCTTGCAGCAGATCGTTGGGAAACTCGATATCGGCCTTGTCGATCTCGTCGATCAGTAGCACGCATTTCTCTTCCGACGCAAAGGCCTGCCAGAGCTTGCCGGGGCGGATATAGTTCGACACATCTTCGACCCGCGCATCCCCAAGCTGGCTGTCGCGCAGGCGGCTCACGGCATCGTATTCATAAAGGCCTTGTTGCGCGCGGGTGGTGGATTTGATGTTCCACTCGATCATCCGCATCCCCAGCGCGCCCGCGATCTGCCGGGCCAGTTCGGTCTTGCCCGTGCCCGGCTCGCCCTTGACCAGAAGGGGCCGCTCCAGCGTGACGGCGGCATTGACCGCGATGGTCAGGTCGTCCGTGGCCACATATGCGTCCGTGCCTTCAAATTTCATGGCTCAAGCCTCTTTGTTTTCACGCCTTGTCAGGTGGGGTGATATCCCAGTGCGGGGCCGTGGTCAAAAGACAAAACCCGGCGCGATTTGGTTAGTGACAAATCCTGCGCGGTGCAGTATTTCGGCCCGAATGAAGGGGAGAATGATGTCTCATCCAGATATCCAGACCAACCGTGAAGCCGTAGAGGATAAACGCGTGAAAGCCGAAGTTTTCCTGCCAGATGACTACCGCCCAGTGGAAGATGAGCCATTTATGAACGAGCGTCAGCTGGAGTATTTCCGGCGCAAGCTCGTTGATTGGCGCGATGACCTGTTGGCGGGCAGCCGTGATACGATTGAGGGCCTGCAAGATGGCACGCGGGCGATCCCTGATGTGGCCGACCGGGCCAGCGAAGAGACCGACCGCGCGCTTGAGCTGCGCACCCGCGACCGTCAGCGCAAGTTGGTGGCCAAGATTGATCAGGCCCTGCGCCGGATTGAAGAGGGCGAGTTCGGCTATTGCGACGTGACGGGCGAGCCGATCAGCCTCAAGCGTCTGGACGCGCGGCCCATCGCGACCATGAGCCTTGAGGCGCAGGAACGTCACGAGCGTCGCGAGAAGGTCCACCGCGACGATTGATCCGTTGACGGTTTAGGTATTCAAACGCCGGGGCTTTCGCTCCGGCGTTTTTCGTTTGAAGGTATGGGGATGAAAGCGGCATCAAGCATCACTGTGATTGGCGGCGGCATTGGCGGTCTGGCCGTGGCGCGGGCCTGTGCGCTGCGCGGCGCGTCCGTGACGGTGTTGGAGCAGGCGGAGGCCATCGGTGAGGTCGGCGCGGGGCTACAGATCAGCCCCAACGGGTTTGCCGTTCTGCGCGGTCTTGGGCTGGATGATGCGCTGCGTGCCGGCGCTGTGCAGGGCGCGGCTGTGGCGCTCCATGACTACCGGCGCGGGCCAGTGGTTCGGCTTGACCTTACGCGGCTGGAGAGCCGGGACTATTGGTTCATCCACCGCGCTGACCTGATCGAGATATTGCGCGCGGGTGCTGAGGCCGCGGGCGTTGATATCCGCACCGGGGCGCATGTCAGCGATCCGGGCGATTGTGGTGACGATCTGGTCATTGGTGCGGACGGGCTTCATTCGGTGCTGCGCCCCGGCCTCAACGGCCCCGAGGCACCGTTTTTCACGGGTCAGGTGGCGTGGCGCGCGCTCATCCCGCATGAAGGTCGCCGGGGCGGTGAGGCGCGTGTGCACATGGCCCCGCGCCGCCATCTGGTGAGCTATCCGCTGCGTGGCGGCACGCTGATGAACCTCGTGGCGGTGGAGGAGCAGGCCGAGTGGACCGCCGAAAGCTGGAGCCACGCGGGCGATGCGGATGACCTGCGCGCTCGGTTCTCGGATTTCGGAGCGGACGCTCAGGAGATGCTCAGCGCCGTGGGTCCTGTCAGCCAATGGGGCCTCTTCCGCCATCCTGTTGCCAAAATCTGGGGGCAGGGGCGGTTTGCCCTGCTGGGCGATGCGGCCCATCCCACGCTGCCCTTTTTGGCGCAGGGAGCGTCCATGGCGCTGGAGGATGCGTGGGTTCTGGCCGAGGCGCTGGCAGAGCATGATCTGCCAGAGGCGCTCGCGGCTTATACCGCCCGTCGCCGTCCCCGCGCCACGCGGGTCATTGAGGTGGCCAGCGGCAATGCGTGGAAATACCACCTCAGTTTCCCGCCTCTGCGCTTTGTCGCGCACACGGCGCTCAGGCTGGGGGGCGCGCTGGTGCCGATGCGGATGATGCGGCAGTTCGACTGGCTCTACGGTGAAGATGTCACCGGGGGGGCGCGTCTTTCCTGATCGGCTCGCCGTAAAGCTCCATCTTGTGGCCCTTGAGCCTGTATCCCAGCTTGGCCGCGATCTTCTCCTGAAGCGCCTCGATCTCGGGATCGCAAAACTCGATCACGGCCCCCGTTTCCAGATCAATCAGGTGGTCGTGATGGGCACGCTCCGCATCTTCATAGCGCGCGCGGCCATCGCCAAAATCGACCTTCTCCAGAATTCCTGATTCCTCAAAGAGCTTCACCGTCCGGTAAACAGTCGCCAGTGATATCCTTGGATCATGCGCCACGGCGCGGGCGTAAAGCTCATCGACATCCGGGTGATCTTCGGCATCCTCAAGCACAGTCGCGATGATGCGCCGCTGCTCGGTCAGGCGCAGGCCTTTGGCGGCTGCGCGGCGGATGATGCTGTCGGTCATGGCGTGTCTCGCTTGCGGAACCTCGCTTAGGTGATACCGCCTGAGTGGCGTAGATTCCACCGCTTTTGAGTGCGCCGTGCTTGACTTATCCGCGCAGCACCCGCATATCCACCACACGCGCACCTGTCCCGCCGCGTGAGCATGCTGGCCGCCCCTTGGGCCGCCGCACCCCCCGGACAGGAAGCGTTTGTTCCCAAAATCACGCGTGGGGCATGCCGCCGGGACGGCGCGCAGGCAATCGCCCGGCGCGTCAGGGCCGTTGGCGGAACCACGACGAGGGCGGCCCTGCGCATGAGGCGCAAGGCCCCGAGCCCTTTGAGACTGGTGCTGCGTGCATTTCGCCCGGCGCCGATAAAGGAAACGATTTGAATTTATTTGAAGAAATGGGCCTGCCCAGCGGTTTGGTTCGCAAGCTGGCCGCGCAAGGCATCAGTGAGCCCACCCCGATCCAGAGCCACGCGATCCCGCATGCGCTCAACGGGCATGACGTTATGGGCCTCGCCCAGACGGGCACGGGCAAGACGGCGGCGTTCGGCCTGCCACTGATCGCGCGCATGATGAAAGAAGACACACGCCCCGGCCCCAAGATGGTCGGCAGCCTGATCCTCGCACCCACGCGCGAATTGGCGGGGCAGATCCGCGACACGCTGTTGCCTTTGGTGCGCGACACGCCGATGAAGATCGGTGTCGTGGTCGGCGGTCAGTCGATCAACGTGCAGATCAAGCGCCTTGAGAAGGGCACGCATATCCTCGTGGCCACGCCGGGCCGCTTGCTGGACCTGCTGGACCGCCGGGCGCTGCGCCTTGATGAGGCGAAATTTCTGGTGCTGGACGAGGCCGATCAGATGCTCGATCTGGGCTTCATCCATGCGCTGCGCAAAATTGCAGGACTGTTGCCGAAGGAGCGTCAGACGATGCTCTTTTCCGCCACTATGCCCAAGCAGATGGAGGAGATTGCGGGCAGCTATCTCACCCACCCCAAGCGCGTGCAGGTCGCCCCTCCGGGCAAGGCCGCCGACAAGGTCACGCAGGCGGTGCATTTCATCGCCAAGGCGGAAAAGCCCAGCCTGTTGATCGAGCTTCTGGCCAAGCATAAGGACGAGCTTGCGCTGGTCTTCGGCCGCACGAAGCATGGCTCGGACAAGCTTGCCCGCAAGCTGGAAAGCGCCGGGTTTTCCGTGGCTGCGATCCATGGCAACAAAAGTCAGGGGCAGCGCGACCGCGCGCTCAAGTCGTTCCGCGATGGTCAGGTGAAGGTGCTTGTGGCCACCGATGTGGCGGCACGTGGCCTCGATATCCCGGACGTGAAGCATGTCTACAACTTTGATCTGCCCAATGTGCCCGAGAATTACATCCACCGCATCGGCCGCACGGCCCGCGCGGGCAAGGATGGCGCGGCGATCGCGTTTT
The DNA here is from genome assembly GCA_937881735.1 of uncultured Shimia sp. Lineage (GTDB taxonomy): Bacteria > Pseudomonadota > Alphaproteobacteria > Rhodobacterales > Rhodobacteraceae > Roseovarius. Next base: position 4,118 of record CALGEH010000255.1, read on the forward strand.
GCAGCCCCGATGAGATGGGCGAGCTGAAGGATATCCAGAAAGTTCTGGGCACCACGATCCCCGTGATCTCGGGGCGGCCCTGGGCCGATCTGCCCGATCCCACGGCCAAGCCCAAGGGCCGTGGCCCGGGTGGCGGTGGCGGCAATCGCCGCGGTCGTGGCGGCAAAGGCCCCGGTGGCGGTGGCCAAGGAGGCGGCGGTGGCCAATCTCAAGGCGCAGGACCCGGTGGTGGCGGTGGCAACCGGCGTCGGCGCGGCGGGGGCGGTGGGCGCTCTGGTGCCAAGGCCGCATAAGCTGCGACGCTTGAATTGACGGATCAGGCGGGGGATTTCCCCGCCTTTTTCATGTCCCGCAGAAGGTTTGCTGCACCACCTCTGAGGCCTCGGGCGCACGCCGCAGATCCTCGGCACCGGGGTGTGCATCAAAAGGCTTGGCCAGCACCGTCAGAAGCCGCTCGAAGGGTGCAAAATTTCCCTCCCGCGCGGCCACGATCATCTCTTCGACGCGGTGATTGCGCGGGATGACCCATGGGTTGGAGGCCCGCATCCGCGCCTCTGGCTCCGCCTCGCCCGCGATACGCGCGCACCACTCTGGCTGCCATTGATCAAACGCTGCGGGGTCCAGAAACTGATCCCGCGCGCCGCCATCTGCGAGGGCGCGGAACGTGTTGGTGAAATCCGCACGTCCCGCCTGCATCCGCTCCAACAGCCCTTCGATCAGGGGCCTGTCCGCCTCAGTCGCCTCTGCAATCCCGATCTTCGCACCCAACCGGCGCATCCACGCCGCATCCACCAGCGCGGGCATGGCGTGGATGATCGCGGTAAATTCCTCAATCGCTGCCTCCGCGTCGGGCATCAGCGGCACGAGGGACGTGGCCAGTTGCGCCATGTTCCACACGATCACATGGGCCTGATTGTCGTAAGCATAGCGCCCCTGCGCATCGATCGAGCTGAAGACCGTGACCGGGTGATAGACATCCATGAAAGCACAGGGGCCATAATCGATCGTCTCACCGGAAAGGGCGGTATTGTCGGTGTTCATCACCCCGTGGATGAAGCCAAGCGACATCCAATGGGCGACCAATTCGGCCTGTGCCGCGCAGACCGCGCGCAGGAAATCCGCAGGGCCCGCCGCCTCTGGGTAATGCCGCGCCGCCGTGTAGTCATAGAGCGCCCGGAGCGCCTCCACATCGCGACGCGCGGCGAAATACTGAAACGTGCCGACGCGGATATGGCTCGACGCCACGCGGGTCAGAACCGCGCCGGGTACGGCCCCTTCCTGACGGTAAATAGGCTCACCCGTGAGGGCGGCGGCCAGGGCCCGTGTCGTAGGGACGCCAAGCGCATGCATTGCCTCGCTCACCACATATTCACGCAGCACAGGGCCCAGCCACGCGCGCCCGTCGCCATTGCGGCTATAGGGGGTGGGGCCGGAGCCCTTGAGCTGAATGTCGCGCCGCTGCCCATCTGGGGCTACGATTTCGCCCAGCAAGACCGCGCGCCCATCGCCCAATTGCGGAGAGAAGCCGCCGAACTGGTGGCCTGCATAGACCTGCGCAATCGGGTCGGCTCCCTCGGGGATCTCATTGCCCGCAAAAACCTCCGCCATCGCCGTATAATCAAGGTTCAGGCCAATCTCGTCTGCGAGGCCCGTGTTGAACGCCAACAGCGCGGGCGAGGCCACAGCGCGCGGGGCGATCCGGGTGTAGAATCCCTCGGGCAGGCGGGCATAGCTGTTATCGAATGGAATGTTCATGATCCCTACCTAACCCCCTCGTGCCCAAATAAAAGGGCACGTCCCTCACAACATCCGCGACATCAAAGAATACTCCGCGCGCGGCTCGAAATGCAGCGCCTCATAGAACTTGCGCGCCTTGTCGTTACTTTGATGCACTTCGAGATGAATGGCCTTCATCCCCGCTGCCGCAAGGGCCTTGGGCAGGCCGCGCAGCACTTCGGTGCCGATGCCCCGCCCACGCACGCCCGGCCTGATGTAGATTTCATCGAGAAACCCATCGAGCCCGCCAAATGCCAGCGACCAGCCAAAGCTCACGCAGGCATAGCCGATGGGCGCACGCGCTGGGCCGACCATATAGATTGCGCCATGGGGCGAGCCCTCCAGCAAGGGCTGCACCGCCGCGCGCCGTGCCGCATCGCTCAGATCGACGCCCTCCTCCGCGTGGAACGCGGCGATCAGCGGCAAAAGCCGGTCGATATCCTCAGGCTTTCCAAGTGTCATCGCGGTCATAAATGTCCCAATCCTTGGCTTGGTAGGTCTCAGGGCGCGCTGGAGCGCGATCACCCCGGCGGAGCATGGCGCGCAGGGACGCCCTTGTCCATCGGGCGCGCCTCAGAGGTCGGAAAGCTGCCGATAGTGGCGCAGCACATAAAGTCTGATGGCCGACGCCAGCCCCATCTCCGTGCCACGCTCGGCATCAATTTCAGCGGCCAAAACGTTGATTGCCTTGCCTTTTATCTCCGCAATCTCGCGAAAGGCCTGCCAGAACTCCGCCTCCAGAGACACCGAGGTGCGGTGCCCTTTGAGGGTGAGCGAATGTTTGACAGGCCGCCCGCTCATGTCTCGCGTTTTTTGGCTTCCAGATTTTTGGCGATCTGTGCGGCCTTGGCCTTGAGCAGCTCTTTCTGGCTCTTGGTCTGGCCAAACGAAACCGCATTTTCATCGGCACGGGCGCGGCGGGAGGCGCGGTTGCGCTCCTTCTTGGCCTTGTTCATGTTGATTGGGGCGGTCATTTGGGTCCTACCATGTTCTCTGGCCGCACAACGCGGTCGAATGTGTCACCATCCACAAAGCCAAGCGCAATCGCCTCTTCGCGCAATGTGGTTCCGTTTTTGTGGGCGGTCTTCGCCACTTTGGTGGCGTTGTCATAGCCGATTTCGGGCGCCAGCGCCGTGACCAGCATCAGCGATTCGCGCATCAGCTTGTCGATCCGGGTGCGGTCGGCATCGAGGCCAGCCATGAGATTGTCGGTAAACGTGCTCGCTGCATCGCCCAGAAGTTGCATGGATTGCAGCACGTTATAGGCCATCATGGGCTTGTAGACGTTCAGTTCAAAATGTCCCTGAGACCCGGCAAAACCGACCGCGGCGTCATTGCCCATGACATGCGCGCAGACCTGCGTCAGCGCCTCGCATTGGGTGGGGTTCACCTTGCCCGGCATGATCGAGCTGCCCGGCTCATTCTCGGGCAGGATCAGCTCGCCCAGACCACAGCGCGGGCCAGAGCCCAAAAGGCGGATGTCATTGGCGATCTTGAAGAGCGATCCGGCCACGGTCTTGAGCGATCCGGAGATTTCCACCATCGCGTCATGGGCGGCGAGTGCTTCGAACTTGTTGGGGGCGGTCACAAAAGGCAGGCCGGTGATTTTCGCCATGTTCTGGGCGACCATCACGTCCCAACCGGGGCTGGTGTTGAGGCCTGTGCCCACGGCCGTGCCGCCTTGGGCCAGCTCGTAAATCCCCTCAAGCGAGGTCTCGATCCGTTTGATCCCCATAGCGACCTGATGCGCATAGCCCGAGAATTCCTGGCTCAGCGTCAGGGGTGTGGCATCCTGTGTGTGGGTGCGACCAATTTTTATTATACCCTCGAAGCTTACGATCTTTTCTTCAAGTGACGCATGAAGCTTGCGCAAACCCGGCAAGAGCACATCGCGCGCCATCATCGCTGTCGATATATGCATCGCGGTGGGGAAGGTGTCGTTCGAGCTTTGGCCCATGTTACAGTGGTCATTGGGGTGCACCGGGTCCTTGGAGCCGATCACGCCCCCCATGATCTCGATCGCGCGGTTGGCGATCACCTCATTGGCGTTCATGTTGGATTGCGTGCCGGAACCCGTCTGCCACACCACCAGCGGGAAGTTGTCGTCGAGCTTGCCAGACACGACCTCGGATGCGGCCTCGATGATCGCGCGGCCGCGCGCGGCATCCAGCTTGCCCAGCGTCACATTCGCCTCGGCGCAGGCTTGTTTGATCACACCAAGTGCGCGGACGATCGCCACGGGCTGTTTTTCCCAGCCAATGGGGAAGTTTAGAATCGACCGCTGCGTCTGTGCGCCCCAGTATTTGTCCGCAGGGACCTCAAGAGGGCCAAAACTGTCGGTTTCGGTGCGTGTGGCGGTCATGTTCGGGCTCTCCTATGCGGTTTGCCCCTTCCTTATCCTATGGTGCGGAAAGTTCAATCGCGGCTTACTTGCGGAAGGTGTCGAGGCTGACCACGTCGGCATTTCGGGGCGCGCTGGCCTCGGTGGGCG
>CALGEH010000256.1 GCA_937881735.1 uncultured Shimia sp.
CGATCATTGGTTGCGTGGTCAATGGGCCAGGCGAGGCGCTGATGACGGATGTGGGCTTTACCGGTGGTGGTGCTGGCTCGGGGATGGTCTATCTCGCGGGAGCGCAGAGCCATAAGCTGAGCAACGACAAGATGATCGAGCATATCGTGGAGCAGGTCGAGAAAAAGGCGGCCGAGCTTGATGCTCAGGCCGCCCTTGAAGCCACAGAGGAGACGCAAGCGGCTGAATAGGCCGCCCGCGTTCCGTCAGTTGTCGCGGATATCTTCCACGATCTCCTGCATCCCCTCCAGAGGGACATAGCCACGCAGCATCCGGTCCTGCATCACGAAGCCCGGCGTGCCGCGAATGCCCAGCGTGGCTGCCAGTTCCGCATTGGCAATCAGCACCGCGTCCACCTCGGGTGCGTCCATCCCTGCGATAATAGGTGCGGCATCCAGCTCAAGCGCCTCCGCGATCCGGGTGAAAGCCGCCTCGTTAAGGCCGCCCCCGAATGTCATCATCGCGTCATGCACCGCCTTGTAGGCATCGTCTCCTGCGACCTGCAAAGTCGCGATGGCAAAGCGCGACGCGAGGACGGAGCTTTCGCCCAGAACTGGCAATTCCTTGAACACCAGCCGGATATTTCCGTCGCTTTCCACAAGCTCTGCGACTTCGGGATGCGCCTTTTTGCAAAAGCCGCAGGCGTAATCGAGAAATTCCACGATCGTCACATCGCCATCCGGGTTGCCCCCGGACCATGAGACACCGTCGTTGAAAATAGCGTCCGAATTCGCTGCGATCAGGTCGCCATCATTGGCCGATTGCAGCTCTTCTTGCTGCGCGTTGAAGACATCGACCGCCTCGAAGATCACGGCGGGGTTTTCCAGAAGATAGCTGCGCACGGCCTCGCCGAAGGCTGCGCGCTCGGCCTCGCTCATATCGGCAAGGTCAAGGGCCGCGACAGGGCCGGCGGCGAGACAGGCGGCGAGGGCGGCGGCCGGAAGGGTGCGTGTCATGGGCATTTCTGGGGCATCTCCGTTGGATTATCTCTTGGCGAATTTAGCGGCGTGAAGCACATCCTGTGCACGTTGCCAAGCGCCCGAGCCACGCGGCAAAAGCCCCGAGGCGCGGTTGGCGTGGATCACCGCATCGTCGAGCCGCCCGATAAGGGCGTAGCGCTCAGCCGTCACGACAGAGGCGAGGCCAGCATTACCGGATTTGGCATGGGCCGCGGCCAGATCACGCATCACACGCACATCCCGGCCATCGCGGGCGCGGGCACGCTCCAGCACGTCCAGCGCCTTGGCCGTCTGCCCTTGGGTCAGTAATGCGCGCCCGTAAGAACCGAGGATCAGAGCATTTTTGGGGGCTGCATTCACGGCGCGGGCATAGGCGGCAGTGGCGGGGGCAAACTGGCGGCTCTCCATCAGGATCTGGCCGCGCAACTCGTGGTAGAAGGGATCGTTGGGACGCGCGGCCAACGCGCGGTCCATGGCGGCCAGCGATTTGCGCAGGTTCGACTGGCGGTGATAGGCAATCGCCTCGCGCATGGCGCGCACATCGGCAAAGCCGCTCTCGCCCGCGCGGGTGAGAGTCCATTTCGGGTTACGCTGAAACGCCGAGAGCTTCCCCTTG
>CALGEH010000257.1 GCA_937881735.1 uncultured Shimia sp.
CTCTCGATGAAATCAGGGGAAACAGGTAGGAAGCGTCAGACTCAGAACACTAGCCATTATTCATATTTATAAATATTTTTTCTCCGGAGTGAAGTTCCGACGGCAACGATCGAGGTTGCATGAAGGGCGGGGAGATTGGTTTTCCGCACGATGATGACATAGCTCGCCCACATCCCACCCGTTATTGCGAAAATGAGGTGTCCGAAGGAGGCCAGCCTCAAAGTCAGCAGGTCTGTGAACAGCGCGGTCCCGGCCAGCACCGCCAGTATCCCTGCTATTTTGGCCATCCTCATATTTTCGCTCAGAAAGATCCACCCAAGAATGCCAACGAACACAGCCATGAGACCTGGATTGATCGCCCCGGCATCAGAGGCAGGCGCAAACTCGAACCCGAAGGACAGCATCATTATGTAGGGCGCGCCATTGCACGTGATGAGAGCCAGAACACCCAAGACGCCCAGCTTGTCCATCGCCCACCCGCGTCGCCAGATGACACCGACCAACAACAAGGCCGCTATGCCAAAACGCAGTGCCGCAAGATCAAACGGCGTAAGGGATGTCTGAACGCCAAGCCGCAACATAACAAGAGATCCGGACAATACCGCGACGGCGATGCCGCCCCAAAACAGGCCCGACAAAAGGGTCTTCGTTGATGCATCCACGTCTGTTCTCCTCAGCTGAGGGGAAGTTAGCCCTGTTCGTCACATTAGAAAAACGATACATTCTGGACTTATGAATGAGATATACTCACCGTTATTGCCGAATGATGCTGAGCCAATGCGGACGATTAGCCTCGACATGGCGCGCACATTTGCGGCGATTTGTGACACAGGGAGTTTTCGTCTAGCCGCAAACCGCGTCAATCGCTCCCCCTCGGCTGTCAGCTTACAAGTTGCAAAGCTCGAAGATCTCCTGAACTGTGAGCTGCTGCACAGAGATGCCCGGAAGGTCACGTTGACCCAAGCAGGTGAACAGTTTTTGGGATATGCCCGTCGCCTGCTGAGCCTGAACGATGAGACGTTGTCAAAATTTCGCGGATCGACCCTTTCGGGACACCTGCGGCTTGCTGCACCGCATGATTTGGGAATGTCTACGGTTCCCGCGCTTTTGAAACGCTTTGCTGTGACGCACCCGAACATATGCGTCGAAGTCAGACTGGATGCATGTGATGCGGCTCAGGACCTTTTTGGGTCTGGAAATGCACAGGTAGTCTTTTTCAGTGAGCAGAATTCTAGAATACACGCTGCGCGCAAACTCTATACGGAAGAGCTTTGCTGGTTGCAGGCAACAGATGGTGCGGCCGTGCAGAATACGCCTCTGCCAATTGCTGTTTCGGAAAAGGGGTGTTCGTGGCGGGATGCAGCACTTGCCGCGTTGGATCAGGCAGCGATCCCTTATCGAGTGGCTTATTCGAGCGACACATCCGCAGGGCAGCTGGCAGCGGTGCGGGCTGATCTTGCAATTGCAGCGTTGCCAAAAACAATTGCAAAGAACGATGTTTCACTTGTTTCGTTGAAACTTGGTTTGCCAAGCATCGGTAATGTGACGACGTTTATGGCACACGACGATAGCAAGAACGCAGTTGCCTTTGCCGCGCATGTTGAAGCGCATCTGGCAGAATCTCCGCATCGTTGATCAGATTCAAAAAGCCAAGGGCGCCTTGGCTTCCCGCGATCTACTGCCCATCAAGCACCGAGAAACAGGATCGAAAAACCGGTTCAAACTGCCGCGCTCTGTTGCTGGAAGCACATTGTAACGCGACGGAGTGAAGAGGCGTCCGGAGTAAGGGCGATACTGACGCGGATCGCTGAGGGGGTCTGTAAGACACGTCAGGTCAGACACCGCCAAACCTGCCATTCGTGCGCTGCGCAGCATTGGTCAAGAAGGGCTCAAAGTCGACCTTCGCCGCATAATGCTCCATTAAAAGCAAAGGCCGGAGGTATATGCCTCCGGCTTGTGCTTTTTCTAAGGGATGCGCTTTGCTTGGTGCACCCGTTTCGATGTCAGGATTTCAGCTTTCGCGACGCTCGTCAAAGCTCATGGCGATGAAGCCGGGCATGTGATCGCCAAGGCCCACGACGCGGTTGTTATCACCACCACCGCCGCCGCCAGAGCGGCCACGGCCACCACGACCACCGCGCGCGCGGGGCTTATCTTCGCGTGGGGCGGGCTCGGGCTGCGTCTCGGCCGGGGCTGCTTGCGGCCGCTCCGCCGGTGCGGGGGCCTCGGCCTGCTCGGGTTCTTGCGGCGCTGGGACGGGCTCTGCAACGTCGGCCACCAGAATAGGCGCCTCCTCGACCGCTTGCGCGGCTTCCTCGGGCTTGCGTCGGCTGCGCGTGCGGCGCGGCTTGGCGGGTTTGTCGGCCTCGGCAGGCGCTGCGACCTCTTCGGGGGCGGGGGTGCCGCTGCCCAGGGGATTGTCGAGCCGGGGAATGGGTTTCTGGATGAGCGCCTCAATCGCGTCGAGGTTCTTTTCGTCGCGCGGGATGCAGATCATCATCGCCTTGCCATCACGGCCCGCGCGGCCCGTGCGGCCAATGCGGTGGACGTAGTCCTCGGCGTGGCTCGGCACATCGAAATTGAAGACATGGCTCACAGCAGGCACATCGAGCCCGCGTGCGGCCACGTCCGACGCGATGAGAAAGCGCAGATTGCCCTCCCGGAAACCATCGAGCGTGCGCGTGCGCTGGCTCTGGTCCAGATCGCCGTGGATGGGGGCTGCGTCATAGCCGTGTTTCTTGAGGCTTTTGGCGACCGTATCCACATCCGTCTTACGGTTGCAGAAAATGATGGCATTGGAGCATTTGTCGCCCTCCGCGTCGATCATCGCGCGCAGAAGCTTGCGTTTCTCAGTGCCTTCACGGTCGCGGCGCGACGCTTTGAAGATCACCACGCCTTGCTCGATCGTCTCGGAGGCCGTGGCCTGACGGGCGACCTCGATACGGGCGGGCGCGCTGAGGAAGGTATTGGTGATCCGCTCAATCTCGGGCGCCATGGTGGCGGAGAAAAAGAGGGTCTGCCGGGTGAAGGGCGTCAGCGAAAAGATACGCTCAATATCGGGGATGAAGCCCATGTCGAGCATCCGGTCGGCCTCGTCGACCACCATGACCTGAACGCCTGTCAGCAACAGCTTGCCGCGCTCGAAATGGTCCAGAAGGCGGCCCGGCGTGCAAATCAGCACATCCACGCCCTTGTCGATCAGCTTGTCCTGCTCCTTGAAGCTGACCCCGCCGATGAGCAGCGCCTTGGTGAGCTTGAGATATTTGGAATAGGTATCGAAATTCTCGGCCACCTGTGCCGCGAGTTCGCGGGTGGGGCAGAGCACAAGACTGCGCGGCATGCGGGCTCGGGCGCGGCCACGGGCCAGCAGCGACAACATCGGCAGCACGAAGCCCGCCGTCTTGCCGGTCCCGGTCTGGGCGATGCCGAGGACATCCTTGCCTTCGAGCGCGGGCGGGATTGCGCCCGCCTGAATGGGTGTGGGGCTCTCGTAACCTGCTTCAGCAACGGCTTTGAGGACTTTGGGATTGAGATTTAAATCGGAGAATTTGGTCATGTGTATCCGGAATTTACGGACACAATACGGCCCGTACATCTGATTGGGTCCGGACCCC
>CALGEH010000258.1 GCA_937881735.1 uncultured Shimia sp.
GATGGTGAAACGATGCTGGCCGACAGCCCAAAAGCCGCGCGCGGGTTTGAGGATGCGGCCAAGAAAGTCCGCCGCGACTACGGTCTGGAGGCGGAGGTGATCCCTGGCGATCAGCTGGCCCAGAACGGGATGCGCGGGCCGTTTCACGCAGCCCTCAACATCCCCGCCGGATTTGCGCTCAACCCCTATAAATACGCGAATGGCCTCGCTGATGCCGCCCGTGCCGCAGGGGTGCGTATCTTTGGGCGCAGCCCGGTGCAGCGGATTGATCAGGCGCGCGGCTTCTCGCTGCAAACGCCCGAGGCGCGCGTGCAGGCCAAGCGGCTGATCGTAGCGACCAATGGCTATAGCTCGGACGATCTGCCCGCGTGGATGCATGGCCGCTACCTGCCTACGCAGTCCAACGTCCTCGTCACCCGCGAGATGAGCGATGACGAGATTGCCGCCCAGGGTTGGAGCAGCCATCAAGCGTGCTATGATGACCTCTTCTTCGTGCATTACTTCCGCCTCATGCCCAACAACCGGATGCTTTTCGGGATGCGCGGCGGGCTGTTTTCCGCGCCGTCGGCGGACCGCCGGATGCACGCCAATATCCGCAGCCATTTCGAGCGGATGTTTCCGGCATGGAAGCATGTGGCGACGCCCCATAGCTGGCATGGCCTGCTGAGCATCGCGCGCGATCTCACGCCCTATGCCGGGCCGATCGACACGATGCCGGGCGCCTTTACGGCGATCAGCTATCACGGCAACGGTGTGGCGATGGCGAGCTATGCGGGGGCGCTTCTGGCCGATCTGGCGCAGGACCGAAAGCCACGCAATCTCTATCCCCAGATCATGCAGACCCCGCCAAAGAAGTGGCCCTTGGGCAAATATCGCCGGGCGTGGTTCTGGCCAGTTTATGGCGCGGCGTGGCTAAAGGGGGCCTAGAGAGTCTCGCCTTAGCCCAGCGTACTCTTGGCCGAGCGGGCTTTGCTCCGGCGCAGGCCCAGCTGCCGTTCGCGCGCGATGATGATGATGCCCGCAATGATCACCAGACTGGCACCCATCAGCATCGGGCCCGTGGGCGTTTCGGCAAAGATGAAATACCCGATCAGCAGCGCGAAGATCATTGAGGCATAATCGAACGGGGCCAGCACGCCTGCATCCGCATAGCGATAGGACGTGGTGAGGAAAATCTGCGCCATCCCCCCGATCACCCCCGCCGCGATCAGCATCAAGACCTCGGCCCCCGTGGGCCATGCCCAGCCAAAGGGCAGCGTCAGAAGCGACAGCACACTCGCCGTGATCGAGAAGTAGAACACGATAGCCGCGACATGCTCGGTCTGCACCAACATGCGCACATAGATCACCGCCAGCGCCACGCAGACCGCCCCCATCAGCACCACAATCGCGCCCAGCGCGGCGGTGGTATCGTCGGCACCGCCTTCCAGCATGCTCAGCCTTGGGGCAAGGACAATGAGCACCCCGACGAGACCCAAAGCGACGGCCCCGAGGCGGAACACGCCCACCCGCTCGCCCAGAAACATCGCCGCGAACACGACCGTCAGAAGCGGTGCGGCATAACCCAACGCCGTCACCTCGGGCAGCGGCAAGAGGCCGAGCCCGGTGAATTTAAGACCCATCGCCATCGTCCCGATCAGCCCGCGCCAGACATGCCGCATGGGCGAGACCACGCGCAGCCCCGTGCGCAGCTCGCCGCGCAGGGCGAGCCAGACAAGGATCACGGGAATGGCGAAAAACGACCGGAATAACACCGCCTGACCGGGCGGCACGGCATCCGACACGGCCTTGATCAGCGCGGCCATGATGATGAAAAGCATCACTGCCGTCAGCTTGGGTGCAATTCCGCGAAGTGGGTTCATCAGGCGAGTCTCCTTCCCCCGCCTGACTGCGCTGCGTCCGCGCCGCCGTCAAGCCGCGCGTGCGACCCGGTCAGACCTTGGCCGCAACCTTGGGCAGCACCCATCCAGGGCGCGGGAAGTGGCAGGTATAGCCGTTGGGGATGCGCTCTAGGTAATCCTGATGCTCCGGCTCCGCTGCCCAGAAATCTCCCACAGGCTCCACCTCGGTCACCACCTTGCCGGGCCAGAGGCCGCTGGCGTTCACATCCGCGATGGTGCGTTCAGCCTCGGCGCGCTGCGCCTCATCGACATAATAGATGGCCGAGCGATAGCTCATCCCGATGTCATTGCCCTGCCGGTTTGGGGTGGTCGGGTCGTGGATCTGGAAAAACAGCTCCAGAACCTCGCGGTAGGTGATCACGCTGGGGTCAAACACGACCTCGATCCCCTCCGCATGGGACCCATGATCGCGGTAGGTCGCGTTGGGCACGTCCCCGCCGGTATAGCCCACTCGGGTCGAAATCACGCCGGGTCTGCGCCGGATCAGGTCCTGCATCCCCCAGAAACACCCGCCTGCCAAAACTGCACGTTCGCTCATGTCACATCCTCCACTTGGGTCAAATATTCGCCGTAGCCTTCGGCCTTCATCTCGTCGCGGTGCACAAAGCGCAGGCTGGCCGAGTTGATACAATAGCGTAGTCCGCCCCGATCTTGTGGGCCATCGTTGAACACGTGGCCCAGATGGCTGTCGCCATGGGCGCTGCGGACCTCGGTGCGGACCATGCCGTGCGTCGCATCCGTCACCTCCGCCACATGGGCAGGCACAATTGGCTTGGTAAAGCTGGGCCAGCCACAGCCGCTCTCATACTTGTCAGCACTTGCAAACAGAGGTTCGCCCGAGACGATGTCGACGTAAATCCCCGGCTCCTTGTTGGACAAAAGCTTGCCCGTGCCAGGCCGCTCTGTCCCGCTTTGCTGGGTGACATAGAACTCCTCGGCGCTCAGCCGGGCGATCGCGTCGGGGTCTTTGGTATATTGGCTCATCTCATGCCTCCATCGGTTGCTTGCCCTATAAGATGGGATGCGCGCGGGTTTTTCAAAAAGATATTTCACTCATACCGCGTGGTTGTGATCCAAACACCGCCCACACCCGTAGCCCTTCAGCACTTAAACGGAGAGACACATGCGCTTCATCCTCGCCACACTCGCCTCCCTGCTGGCCCTGCCCGCAGCCGCGGTCGAGCTGAACGCGCCGTTTGAGAATATCGATGGCGGCACATTCAGGCTGTCTGATTGGGCGGGCCAACCGGTCTTGGTGGTGAATACCGCCTCGCGCTGCGGGTTTACGGATCAATATGAGGGGCTCCAGACCCTCTACGATCGGTACCGCGACCGCGGATTGGTTGTGCTCGCCGTGCCGTCGGGCGATTTCCGGCAGGAGCTTGCGAGCAACGAAGAGGTCAAGGATTTCTGCGAGCTGACTTACGGGATCGACATGCCAATGACCGGCATCACCTCGGTGCGTGGCGCGGAGGCACATCCGTTCTACACATCTGTGGCCGAGGAGGTTGGCTTCACGCCCGCGTGGAACTTCAGCAAGATACTCGTGGCCCCCGATGGGACGATAACAGCCACCTTCGGCAGCACGGTCAAGCCGCTCTCACCCACCCTGACAGATGAAATTGAGCCGCTGCTGAACTGATCTGCGCTTGGCCTTCTCGGGCCGCTAAATCGCGATCCTCGGACGCCCGGACGCCTCCACCGTGATCTCCCCTTCCAGAAATACCTCACGCGCCTCGGCCTGTGCCACGCGCAAATCGCGGCGCGCGGTGACCTGAACATCCTCGGCGCCTGCCGCGAGGGCCTCGCTCCGCGCGGCCTCGGTCAAAACCTGCTCCAGAATCTCCAGCGCCGCATCAGACGTGCTGAAATCCTGCGGCCCGCTGTGCAGATGCACACGGTAGAGCCCCTCGGACGGCGCGGTCACAGTGCCACTGCGCCGGATGGTGACCTGCCCCACAACCGCCCCGATGGCATTTGCCACGCCCGCATGCTCCGGCAGGATCATCTCACATCCCAGCCGCGCCCCCACCGCCGGATAATAGCTCGCTGCCGACGCCCCAAGCCCCACCACAGGCACAGCCAGCCCCGCCGCGACACGCACCAGACCCGCATGCCCGTCCATGCCGCGCTGCATCAGAACATGGCGCGCTAATTGATCGGGGGCCACGCCAAACGGTGTCTCCTCCTCGGCAAAACCAGTCTCTAACAAGGCCAAAACCGTCTGATAGGTCAGCCGGTCCACGATCATCTCTGCCATTTCGCGCGCGCCTTTAGCCAGCACATTGCCCGACCCAGTGCGCTTGCGGCTCAGAAGGGTCAGCGCCTTTTCCGCCGCCTCACTGTCCCACGCATCGACACGGCCCAAAACATGGCTCGCATCCGACGGCGTGACGCCCGAGACCTGCACAAGGCCGCGCGTGACCAGACGACGCAGCGCCTGATGCTCCATCCGCGTGCGCAGCACATCGCCCACCGGACAGACGCCTGCCGCGATCCGCTCCAAAAGGGCCGCATCCCGCTCGGGCAGGCCGCCGGCATCCACACCGGGCACGGCGCGCGTAAAAACCGCATCATGCTCATTCGGTACTGCGCTGCGGAGCTGGACATCGAGCGTTCGGTGCACCACATCCGGTGCCTCCTGCGCGATCAGGCTGACAGGCAGCACCCGGCGCGGCCCAAGCGTGACACCGCCCGCAAGCCCCTCGGCCACCACATGCACCTCACTGTCGCCACCCAACCCGGTGGTGCGCATCGCGACCGCCTCCACCATCGTGCGCCACGGCCCGACCTGAGCGCCCGCAGGATCAATCGTCGGCTTGCCCCCGCGTAGCACGGCCACATCCGTGGTCGTCCCGCCGATATCCGAAACCAGCGCCGTCTCAACACCAGTCATCCAGCGCGCGCCAACAATAGAGGCCGCAGGGCCGCTGAGGATCGTCTCGATGGGCCGCTCTCGGGCCTGATCCGCGCTAATGAGCGCGCCATCACCGCGCACAACCATCAACGGCGCCATGATGCCAAGCTCGGTCAGCTTGCCCTCCGCCTCGTTGATCAGGCGGGCAATCATGCCGATCAGCCGCGCGTTCAGCAATGCTGTCAGCGCCCGCTTTGGCCCGTTCAGCTTGGCCGAAAGATGATGCGAACAAGACACCGGCCGCCCGGTGATCTGCGTGATCATCGCAGCCGCAGCCAACTCATGCTCGGGGTTGCGGGTGGCGAATTGCGCGGCCACCGCATAGGCGGAAATGCCGTGATCCTGCTCAAGCCACGCCTTAAGTGCGGTCTGATCTAACGGATGCGCCTCATAGCCCGCATGATTATGCCCGCCCGGCACGATGAGTGCTGGATCACCGCCAAGGGCCGCGCGCAGGCCATGCCCCTCCAGATCCTGCTCACGAAAGCCAATGTAGATAAGACCCACGCGCCCGCCCTGCCCTTCGACAAGCGCATTGGTGGCCAATGTGGTGGACAGAGACGCGAGCGCAATCTCACCGGCTGCCACGCCGCTTTGCTCCAGCACAGCCGCCACGGCACCACCGATGCCAATGGCCAGATCATGCCGTGTGGTC
>CALGEH010000259.1 GCA_937881735.1 uncultured Shimia sp.
TCGAAAATAACACACTCGCGATAGCAAAATCAGCGAGCCACTTGGGGAATGGGGGCCCAATGTCTCCCATTCGCGCCCTGATCCTTTCGGCCACTATCCTGGCGGCCCCCGCTGCGGCTCAGACGCAATGTGAAGCGTTTGGCGCGCTGACGGAGGCGGCGCAGGGGAGCGCTGCGGATATGCAGAGTGCCACTGAAATGGCCGAAATCCTTGCGGGTGCCGCACCGGACATTTGCGAAAGGGCCCGCATCCACGCAGCCCCGGATGAGCTGATCTGCACATGGCCCTTTATCCTCGGGGACACCGCCGCGCCCGCGCTCTTGGATCATCTGAGCACCGCCATCATCTATTGCGTGCCCGATGCGGTCCGCGTGCCGCCGGACATGGCCGTGAATCATCCCGATTTTTACAAGTTGCATCAGTTCGAGATGACAGGGGCGGCTGTCGCTGTCTCACTCAAAGACAAGGGCGCGCTGGGGCAGACATTCGTGCGCCTGCGTCTGTCGGCGCGCGATTAGACCTCGGCGCGGCGCCCATTCGGATGGTGGACAAAACCGGCCCAATCGCTAAGTAAGTCCCAAAGGGGATCATCACCATGGCAGCACTTGTGCGGCTCATCATCGGCGGCATACTTCTGACAATCGTCTATGTGGCGCTGTCGATGTATTCGCGCGCCGTGCGGCGCGGCAAGCTTGAGGCCGATTGGAATGTGCAGGGCCGTCCGGGCAGCATGGAAGATTTTGTGAGCAAGGGGCTCAAGGAATACGAGGGATCGCTGCGGCGCAAACTCATTTTGCTGGTCTATATCGTGCCGATCAGCGTGGTCACCACGATCGTCTACCTGACGAATTACAGCTAAGGGGGTCGCCATGCGCTATGCCAAATGGGTCTTCTGGGGTGTGTTCTGGACGATCATCCTCGGATTTCTGCACTATACCTTGCCGCAGCATGATGTGGCGCGGATCACCGAGACGGATGTGCGCCGGATCACGCCCGGCGAGAACAGGCTCTTCTGGGCGCAGGCCGACATAGGCTCAGATAGCTCCGTGGCGGATCGCGATGTGTTTTTCATCTCGGCCGTGCTCACCAATGGCAGGGTGATGGTGTACCGCAATGAGGATACCGGCTGGAGCTGGCCGCCCTATTTCAAATTCGACAGCGCCAATCTTCATGCCGAGGCGGGCGATCTGCGCTCCACCGCGGCAGCACCTCAATGGGTGGTGATCAAGCATTACGGCTGGCGGGCGGAGTTTCTTACGATTTTCCCCAACGCCATTTCCGTGCGCGCGGTGGATAGCCCCGATGTGCGGATCATCCCGTGGCTCAATATCATTATCCTGACCACATTGGCCGCGTTTTTCTGGGGCATCTATGCGCGCTGGCGCAGATGGCGCAAGCGGCGGGCCGATCCGATGGTGGATGACATTCTCTAGAGTGAATAAGTCCAGATTGCGCCAGATTTAAGTCCAGTCTAGGCTGGTCTTATGACCATATCCGTCGAGACATTATTCCTCAGCCCAGATGCCACAGGAACGCTTCAGGCGCAGATTCAGCAGATGATCGCGCAAGGAATCCTCTCGGGGCGTTTCGCCAAGGGTGAAAAGCTGCCCTCGTCGCGCAAGCTGGCCCAGCATCTGGGGATCAGCCGGATCACCGTGACGCTGGCCTATACGGAGCTTCAAGCGAATGATTACCTCAGCGCGCGCGACCGCTCCGGGTTCTTCGTTTCGCAAAGCGCCCCCGAGCCGCCGCGCTTTGCCGCGACACCTGTGGGCGAGGACAAGATCGATTGGTCCCGCGCGCTGGGCCGCCGCTTCACCGGGGGTGCGACACCTGAAAAGCCGCAAAACTGGTCGACCTATCGCTATCCATTTGTCTATGGCCAAACCGACCCCAAGCTCTTTGATCACGCCAATTGGCGGCAGTGTGCGCTGCGTGCGCTGGGCCGACACGATTTTCACGCGCTGACCACCGATTACTATGATCAGGACGACCCCAAGCTGCTTGAGTTCATCGCGCGTCATACTCTGCCGCGCCGGGGTATTCTTGCGGAGCCTGACGAAATTCTCGTCACGATGGGGGCGCAGAACGCGCTTTGGATGACGGCGCAGGTCCTGCTGACCCAGCGCCGTACGGCCGTGGTGGAGGACCCGTGTTATCACGCCCTGCGCGATATTCTGGAGCCGTCGCGCTGTCATCTTGTGGCGGTTCCGGTGGACGCCGATGGCCTGCCGCCCGATGCGCTGCCGGATCAGGCGGACGTGATCTTCACCACGCCCAGCCACCAATGCCCGACCAATGCGACCATGCCCATGGCCCGCCGCCGGGCGCTTTTGGACAAGGCGCGCGAGATGGACGCGCTGATTGTGGAGGATGATTATGAGTTTGAGATGTCGTTCCTTGGCGCGCCGTCGCCTGCGCTCAAATCACTCGATCGCGATGGGCGGGTGATCTATGTGGGCAGCTTTTCCAAATCCATCTTCCCGGGTCTGCGTCTGGGTTATCTGGTCGGTCCGCGCGCCTTTATCCGCGAGGTCCGCGCCCTGCGCGCCAGCGTGCTGCGCCACCCGCCGGGCCTGATGCAGCGCACGGCGGCCTATTTCCTCAGCCTTGGCCATTACGACAGCCTGATCCGCCGGATGAGCACAGTCTATGCAAACCGCCGCGCAGTGATGGAGCAGGCGGCGTCTGATCTGGGTCTCACCGTGGCGGGACGGGGTCTGCATGGAGGCTCGTCCATCTGGATGCGCGCGCCTGAGGGCGCGGATATGGAGGCGCTTGGGCGGCGTCTGGCGGCGTTTGGCGTGCTGATCGAGCCCGGCGCGCCCTTCTTTCATGGCGCAAACCCGCCGCGCAATTTCTACCGCCTTGCCTATTCGTCGATCCCGCAGGAGCGTATTCCCGAGGGGCTTGCGATCCTCGCGCGCGAATTGGAGGCGGCTCCCTCTGGCGCCACGCCGGACGCGCATTGAAACACGTGGGTTTTGCGTCTTGCTCTGGCCTTATCCGATAAGGTCAACTGGCCCTACAGTGCGGCGTGGTGCGGCGATACGGTCCGACGCAGAAATACAGCTGTATCCGCGCGCGCCGCGCCTCTCGTGATAAGGACGCCCCCCATGAAAATGACCACCGAAGAAGCCTTCGTCAAAACCCTGCAGATGCACGGGATCGAACATGCGTTCGGGATCATCGGCTCGGCCATGATGCCGATCTCCGATATCTTCGGCGAGGCGGGCATCACTTTCTGGGACTGTGCGCATGAAGGCTCAGGCGGGATGATGGCGGATGGCTACACCCGCGCGACCGGCAAAATGTCGATGATGATTGCCCAGAACGGCCCCGGCATCACCAATTTCGTCACCGCCGTGAAGACCGCCTATTGGAACCACACACCGCTTCTTCTGGTCACGCCGCAGGCTGCGAACAAGACGCTGGGCCAGGGCGGGTTTCAGGAGATGGAGCAGATGAACCTCTTCAAGGATTGCGTGGCCTACCAGGAAGAAGTGCGCGACCCCACCCGCGTGGCCGAGGTGCTGAACCGCGTGATCCTTCAGGCCAAGCGCGCCAGCGCGCCCGCGCAGCTCAACATGCCGCGTGATTTCTGGACCCAAGTGATCGACATCGACCTGCCCGAGATCGTCACATTCGAGCGCCCGAATGGCGGCGACGCGGCGCTCGATCAGGCGGCCGCACTTCTGTCGGAGGCGAAATTCCCGGTGATCCTCAACGGTGCGGGCGTGGTCCTTGCCGGAGCGCTTGGCGACAGCGCCAAACTGGCCGAGCGTCTCGATGCGCCTGTCTGTGTGGGCTACCAGCACAACGACGCCTTCCCCGGTTCGCACCCTCTTTTCGCGGGTCCGCTGGGCTATAACGGCTCGAAGGCGGCGATGGAGCTTATTTCACGCGCCGATGTAGTGCTCTGCCTCGGAACACGTCTCAACCCGTTCTCGACATTGCCGGGATATGGCATGGATTACTGGCCTAAAGATGCCAAGATCATTCAGGTCGATATCAACCCTGACCGGATCGGCCTGACGAAAAAGGTCACCGTGGGCATCATTGGCGATGCGAAGAAAGTGGCGCAGTCGATCCTTGCGAAGCTTTCCGGTATGGCTGGGGATGAGGGCCGCGAGGCGCGCCGCAACACAATCGCCCAGACGAAATCTGCATGGGCGCAGCAGCTGAGCTCTATGGACCATGAAGAGGACGATCCCGGCACGACATGGAATGAGCGCGCGCGTGGTGCCAAGCCTGACTGGATGAGCCCCCGCATGGCGTGGCGGGCCATTCAGGCGGCATTGCCCAAGGAGGCGATCATCTCCTCCGATATTGGTAACAACTGCGCCATCGGCAACGCCTATCCCAGCTTTGAGGAGGGCCGCAAATACCTCGCGCCCGGTCTCTTTGGCCCTTGTGGCTACGGCCTGCCATCGGTTGTTGGTGCGAAAATCGGCTGTCCGGATGTGCCTGTCGTGGGCTTTTCGGGCGATGGCGCGTTCGGCATTGCCGTGACCGAACTTACGGCGATTGGCCGCGAGGAATGGCCCGCCGTGACGCAGATCGTGTTCCGCAATTACCAATGGGGTGCGGAAAAGCGCAACTCGACCCTGTGGTTTGACGATAATTTCGTCGGCACCGAGCTGGATGAGCAGGTCTCCTACGCGGGCATCGCCAAGGCTTGCGGCCTGCAAGGTGTCGTCGCCCACACGATGGAAGAGCTGACGGCGGCGCTGAACAAGGCCATCGAGGACCAGATGAAGCACGGCAAGACCACCCTCATTGAGGCGATGATCAATCAGGAACTGGGCGAGCCGTTCCGCCGCGACGCGATGAAAGTGCCGGTGGCCGTGGCAGGCATCAACCGTGCGGACATGCGCCCGCAGCAAGTCTGAGCCATGACGGCCCCGCATCCAATATTGGTGATAAATGCGGGGTCGTCCTCAATCAAGGCGGCTGTATTTGATGCTGGTTTTGAGGCGCTGGAGACTGCTGAGGCCTCGGGCATAGGCGGGGCAGGGCGGGTGCGCGTTGGGACCACGTCTGAGGCGTGCGCCTTGCCCGATCACGCCGGAGCGCTCAGCGCCATTCTGGACAGGTTCGTGGCGCGTGGCGTGACACTTGCAGCGCTGGCGGGGGTGGGGCACCGCGTCGTGCATGGCGGCACCGATCTGACCGCGCCCGCGCTGATCACGCCCCGGACCCGCGCGCAGATTGCAGCCTGTATCCCTCTGGCCCCGCACCACAACATCCACCACCTCGCAGCAATCGACGCTGTGGCCCGCCTCGCTCCGGATCTGCCGCAAACGGCCAGCTTCGACACCGCCTTTCATGCCACCAACCCCGATGTTGCCCGCCGCTTTGCGCTGCCACAGGTCGCGGCCACCGAAGGCCTGCAACGCTACGGTTTTCATGGCACCAGCTACGCGGCCCTCACCCGCACTCTGCCCGAGCAAACCAGCGCGCCGCTGCCAGAGCGGCTTCTTGGGCTGCATCTCGGGAATGGTGCGTCACTCTGCGCCATCAGACATGGCAAATCCGTGGCGACGACCATGGGATATTCGCCCCTATCGGGTCTCACCATGGGCACGCGCGCGGGCGATATCGACGCCTCGGCGGTGCTGGAGCTTGCCCGCCGGATCGGGGTGGAGCCCGCGGCGCATATGCTCAATTTCGAGAGCGGGCTTCTTGGGCTCTCGACCCTCTCGGCTGACATGCGCAGTCTGCAGGAGGCAGGAACGCCCGAGGCCGAATTTGCCCGCACGCATTTTGCTTACTGGGCCGCACGGCACGCAGGCTCGATGATCGCGGCGATGGGGGGGCTTGACGCCATTGCCTTTACGGGGGGCATTGGCGAGAACGACGCTGACATGCGCGCGCGGATATTGGATCACCTGAGATGGGCGGGCGACGTGCCGGTGCATATCGTTCCCGCGCGCGAAGAGGCGCAGATCGCCCATGACACGGCCACGCTGCTCGGCGGGCTAAAAGGGCGGTGAAACACGCCGAACCCATGACGTTGTTCCGCCAGCGCAGCACCCATGCAGAACATACTCGCGCCTCTGCGCCAAATTGCGTAGCGTGTGAGGGTAACCACCGGAGCCATGGATGACCCAACCTGATCTGAACCTGTCGCCCAAAGTCTCGGACGAGATTCGCAAGACCACCTGCTATATGTGCGCCTGCCGCTGCGGGATCGACGTGCATATGAAGGACGGGAAGGTGGCCTATATCGAGGGCAACCGCGATCACCCGGTCAACAAGGGCGTGCTCTGCGCCAAGGGGTCGGCGGGCATCATGCAGGTCAACGCGCCCTCGCGGCTGCGCAACCCGCTCAAACGCGTCGGCCCGCGCGGCTCGGGCGAGTTTGAGGAGATCAGCTGGGACGAGGCGCTGGATATCGCCACGGATTGGCTTGCCCCCATTCGCGCCGAGGCCCCCGAAAAGCTCGCGTTTTTCACAGGGCGGGATCAGTCGCAGAGCTTTACCAGCTTCTGGGCGCAAAACTTCGGCACGCCCAATTACGCGGCCCATGGCGGGTTCTGCTCTGTGAACATGGCCGCCGCTGGCATCTACACGATGGGCGGCGCGTTTTGGGAATTTGGGCAGCCTGATTGGGACCATACCAAGCTCTTCATGCTCTTTGGCGTGGCCGAGGATCACGACAGCAACCCGATCAAGATGGGGATCGGCAAGATCAAGGCGCGCGGTGCGCGGGTCATCGGCGTCAATCCGATCCGCACGGGCTATAATGCCGTGGCCGATGATTGGGTCGGGATCACGCCGGGCACGGACGGGCTTTTTATCCTCAGCCTCATCCATGAGCTGATGAAGGCGGGCAAGATCGACCTCGATTACCTCGCCCGCTACACCAACGCGCCCGTGCTCCTCAACGGCGATGAGAGCAGCCCCGAGCATGGCCTCTTCCTGCGTAATGATGAGGGCAAACCGCTGGTGATTGACCGCCGCACCGGAAAGCCCGCGCCCTTTGACGGCCAAGGCGTGAAGCCCGATCTCAGCGCGACCTACCGCAACGCCGGGATCAGCCACCGCACCGTGATGCAGCTGATGGCGGAGCGTTACCTCGATCCGCAATACGCGCCCGAGGCCGTGGCTGAGCGCTGTGGCATCACCGCAGACAAGATCCGCACCATTGCCGCCGAACTGGCCCGCGTGGCGTTTGACGAGGCGTTCGAGCTTCAGCATGAGTGGACGGATTTTCGAGGCGAGACGCATAAGACGATGACAGGCCGTCCGGTCAGCTTCCACGCCATGCGCGGCGTCTCGGCCCATTCCAATGGGTTCCAGACCTGCCGCGCGCTGCACGTGCTGCAAATCATCCTCGGCACGGTGGAGGTGCCCGGCGGCTTCCGGTTCAAGCCGCCCTATCCAAAGCCGGTCAGCATCCACCCCACGCCGCATTGCAAGGTCACGCCCGGCAAACCACTTGATGGTCCGCATCTGGGTTTCGTGCGCGGCCCCGAAAACCTCGCCCTGCGCGAGGATGGGACCCCTGCGCGCATCGACAAGGCGTTCACTTGGGAAAACCCGATGAGCGCCCATGGCCTGATGCATATGGTGATCTCCAACGCCCATGCGGGTGATCCTTACAAGATCGACACGCTGTTCATGTATATGGCGAACATGTCGTGGAATTCGTCGATGAACACCGGCGGCGTCATGGAGATGCTGACAGACACGGATCCGGAGACGGGCGAATATGTCATCCCACGCATCATTTATTCGGACGCCTACAGCTCCGAAATGGTGGCCTACGCGGACCTGATCCTGCCCGACGCCACCTATCTTGAGCGGCATGATTGCATCTCCCTGTTGGATCGCCCCATCTGCGAGGCGGACGGGGCGGCCGACGCGATCCGCTGGCCGGTGATCGCGCCTGACCGCAATGTGCGCGGTTTCCAATCCGTGCTTTGCGAGCTTGGCGGTCGGCTCAACCTGCCCGGCTTCACCAACAGCGACGGCAGCCAGAAATACGCCGATTACGCCGATTACATCACCAATCATGAGCGTAAACCGGGCATCGGCCCGCTCGCAGGCTGGCGCATGGGCGAAAACGGTCTGACCTACGGGCGCGGTGGTCCCAACGAGGCGCAGCTTGACGCCTATATCAAGAATGGCGGCTTCTTCTCCACGCATATCCCCAAGGGCGCGCAATACTATAAGCCATGGAACACCGCCTATCAGGATTGGGCGGTGCAGCTCGGCCTTTACGACACGCCGCAGCCCTATATCTTCGAGATATACTCCGAACCGATGCGCAAATTTCAGCTGGCCGCCGAAGGCCATGGTGAGCGTCAGCCGCCCGAACACCTGCGCGCGCGGATCAAACACACGATGGATCCGATGCCCTTCTGGTATCCAGCGCTGGAAGAAGCGGCGGTGGACAACGATGAATATCCCGTCCACGCCCTCACCCAGCGCCCCATGGCTATGTATCATAGCTGGGGCAGCCAGAACGCCTGGCTGCGCCAAATCCATGGCCACAACCCGCTCTATGTGCCGACAAAGCTTTGGGAGGCAAATGGGTTTGCGGAAGGTGACTGGGCGCGCGTCTCATCCGTCCACGGCGCGATCACTGTGCCCGTCGCCCATATGGCCGCGCTCAATGAGAACACCGTCTGGACATGGAACGCGATCGGCAAACGAAAAGGCGCGTGGGCGCTGAGCGAGGACGCGCCTGAGGCCACCAAAGGCTTCTTGCTCAACCACCTCATCCACGAGCTGCTCCCGCCCAAGGGCGACGGGCTGCGCTGGTCCAACTCCGATCCCATCACGGGTCAAGCCGCCTGGTTCGACCTGCGCGTAAAAATCGAGAAAACAACCGCACCCGCCGAAGCACAGCCCGTCTTGCCACCGATCAAATCTCCGGTGGGCAAAGGCCCGGACGCGCTCGCATGGAAGGTCGGCACATGAGCCCCACACAACGCACACTTCTCGCGATACTTGCTTTCGTCGCGATCAGCCTTGGCTCGTTCATCTGGTATATCGCCACATGGGACCCATCTGAGCGTGAGCCAATTTCATACCTCAGCCTGCATCCTCTTCTTGCCCAAAATATCCCGGGGGAGCCGTTGAAAAAGCAGGGCTTTTTCAACGGTGGGGGCAGAGCCCCCAATCCAGCCCTCGCCATTCGATCGGAGCGCCCGACATGACCACGCTTCCCAAAACCACGAACAAGAAACTCGGTCTCGTGATCGACCTTGATACATGTGTCGGCTGCCATGCCTGCGTGATCTCATGCAAAGGTTGGAATACCGAGAATTACGGCGCGCCCCTGTCGGATCAGGACCCCTACGGCGCGGAGTCTACAGGCACATTCCTAAACCGCGTGCACAGCTACGAGGTGCAGCCGCTGGCCACGAGCACCATGCCCCACCCGGCGGCACAGCTCATCCACTTTCCCAAATCGTGTCTCCATTGCGAGGACGCGCCCTGCGTCACCGTCTGCCCTACCGGGGCGAGCTACAAACGCGAGGAAGACGGGATCGTTCTGGTGAATGAGGCCGATTGCATCGGCTGTGGTCTCTGCGCCTGGGCCTGTCCTTACGGTGCGCGCGAGATGGATGCGCAAGAGGGCGTGATGAAGAAATGCACCCTCTGCGTGGACAGGATCTATAACGAGAACCTGCCCGAGATTGACCGCGAGCCCGCCTGCGTGCGCACCTGCCCTGCGGGCGCGCGCCATTTCGGCGATTTCGCCGACCCCGAGAGCCACGTGAGCCGCCTCACGGCAGAGCGCGGCGGGATGGAGCTTATGCCGGAGCAGGGCACCAAACCCGTCAACCGCTACCTGCCGCCCCGACCCAAGGACCGGATGGACGTGCCCCAACTCACCGACACGCTGGCCCCCCATCTCGCGCCCGTGGCCGATGAGCCGAAGGGCTTCATGAACTGGCTCGACAAAGCCCTCGATAGGATCTGAGATGCATCCGGCCCCCTCTGTCATCGTCTTCACCACCCTTTCGGGTCTTGGCTTCGGCCTGCTGTTCTTCCTCGGCCTCGGGATGCCCGCGGTGACGGGCCTGAACGCGTTCATCTTCTTCGCTATCGCCTATATCCTCGCGGTGGGTGGTCTCATGGCCTCCACCTTTCACCTCGGGCACCCCGAGCGCGCGCTCAAAGCGTTCAGCCAATGGCGCAGCTCATGGCTCAGCCGCGAAGGCTGGGCCGCTGTTTCGGCGCTTCTGGTGATGGCGGCTTTCGGCGCGGGCGCGGTGTTTCTGGACGCGCGGTTCAGCCTCCTTGGCTTCCTCGGGGCCGCGCTCAGCCTCGCCGTGGTCTTTACCACCTCCATGATCTACGCGCAGCTCAAGACGATCCCGCGCTGGAACACCCATATGACGCCTGTGCTCTTCCTCAGCCTCTCGCTCGCGGGTGGCGCGCTTTTGGCGGGGCAGATCACATATGCGCTGATCCTGCTGCCGCTGGCCGGGTTGGTGCAGGTCCTGTGGTGGATGCAGGGCGACAAGGCGCTGAGCCAGTCCGGCACCGACATCGCCACGGCCACGGGGCTGGGCGAAGGCGGCACCGTCCGCGCGTTCGAGCCGCCCCATACGGGCACCAACTATCTCTTGCGGGAATTCGTCCACGTCGTGGGGCGCAAACACGCGGCCAAGCTCCGCGTGATCGCCTTCACCCTCGGCTACGCCCTCCCTGTAATCTTGCTGCTCTTGCCCTTCTCGCATGCCCTCGCAGGCGTGGCCGTGCTCAGCCACATTACCGGCATCGCCACCTCCCGATGGCTCTTCTTTGCCGAGGCCGAGCATGTTGTCGGGC
This sequence comes from uncultured Shimia sp., assembly GCA_937881735.1. Taxonomy (GTDB): domain Bacteria; phylum Pseudomonadota; class Alphaproteobacteria; order Rhodobacterales; family Rhodobacteraceae; genus Roseovarius. The sequence continues at coordinate 10,795 of CALGEH010000259.1, forward strand.
TCTATTATGGCAAGCGGGTGGCTTGAGGAATACGGGGCGTCGGGGCTGTTTTTATGAGCTCACCAAGGGTCGCTTTGCGGACAAAACCACCTTCTTTTTAGTCGATGTAATTATCGGCGCGCTGACCAGCCCGCTCCAGGTGAATGGCCAAGATTCGGCCATAGAGCTGCTTGGTTCGCTCCACGCTTCCAACCATCGCGGGTTCATCCACATACGAAAAAATAGCGACATAGCGCCGACGGCGACCTTCAAGCGGTGCCACGCGATGCAGCGAGTAGCGCCCGCGAAACAGTTGCAGATCCCCAGGTTCCAGCTCAAGGACCGAGACCTTGTCTGATGTCCCATCCAGAACGCGCTTCACCTCCGCAAAGTTTTCGCCCCCTGCGCGGATGCCGGGGGCATATTCAAACGCACCACCTTCTTCCGCATTCTGGATCGCGAGCGTTACGGTGAAATTATTGGTGTCAAAATGCCATGGAAACCCGTTGCCTGCATCCGCCATGTTCACGATCACATCGGCCAAAGGATCGGCATAACGAAAGAATTTCTCTTCCTGCAAGCAGTCTTGAATGAACCGATCGAACCCCACAAAATCATGAACGCTCCGCAACGGGCCATCCGGGGTGAAGTAGTCGGCAGGAATGAATGCATTTGAACGATCAAAGAACTGGCGACGCGGGTCGTCGATCGGCAGGTTCGGGTCGTCTTGGGTAAAATACGCGTTCGTACGACTGGCGGATCGATGGGCTCCGTGGGCCACACGGTCCGCCTCTTTTGTGAGAGCGGCGATACCCTCTGCCGTCAGAAAACCCTTCAGAACGGCGCAGCCATCGCGTGCCAAATCCGTGTGGACACCAGTCAAAATGCGGTCCCGCTCAGGGCCTTCCAAATGGATCGGGTATCGTTCCAAATCGATCAATTCCGCGCTGTTATACTGCATGTGCCCCTCCTGCCGCTTGGATCAGACTTGACCGTATTTCTTCCACAATCTTGCCCGTCCGCGACATCCATGGCGTCGAAGAATAGCGATGACACACGCAAGAACGAGCCACGGTAAACTTTCAGGATGGTCCCTCATCCCCCCAACAACGAAAAAAGGCCCCGCCATTACGGCAGGGCCTCTCTTCACGTCTCATCACTCGCGCCTTAGTCGTCGCCGGTCTCCAGCGCCGCGCCAAGGATATCGCCGAGCGATGCACCGGAGTCGGACGAGCCGAACTGTTCCACTGCTTCTTTCTCTTCGGCAATCTCGCGCGCCTTGATCGACAGGCCCAGACGGCGGGTCTTGGCGTCCACGTTGGTCACGCGCACATCGACCTTGTTGCCGACCGAGAAACGATCGGGGCGTTGTTCTGCGCGGTCGCGGCTGAGGTCAGAGCGGCGGATGAAGGATTTCATGCCCTCGTATTCCACTTCGATCCCGCCATCCTCGATGGAGGTCACTTCGACCGTGATGATCGAGCCGCGCTTCACGCCGCCAATCGCCTCGGAAAACTTATCACCGCCAAGCGCCTTGATGCTGAGCGAGATGCGTTCCTTTTCGGTGTCCACTTCGGAGACCACGGCCTGAACCATGTCGCCCTTGCGGTAGTTCTGGATCGCGTCTTCGCCGCGCTCGTCCCAGCTGATGTCGCTGAGGTGAACCATGCCGTCGATCTCGCCTTCGAGACCGATGAAGAGACCGAATTCTGTGATGTTCTTGACCTCACCCTTGACTTCTTTGCCCTCGGGATGCGTTTCCGCAAAGACTTCCCATGGGTTGCGCATAGTCTGCTTGAGACCGAGCGACACACGCCGCTTGGCGCTGTCGATTTCCAGCACCATGACTTCGACTTCCTGAGAGGTCGACACGATCTTGCCGGGGTGCACGTTCTTCTTGGTCCAAGACATTTCCGAGACGTGAACGAGACCTTCTACACCGGGCTCCAGCTCCACGAAGGCGCCGTAATCGGTGATGTTGGTCACGCGGCCTGTGTGGGTGCTGTCGAGCGGGTATTTCGCCGCCACCAAATCCCACGGATCGTCCTGCAACTGCTTCATGCCGAGGCTGATGCGGTGCGTCTCTTTGTTGATCTTGATGACCTGAACATTCACCGTCTCGCCAATCGCGAGGATCTCGGAGGGGTGGTTCACACGGCGCCAGGCCATGTCGGTCACGTGCAGAAGGCCGTCCACACCGCCAAGGTCCACGAAGGCCCCGTATTCGGTGATGTTCTTGACGACGCCTTCGACATTGTCACCCTCGGTCAGCTTGCCGATGACCTCGGCGCGCTGCTCGGCACGACTTTCTTCAAGGATCGCACGACGCGAGACAACGATGTTGCCACGGCGACGGTCCATTTTGAGAACCTGGAAGGGCTGCTTGAGACCCATAAGGGGGCCTGCATCGCGCACAGGGCGCACATCGACCTGAGAGCCGGGCAGGAACGCCACGGCGCCACCCAGATCAACGGTAAAGCCGCCTTTGACACGGCCAAAGATCGCGCCTTCAACACGCTCTTCATCGGCATAGGCCTTCTCCAGACGGTCCCATGCTTCCTCGCGACGGGCCATCTCGCGCGAGATGACAGCTTCGCCGCGCGAATTTTCGGCCGAGCGCAGGAACACTTCAACTTCGTCACCGACGTTGATTTCTGGCGCTTCACCTGGATTTGCGAATTCTTTGAGATCGACGCGGCCTTCCATCTTGTAGCCGACATCGATGATGGCTTGGCCCGCTTCAACAGCGATCACCTTGCCTTTGACAACAGTGCCCTCTTCGGGCGTGTCAATTTCGAAGCTTTCATTCAGAAGGGCTTCGAAGTCTTCCATAGATATGTTTTGAGCCATGTGGCGTTTCAATCCTAACTTGTTTTGTGTCTGGCCGCGCGGTTGGTTCCGCCGGTCTGGGTTGATGCCCCATAAAGTTGGGGGTGGTTTCTTCGGTCGACTGATTCGCGAAACGAATGAAGGGCCGGAAGCTCCGACCCTGCCTGTCTCACGTGTTCTGCGGTGTGTTCACCTTGCGAACAAGCGCGCGTATATGGGCATATCCGGCCAAATGCAAGCGCCGCTGGGGCAGCTGCGCACAGACGGCGTCGCTAGGGCGAACGCCCGCTGACAGAATGCCGATACCCGAGTTGACGTTTAGCCCGCCGCCGCCATCCGCTCCGCCGTCACGCGAAGTGCGGCGGCCACCGCTTCTTCAATCGACATTTCGGATGTGTCCAAAAACACCGCATCCTCGGCAGGCTTCAGGGGTGCCGAGGCCCGCGCCGTATCGCGCGCGTCGCGCTGCTGCAAATCGCTGAGCACATCCGCAAGACTAAGGTCCATCCCCTTGCCTATCAGCTCCGCATGCCGTCGCGCTGCGCGCACATCATCCGAGGCCGTGACGTAGAGCTTCACCTCAGCTTCGGGGCAGATCACCGTGCCAATGTCGCGCCCATCGAGCACCGCACCTCCCGCGCGTTGCGCAAAGGCCCGCTGGAAATCAACCAATGCCGCGCGCACCTCAGGCAGGGCCGCCACCCGGCTCGCGGCCTGCGCCACCTCGGGCGTGCGCAAAGCATTCGCCTCCAGATCCGCCGCCCCAAGGCCGCGCGCCGCCTCGACAGGGTCCAATCCGTCCAGCATCCGCCGCCCGGTGGCCCGGTAAAGCAGCCCGGTATCGAGATGCGCAAAGCCGAAATGCGCCGCGACGCGCTTGGCCACCGTGCCCTTGCCCGCTGCTGCAGGTCCGTCGATTGCAATTGTGAAGGTCATATACCCCCCTTTGAAAGCTGCCCCTGCCTAAGCAAAGCGCGCGCCCGGCTCAACCAAAAGGATTTGCGCGGGGCTACAGAATCTCCCGCCCTTCTTCTTAGTGAAAATACTCCCGCCGGAGGCGCCCAACGCCCGTCTCACGCACAGGCGCGGCTGAGGGCCTGCTCCAGATCGGCAATGAGATCGCCCACATCCTCGATCCCGATGCTGAGGCGCAGAAGGTTGGGATGTACCTTGAACCCTTCGCCTGAGACGGTTTTGCGATGCTCGATCAGGCTCTCGACCCCGCCGAGGGAGGTGGCGGGATAGAACACCTGGCAAAACCGAGCGGTGTCGATCGCTGTCTGCTCGGAGCCGTGTGTGATGATCGACAGCATCCCGCCATAAAGCCCCCCGGTCTGGCGTTTGGCGATCTCGTGACCGGGATGAGAGGGCAGGCCGGGGAAGAGGACGCGGTCCACGAGGGGGTGGTCCTCAAGATGTGCGGCGAGGGTCAGAGCGTTCTCGGTCGCCTTCTCCACGCGCAGCATCAGCGAGCGCATCCCGCGAATGAGAAGAAAGGCATCGAAGCTGTGCAGCACCGTGCCTTGCAGCTTGCGGATCTCGTAGATCTGTCTCCAGAGCGCACTTGTCTCGCGCACGGAAAGCGCGCCTGCGGTGACGTCGGAATGGCCGTTGAGGTATTTCGTGGCTGAATGAAACGAGATATCCGCGCCCAGATCCAGTGCGCGGGTGCAGCAGGGCGGAGTGCTGGTGCAATCGGTGACCAGAAGTGCGCCTGCGGCGTGGGCTATCTTCGCGGCGGCGGCGATGTCCGTGACGTCCCAATCGGGATTGTTTGGCGTCTCGACCCAGACAAGTGCTGTTGCGCCCTGATGCAGGGCGGCTTTCATGCCGTCCAGGTCGGCGGCGGGATAAGTGCTGACGTCGAGGCGGTTCATCTCGGCGTAGCGGCGGAATTGGTGCAGGACGCCATGATACATGACCTCTGGAATCACCACATGCGCGCCCGCAGGCAGGGCCTCCATGATGGCAACCGCCGCCGACATGCCGG
>CALGEH010000260.1 GCA_937881735.1 uncultured Shimia sp.
TTGTCCAGATGCGCGAGCGCAAGCCTGCACAGGGGCTGTGCATATCTGGGGATGAGATCGGGCGCGTTTGGCGATTATTTTCGAACAAACCCAAAGACACCCGAAAGGACGCATCATGAGTTGGAATCCAACGCTTGAGCCGCACTCTCCTCAGGCGGGCCGCCTGGATGATATCGAGACGTTGATCGTGCCGCGTGCGCGCGATCTTGGTGGGTTCGAGGTGCGCCGCGCGCTGCCTGCACCCGAGCGGCAGATGGTCGGGCCTTTCGTATTCTTCGATCAGATGGGGCCTGCGGAGTTCCTGACGGGCAAGGGGATCGACGTGCGCCCGCATCCGCATATCGGCCTCGGCACGGTGACCTATCTTTATTATGGGGAGTTTCAGCACCGCGACAGCCTTGGCACGGATCAGATGATCTATCCCGGCGAGGTCAACTGGATGGTCGCGGGCCACGGCGTGACCCATTCCGAGCGCACAAGCGAGGCGACGCGCCAAGGGCGCTCCAAGCTCTTTGGCATCCAGACATGGGTGGCCCTGCCAGAGGAGGCGGAGGACAAGCCGGCAAGTTTTGAGCATCACGCGGAGGCCGCTTTGCCGTTTCTGGAGGGCGAGGGCAAGGAGATGCGCCTGATCATGGGGCGCGGGTGGGGTGAGACGGCGCCTGTGGGCACGTTCTCGGACATGTTCTATGCCGATGTGGTGATGAAGGCGGGAGCTATGCTGCCGCTGCCCGAGGATCACGAGGACAGGGGCGTCTATGTCACCCAAGGGTCGGTTGAGGTGGCCGGACAGAGCTTTGAGGCGGGCCGTATGATGGTCTTTCGCCCCGGCGATGCGATCACGCTCAGGGCCGGGCCGCAAGGGGCGCGGCTGATGGCGTTGGGCGGCGAGACGCTCAATGGGCCGCGCTATATCTGGTGGAATTTCGTGGCCTCCAGCGAGGAAAAGATCGAGGCCGCAAAAGAGGCTTGGGCCAAGGGCGATTGGGCCCATGGGCGCTTCCAACTGCCCCCCGGAGATGATGCGGAGTTCATCCCGCTGCCCTGAGTGCGCCCTGAGCTCCCGCACATCTGAGCCGCCTTTGCGCCACGCTGTCATCTGTTGTGCGCGCAAGGCCTCTCGACATTCGGGATGATTTATCTTTTTCATGTCCAATGGACACAGAGCAAACCGCGCGCCCCGGTTGGGGCATCTTCTGGATGATCGTTACAGGCCTGTGCTTCGTGGCGGTTACCGCGTTGGTCAAAATCCTTGGCACGCGCATCCCTGCGCCCGAGGCTGCGTTTCTGCGTTATCTTCTGGGCCTCGTGTTTCTGATCCCGATGGCGGGGCCGATGCTGCGGGCGCCGCTCACCCGGCGGCTCTGGGGGCTTTTCGCCGCGCGCGGGGCGGTTCACACGATCGGCGTGGCGCTTTGGTTTTACGCAATGGCCCGCATCCCGATCGCGGACGTGACGGCGATGAATTACCTCTCGCCCATCTATGTCACTCTGGGTGCTGTGTTTTTCCTAGGTGAGAAGCTTGCCTTTCGCAGGGTTTTGGCGGTGATTTTCGCGCTGATCGGGGCGCTGATTATCCTGCGACCAGGGTTTCGCGAAGTGGGCTCAGGGCATCTGGCCATGCTCTTCACCGCGATCTTTTTCGGCGCGTCCTACCTTTTGGCCAAGTTGGCCAGTGGCAAGGTCAGCCCGGCTGTGGTCGTGGGCATGCTGTCAATATTCGTGACCATCGGGCTGGCCCCTTTGGCCTTGATGAATTGGGTGACGCCGACGCTGTGGGAGCTTGCGATCCTCTTTGGTGTCGCGTGTTTTGCCACGATGGGCCATTACACCATGACGCTGGCCTTCAGGGCCGCACCGCTTGCGGTGACGCAACCTGCGACCTTTCTTCAACTGGTCTGGGCGGTGGCGCTGGGCGCGCTGTTCTTCGGCGAAGGGGTGGACCCGTTCGTTGTGTTGGGCGGGCTGGTGATCGTGGGCTCGGTCAGCTTCATCTCGTGGCGCGAGGCGGTGCTGAAGCGGCGTGTGGTGACACCGTCCATGCATCAAACCAAGGGCTGAGCACCCCCCAATCCCGCGCCCAAAGAAAAACCCCCGACGACATCGCCGGGGGTTTCCAATTCATAGCCTCAGGCGAAGGTGGCTTTAGGCAAACCACCAACGCTCTGCCCAGCGTTCGCCGTCCATATCCCAGTTAGACCCAAGCGCGTCCGGCGTGCCGATATCGGTGGAGGTCGCGAAGACGTAGTTGGCGAACATCGGGATGATGGTCCCCCCTTGCGTCGAGACGATTTCTTGCATTTCGAAATACATCTCTTGGCGCTTGGCTGGATCCAGCTCTGCGCGGGCCTCAACCATCAGGCTCTCGAACCGGTCATTGCACCAGAACGCATCGTTCCAGTCCGCACCGCAGGAATAGGCGGTTGCGAACATTTGGTCCTGCACGGGGCGACCGCCCCAGTAGACCGCCGAGAAGGGCTTTTTCATCCACACATCCGACCAGTAGCCATCATTCGGCTCCCGGACGACGTTGAGGTTGATGCCCGCTTCCTTGGCCGAGTTCTGATAGAGAACGCCCGCATCCACCGCTCCGGGGAAGGCCGCATCTGCCGCTGAGAGCGAGACTTCAAGGCTATTGAGGCCGGCTTCCTTGAGGTAGAATTTGGCCTTGTCGGGATCGTATGTCTTTTGCTCCAGATCGGTGTTGAAGTAGAGCTGGTTCGGGCCGATTGGCACATCATTGCCGACCGAGCCATAGCCGAACAGGATCTTCTCGACCATTTCTTCGCGGTTGATGGCGTATTTCAGCGCGAGGCGCACATTGTTGTCGTCGTACGGCGCCTGATTGGTGGACATGGCGAACGTGTAATGCTGCGTGCCAGCGACCGATTTGATCGCGATGCTGGTGTTGCGCTCGAGCAGGCCCACTGTTTTGAGGTCAACGCGGTCAATTGCGTGGACGTCGCCGGACACAAGTGCTGTCGTCCGCGCGTTCTGGTCCACGAGGGCCAGCATTTCGATCTTGTCGAACCATGCCACGTCATCGCGCCAGTGGTTGGGGTTGCGCTCCATCGTGATGGACACGCCAAAATTTGCGTCCGTGAGAATGTAGCTGCCCACGCCGTCGCCGGATTCCCAGTCGATCCCGCCGCCCTCTTTGGCCGGGTGGATCGTCAGGTGGTAGTCGCTGAGAATGAACGGGAAGTCAGCATTGCCGCCGTCCAAAGTGAACACGACCGTGTTGCCATCAATAGCGATGTCAGTGATGGGGGCCACGATGGGACCCGCCGCCGAGGTGCTGTCCTCGCCGCGGTGGAAGTTGATAGAGGCGACGACGTCTTCGGGGGTAAGCGATTTGCCCGAGTGGAAGGTTACACCCTGACGGATATTGAAGCGCCATGTAGAGGCATCCGCGCTGCCTTCCCAGCTTTCGGCCACTTCGCCCGCGATGGAGCCATCGGGCATCACTTCGGTCAGGCGGCCGTGAATCGCATGGCCCATTGCGTTGGTGAAGCCGTTATCCCATGTGCCGGGGTTCAGCGTGTCCGTGGTCTGACCGTGCCCTTTGCCGACGCGCAATGTGCCGCCGCGCTTGGGGGGTGGCTTTGGCGCTGATCGGCAGCGTGGCCAGTGCGGCACCTGCCGCGGTGGTCTTCAGAAATCCGCGGCGATCGAGCCGGGCGCTGTGCAAAAGTGACATAATGTGGTGTTCTCCCAGTGTTGTTGTCCGATCCGGTGCAGCACCTCTTGTTCGAGATACAGACCGATTTTTTATGTGTCCCTCATCCGGCTGGCGCCAAATTAGGTTCTGTCACCGCGTTCAATGGCGGGCTTGGCGAAGATTAACCTACGCTCAGTGATGGTATTATGACACAAGGCGCTTGTCCAATGGCATCTTAAGGCCTGCGTCGGGTTCTGGCCGAGCTTTGGGCGCTCTTGGTGGAAATCTGCCCTGCATTTTGGGGCTGAGGGAATGAAAGTAAGACAATGACCAAGCCTAACATTCTGATTTTCATGGTGGATCAGCTGAACGGGACACTCTTCCCAGATGGCCCCGCAGACTGGTTGCATGCCCCAAATCTCAAGACGCTCGCGGCGCGCTCCACCCGCTTTGCCAACGCCTATACGGCCAGTCCTTTGTGCGCGCCGGGGCGCGCGAGCTTCATGTCGGGCCTTTTGCCGTCGCGCAGCCGGGTCTATGACAACGCCGCCGAGTTTGCCGCCGACATCCCCACTTACGCGCATCACCTGCGCCGGGCGGGGTATCGCACCTGCCTGTCGGGCAAGATGCATTTCGTCGGTCCCGATCAGATGCACGGGTTCGAGGAGCGTCTGACGACCGATATCTACCCCGCCGATTTCGGATGGACGCCCGACTACCGCAAGCCGGGCGAGCGGATCGAGTGGTGGTATCACAATATGGGCAGCGTCACAGGCGCGGGCGTGGCCGAGACCTCGAACCAGATGGAATATGATGACGAGGTGGCTCATTTCGCGCGGGCCAAGGTTTATGATCTGGCGCGCGGCCATGATGCGCGGCCTTGGTGCCTGACGGTCAGCTTTACCCATCCCCATGATCCCTATGTTGCGCGGCGCAAATACTGGGACCTTTACGCCGATTGCGCGCATCTGTTGCCTGAGGTGCCCGCAATGGATTACCCGGATCACGATCCCCATTCACAGCGGATTTTCGACGCCAATGACTGGCGCAGCTTTGACATCACCGACGAGCACATCCGCCGGGCGCGGCGGGCCTATTTCGCCAATATCTCCTATCTCGATGACAAGATTGGAGAGGTGATGGAGGCGCTTGAGGCGACGCGGCAGGAGGCGATCATCCTCTTTGTCTCGGACCATGGAGATATGCTGGGCGAACGGGGGCTGTGGTTCAAGATGAGCTTTCTCGAAGGCTCGGCCCGCGTGCCGATGATGATCGCGGCCCCCGGCATGGCTCCCGGGCTGGTGAGCGACCCGGTGAGCAATATCGACGTGTGCCCCACGCTCTGCGCTCTGGCGGGGGTGGATATGAGCGAGGTGGCTCCTTGGGTGGCGGGGGAGAGCCTTGTTGCACTGGGGCAGGGGGCCAAGCGCGACACGCCGGTGGCGATGGAATACGCGGCGGAGGCATCTTACGCGCCGATGGTGTCGCTGCGCTATGGTCGCTGGAAATACAACCGCTGCACGCTGGACCCTGATCAGCTTTTCGATCTGGAGGCGGACCCGCATGAGTTGATGAATCTTGCCGCAGCACCCGCCCACGCCGGGACGTTGGCGCAGATGCAGGCCAAGGCCGAGGCGCGCTGGGACCTCGCGACCTTTGATGCTGTCGTGCGCGAAAGCCAGGCCCGCCGCTGGGTCGTCTATGAGGCGCTGCGCGAAGGCGGGTATTACCCGTGGGAGTATCAGCCGCTGCAAAAAGCGTCCGAGCGGTATATGCGCAATCACATGGACCTCAATGAGGTGGAGGAGCGGGCAAGATTTCCGCGCGGGGAGTAGAGGGCTGAGCCGGAAGGCCCCCGATATTGATCCCGATCAAGGCGCACCCCGCTGCGTGGCCCTAGCGTGAGGCGTCATTACAAAGAAAGGAGCCACCATATGTCATCCAACACCCCCCATGAACTGCACGAGGAATTCCCCGAGCACTCGGCGAAAATCACCGAGTTAAAGCAATCGGACGCGCATTTCGCGCGGCTGGCGGAGGAATATCACGAGATCAATCGCGCGGTGCACCGGGCCGAGACGCATGTGGAGCCTATGGACAGCCTCGCCGAAGGGGAGATGCGCAAGAAACGCGGTGCGCTCAAGGATGAGCTTTACCGGATGCTCAGCGCCTGAGGGCTTGTGCGTCGATAAACGCCCAGATCTGGCGCAGCACATCGCTGCGCCACAGATCGTCATGACCGCCGCCTTGGACCTCCACCATTTGATTGGTGGCTGAGCCTGCGGCGGCATGAACCGCGCGCCCCTGCGCGACCGGGATCAGCGCGTCTTGCGTGCCGTGGATGACCATGAGCGGGGCAGTCAGGGATTTGGCGTGTTCCGCGCTGTTCCAGATATTCTGCATCCTTGGGATGAGCGATGCGAATTGCGGCGCGGAGATCCGCACCACATAGGGCAGGGAGGTATAGGGTGCCTCCAGCACGACGCCCAAGGGCTGCTCCCCGGTGTCAGCAATCAGGCGCAGGGCCACACCCGAGCCGAGACTTTCGCCATAGAGGATCACATCCGCCGGAGTGAGGCCGGGGATGAGGTCATCTAAATCACTGTAAAGGCGCACCATATCGGCGGCGACAAGTGCCTCAGAGGGGTTTCCGCCGCTGCCTGAAGAACCGCGATAGGCGGGCGCGACAAGGCCGTATCCACGCTCCAAAAACCGCTCGAACCGGCCCGCGCGATTGGCCAGATTGCCTGCATTGCCGTGGAAATAGAGGATGACGGGCTTGCCCGGTTGGGGTGCGGCCACCCAGAGGATATGGCGCACGCCGCCGCGGCTCTGCACCACTTCGCGGGCGGGGATGCCAGCGGCGGTGGGGCTGATGCGGGTGGCGTCGAACGGGTAGATCGCGCGCCGCTCCAGCCCCTCAAGGCTGAACCATCCGCCCGCCCCCAAGAGCACGATCAGGGCCGCCACAAGCCCGCCGCGGCTAAGCCACGTCATAGGGCAGCACGCCGCGCGTGTCTTCGGGGATTGAGAGGCGCCGTTCCAAGGGTGGGATGGCGCGCTGGTGGCAATTCGTGCGCTCGCAGATGCGGCAGGAAATGCCGATGGGCTCGAACGCGGCGGGTGTGGAGAGGTCGAGATTGTCGGCATAGACCAGCGCGCCGGCGTGGCGCACTTCGCAGCCCAAAGCGATGGCGAAACGGCGCACGGGCGCGCCGAAATGGCCGCCCGGTTTGCTCACATCTCGCGCGAGGTTGATGTAGCGCACGCCGTCTGGTGTTTCGGCCAGCTGGCGCAGAAAGCGCCCGGGTGTCTCGAACGCGCGGTGCACGTTCCACAGGGGGCAGGCCCCGCCGAACCGCGCGAATTGCAGCCGCGTGGCCGAATGGCGCTTGGTGATCGTGCCTGCCTGATCCACGCGCACGAAGAAGAAGGGTACGCCCTTGGCGCCGGGCCGCTGAAGCGTGGCGAGACGGTGCGCGACCTGCTCGATGGACGCGCCAAAGCGGTGCGAGAGCACCTCCAGATCGTGGCGATAGGTCCTGGCGGCCTCAAGAAAGGGGCCGTAGGGCATCATCGCGGCCCCCGCGTAGTAATTCGCGAGGCCGATCTTGGCGATGGCACGCGCCTCACTCGATTGGAACCGTGCAAGGTCAAGCGTGGCCTCAAAGAGCTGTTCCTGCGTCAGGAGGGCCAGCTGTAAAAGCATCTGAAAACTGCGCGTCTCGGGCGCGGCGCGGGAGGCGAGGTAAAGGATCCGCTCCGAGCGGTCGAGACGGCGCAGCGTATCGCTTTCGGTGTTCACAATCGATATGCCAAGCGCGGTCAGACCTTGGCGGGCGCGGGCCTCGGGCGTCATGGGTGACGCGCCTTCAGTGCCGAACCGCTCGGCGGCGTGGTCCACCGCGTCGATGTAATTGTCGCAATAATGGAAGAAATCGCGCACTTCGTTCCAGGGGCTTTGCTGCGCGCCCGCATCATCGCGACCCAGTGCCTCATCCAATGAGGCAAGGCGCTCATGCGTCTGGCGGTAGGCGCTGTGCAGCTCCAGAAAGGCGCGCGCGAGGGCGGGGGCATTGGAGGCGGTGAGGCGCAGATCAGCCAAGGGCGGTGGGTCCGCGAAGACCGGATCTGCCAGCGCCTCGCGCATGTCCGACACCATCCGCTCGGCGTCGCCGGTGCTCAGCTCGGTCACGTCGAAGCCGAATTCCTGCGCCAGCGCGAGGACGACCGTTGTCGACAAAGGCCGGTTATTATTTTCCATCTGGTTGAGATAGGGCAGGGAAATGCCCAGCCTTGCGGCGAAATCCTTTTGGGTCAGCGCAAGACGCTGCCGGGTCTCGCGCAGCTTGGCCCCGGCGTAGAGTTTTTTGGAGGACATGGCGTCTCGACTTTGCAGGTTAGCACTGGGGCGAGATTAGTTTTGCAAATCTCAGCGTGCAAGAGGGTATCACGCCCGCGCCAGCCGCGCCTCGCGCTGCATCACGAAAAGGATCGTGCCCACCGCCAAGATTGCCGTGATCAACATGATCCAGAGCAGCGGGAACGCCCCCGATCCCTCGGTCAGCATCAGCCCGGCCAGCGCCGACAGGGCGGCCCCGCCGCCGATCATCAGCGCGCCGGAAAGGCCACTTGCCGTGCCTGCCAGATGCGGACGCACCGACAAAGCCCCTGCCGTGGCGTTGGGGATCACCATGCCATTTCCCAGCCCCATGAAGATCATCAGGCCAAAGAAGCTGAGCGCGCTGCCATAGCCCATGTAGAAAAGCGCGAGGTTCATGGAGATGCCTGTGGCGTTCAGGATCGTGCCCCAAAGCACCATCGGGTTCACGCCCACCCGCACCGAAAACCGCCCCGAGAGGAAATTCCCGGCGAAATAGCCGATGGCAGGCGCGCCGAAGTAAAGCCCGACCTCCGCCGGGGCCAGCCCGAAGACATGATCGCCCACGTAAGGCGCGCCGCCCAGATAGGCAAAGAAAGAGCCCGACGAGAGCGCCGAGGCCATCGAGTAGCCCCAAAAGCGCGGGGAGCGGAAAAGCTGTGGATATTCGCGGAATTGCGCGCCCAGCGTGAGCGTGCTTTTCGTCGCCGTCTCGCCCAAATCCTTCCAAACCAGTGCAAAAAGCATCGCGCCCAAAATGGCCAGAAGCCAGAAATTGGACTGCCAGCCGAATTGCTCATCCAGAAGGCCGCCAAAGGCCGGTCCGATCATCGGCACCACAGCCATACCCATCGTGACATAGCCGATCATCGACGCCGCCTGATCCTGCGGGACCATATCGCGCACGATGGCCCGGCTGAGCACCATGGCGACCACGATCGTCGCCTGCACCATGCGAAACGTCAAGAAGACCCACTCCGACGTGGACAGCGCACAGCCCGCCGAGGCCAACACGAAAACAGCTGTGCCCGCGAGGATCACGGGGCGGCGACCGAGCTTGTCCGAGATGGGGCCAATCAGGATTTGAAACACGGCGTTCACCGCCAGATAGAGCGCCACGGAGAGTTGCAGCAGACGGTAATCGGCCTCGAAATAGACGGCCATGCCGGGCAGAGACGGCAGGAAGATGTTCATCGCAAGCGTTGAGATCCCCGCCATCAGGATAAGGGTTGCAATATGCGGGGGGGTGGTGCGGTCGAGAAAGCGGGGTTGAACACTCATCACCCATGTCTCGGAGATTTGCGGTCGGGGTGCAAGGGCGCAGGTACGCTTAGCAAGTTTGCGACTTAGCTCTGTTTGCTTTGCAGGGCTTTGCAAATTTGCCGGATTCCGCTTTCCCTCGCGGCTCCGCCCCCCTAGTTTGCTGTAAAATTCGATGGGAGACGATCATGAAAGATATCCTGCAAACACTGGAAGACCGCCGCGACATGGCGCGCGCAGGCGGGGGCGAACACCGCGTGGCCGCCCAGCACGCCAAGGGCAAGCTCACCGCGCGCGAGCGGGTGGAGCTGTTGCTCGACGAGGGCAGCTTCGAGGAGTTCGACATGTTCGTCGCCCATCGCTGCGTCGATTTCGGGATGCAGGAAGAGCGGCCCTACGGCGATGGTGTGATTACTGGCTGGGGCACGATCAATGGCCGGATGGTCTACGTGTTCTCCCAGGACTTCACCGTTCTGGGCGGGTCCGTGTCCGAAACGCATGCCAAGAAAATCTGCAAGATCATGGATATGGCCATGCAGAACGGCGCGCCTGTTATCGGCATCAACGATTCGGGTGGCGCGCGCATTCAGGAAGGCGTGGACAGCCTTGCAGGCTATGGCGACGTCTTTCAGCGCAACATCATGGCGAGCGGAGTGGTCCCGCAAATCTCGGTGATCATGGGACCCTGCGCGGGTGGGGCGGTTTATTCGCCCGCGATGACCGACTTTATCTTCATGGTGAAAGACAGCTCTTACATGTTCGTGACCGGCCCCGATGTGGTCAAAACCGTCACCAACGAGCAGGTCACGGCCGAGGAATTGGGCGGGGCGTCTACCCATACCAAGAAATCCTCCGTCGCCGATGCGGCGTTCGAGAATGACGTGGAGGCGCTGGCCGAGGTTCGCCGCCTCGTCGATTTCCTGCCCTCGTCCAACCGCGAAAAGCCCCCCGTGCGCCCTTTCTTCGATGAGCCGGGCCGGATCGAGCCGTCGCTCGACACGCTGGTCCCGGACAATCCCAACACGCCCTACGACATGAAAGAGTTGATCACCAAGCTCGCTGATGAGGGCGATTTCTACGAGATCCAAGAGGATTTCGCGAAGAATATGATCACCGGCTTCATCCGGCTTGAGGGCCAGACCGTGGGCGTGGTGGCCAATCAGCCGATGGTGCTGGCGGGCTGCCTCGACATCGACAGTTCGCGCAAGGCCGCGCGTTTCGTGCGCTTTTGCGATTGCTTCGAGATCCCCCTGCTGACCCTTGTGGACGTCCCCGGCTTCCTGCCCGGCGTCACGCAGGAATATAACGGCGTGATCAAACATGGCGCCAAACTGCTCTTCGCTTATGGCGAGGCGACTGTGCCGAAAGTCACCGTGATCACGCGCAAGGCTTACGGGGGCGCCTACGTCGTCATGGCCTCCAAGCACCTGCGGGCTGATTTCAACTATGCCTGGCCCACCTCCGAGATCGCCGTGATGGGCGCGAAGGGCGCGACCGAGATCATCCACCGCAAGGACCGCGATGATCCTGAAAAGCTGGCCGCCCACACCAAGGATTACGAGGACCGCTTCGCCAACCCGTTTGTCGCGGCTGAGCGCGGCTTTGTGGATGAGGTCATCATGCCCCAATCCACCCGCAAACGCGTGAGCCGCGCCTTCGCGTCGCTGCGTGACAAGCAATCCGAGATGCCTTGGAAAAAGCACGATAACATCCCGCTCTAATCCGCTTCTTCTTGCCGAAAATATCCCCGCCGGAGGCGCATAGTTGCTCCCGGCGGGCCGATTGGAAAGACTCATATGACCTCGCTTCGTGCTCCTCAGCTTGCCTCATCCATTGCGGGTGCAGCACTGTGAGCGACCGCTTTCATACCCATCGGGACGGTGCATGTTTGCTGCATGCGCGGCGTGTGCCTGTGCGTTGGGATGTGGAGGCGCGGGCGGTTTTCCCGGACGGCGCGCGTGGGCGGCTGGCGGCACAGGTGCGTCAGGATATGTGGCGCGCTTTGCGCCGTCTGCGCGGCTTTGCCCCAGCGGTGGAGGTGGTGCGCCGCGACGGCGCCCTGCATCTGCGCGCAGGTGGGCAGGTGGCGGGCTCCGTCCCCCCCGGCACGGTAGAGCGGATCGCAGACCTGCTGACCAGTCGCGCTCATCGCGCCCGCTGGGTCAGAGGCGCGCGATGAACAGGTTGGCCGCGATCACAGCGGCGATAAGTATCGCCCTGCCTGCCATGGCGCAGGAGGTGGAACCCTTGCGCGTGAAGCTGCCTTCCGGGCTTGAGGCAAAGCTTTTGGAAGTCCTGAGCGGGCCGTCTTCTGCGGGTCTGGTCTACCGCTTTCGCTTCGTTGCCGAAGGCTTCGTACCCAGCGAGGACACGGTCGAACTGGTTCAGCTTGATTTGCAATATCTGTGCGACGCCTATGCGTTGGATCGGCTGCCGGGAATTGGCCCACAACCTTCGCAAATCGTCATCTCTCTGGCCGACCGTCCGACCGAGTTTGGTGTGGCAGATCCAAGCGCGCGGCAGGTTTTCGAGGCTTTCAGTCCCGAAGGCAGGGCCTGTATCTGGGAGATGTTTTAATGCGCATACAACATCTTGCGGGCCAAAGCTCAGGCCGCAGCCCTTTTGAGGCTTTCGCGTCACAAAGCCTGTGGATAACTTTGCTTGCGTATCATTCAGCCCGTCTATCGCGTATTCTGACACCGGTTTGCACCCAAGCAACCCAGACCTCGGAAATGGGGCAGGTGGGGGGCTTTGCCCTTGTTGAACCCCTAGCAAACGACAGGAGAATTGAATGTCGAACAGTATCAAAAGCGTTCTCGCGCTCGGCCTTATGGTCGTCGCAGCAGCCTGTGCCAAGGCACCGGAAGAAGATTACGTCGTCATTGAGCCGGAGCCCATCACCATGGAGCCCGTCTCGACCGGCAAATACGGCGGCAAATACTAAGCCAGCCGGATCTATCACAACTGGGCAGGCTGCAAGGCCTGCCCTCCACATCTGTTTGCCACGCGCGTCCGCGCCCCGAAAAGAGGGGCATGTCTGATGCTGCCACCGATGACCAAACACCGCGGCTTCCCGGGCCGCCTGCCCAGCACAGATTTCCAGTTCACCATCCGGCGCGCCAACCCGAAAGGCGCCACGGAGCTGATCCGCCGCGAGCGTTATGCCGACCGCAGGCCCGCAGACCGGCGCGCCGATGCAGGCTTCGTGCGCGCAATTTGGGAGTGTTTCGCAGATCAGCCCTTTGAGCGTGGCAATCTCGATAGTGGGCGGCTGAGTTGGCTCTTTGGCCGCGAGGTGCTGCCTGCGGAAGACCCGTTCGATCCCAAAAGCTATGAGGCGCTTCTCGTGCTGGACCTGGCTGTGGCGCGACGGTCCTTCCCGGATGTGTTCAAGGATTTGGAATGATGCAGTTTCTGGCATATGCGGTGCGTGATGCGCGGGATTCGGCCCAAAAAACGGCCAGTGGCAAGACTTCGCCCAGAGCCTGCATTTTCGCGCAAGATGCAGCCGAAATCTGTGATCCGGCGATAGGGTGCTTGGCGCGCCCGACCCTCCATGCGATTACCGATGCAGTAGTGGCGGGTCTTCCCCAAGGGCCCGGGACATATCGTCTTAACCGTTACCCTTCCCCTGATGGGCGGCGTGGCATCCCCAAGTGCGCGCCGCACTTTTTTCGTTCCCAATCAACGCTCTGCGAGGATAAGCGGAGCTTTGCGCATATTGGCCTTGCGGCGCAGGCAGGCTTTGACGGCGACCCGTCTATGGCCTCATGTGGGGGCTACGACACCACTCACAACACGCGAGGCTCAACATGCGTAGACCCTTCCCATCGCTCTTTATCCTTCTGGCGGCAGGCACCCTTACGGCCTGCGGCGGCACTTTGCCCGAACAGGCTATCTTCGGTGCGGGCGCGGGGGCTGGCACGGCGGCGGTTCTCGACGGTAACATTTTGGCAGGTGCCGCGGTCGGCGCGGCGGGCAATGTCGCCTATTGTCAGACCTTCCCGGATCGCTGCTGACTCTGGCACCACACTGACACGCCCTCAGGGGCTTCGTTTTTATCAAAAACCATCCGCGCTATTTCGCACGGGTGGTTTTTTGTATTCCAAGGCCTGCGTTTCCGGACGCCGGGCCGCACTGACACCTTAAAGGGGACGACACATGTTCAAGAAGATCCTGATTGCCAACCGTGGCGAGATTGCTTGCCGGGTTATCAAGACTGCCCGCCAGATGGGCATCAAGACGGTGGCCATCTATTCGGATGCGGACCGCAATGCGCTGCATGTGCGCATGGCCGATGAAGCGATTCACATTGGCCCGCCCCCTGCCAATGAAAGCTATATTGTCATCGACAAGGTGATGGACGCCGTGCGCAAATCGGGCGCGGAGGCTGTGCATCCCGGTTATGGCTTCCTCAGCGAGAACTCCAAATTCGCCGAGGCGCTGGCGGCTGAAGGCGTGGCCTTCATCGGGCCGCCCGTGGGCGCGATCGAGAAGATGGGTGACAAGATCACCTCCAAGAAGATCGCCCAAGCGGCCAACGTGAGCACCGTGCCGGGATATATGGGCCTGATCGAGGATGCCGAAGATGCGGTGAAGATCTCCAATCAGGTGGGTTATCCGGTGATGATCAAGGCCTCTGCCGGGGGTGGCGGAAAGGGGATGCGCATCGCGTGGAACGACACGGAGGCGCGCGAGGGGTTCCAAAGCTCCAAAAACGAGGCGGCCAACAGCTTTGGTGATGATCGCATTTTCATTGAGAAATTCGTGACCCAACCGCGCCATATTGAGATTCAGGTGCTGTGCGACACGCATGGCAACGGGGTTTACCTGCATGAGCGGGAATGTTCGATCCAGCGGCGCAATCAGAAGGTCGTGGAAGAGGCACCATCGCCTTTCCTTGACGAAGAAACCCGCGCCGCGATGGGCGCGCAGTCGCTCGCTCTGGCCCATGCCGTGGGCTATGCCAGCGCGGGTACGGTGGAGTTTATCGTCGATGGGGAGCGGAACTTTTACTTCCTTGAGATGAACACGCGCCTTCAGGTGGAGCATCCTGTGACGGAGCTGATCACGGGCGTGGACCTTGTGGAGCAGATGATCCGCGTGGCTTATGGCGAGGTTTTGAGCCTCAAGCAGACGGATCTGAAGATCAACGGCTGGGCCATTGAGAACCGTCTTTACGCGGAAGACCCTTACCGCGGGTTCCTGCCGTCGATTGGTCGCCTCACGCGCTATCGCCCGCCCGAGGAAGCGGCCAGTGAAACGTCCGTGGTGCGCAATGATACTGGCGTCTACGAGGGAGGCGAGATTTCGATGTATTACGATCCGATGATCGCCAAGCTCTGCACTTGGGCGCCCACACGGCTTGAGGCGATTGAGGAGATGCGCGTGGCCCTCGACAGTTTTGAGGTCGAAGGAATCGGGCATAACCTGCCGTTCCTCAGTGCGGTGATGGATCACCCTATCTTTGTGGCGGGCGACATGACCACCGCCTTTATCGAAGAGCAGTATCCCGATGGGTTCGAGGGTGCGACCCTGGAAGAGGACGCATTGCGCCGGATTGCCGCATCCTGTGCCGCCATGCACCGCGTCGCGGAAATCCGCCGCACACGGGTGTCGGGCCGGATGGACAATCACGAGCGCACGGTGGGCGATGATTGGAATGTGGCCGTGCAAGGGATGAGCTTTGACGTGACCATTGCCGCCTATCCCGGCGGTGCGAACGTGACCTTCGGCGATGGTGCGGTGATGAAAGTGACCAGCGATTGGACTCCGGGCCAGAGCCTCGCGCTGATCGATGTCGATGGTGCGCCCTTTGTTCTGAAGGTTGGCAAGGTTTCGGGGGGCTTCCGGATCCGCAGCCGGGGTGCCGATCTCAAGGTGCATGTGCGCACCCCGCGTCAGGCCGAACTGGCCGCTTTGATGCCCGAAAAGGTGCCTGCTGATACGTCCAAGATGCTGCTCTGCCCGATGCCGGGCCTGATCGTGTCTGTTGCGGTCAAGGTGGGCGACGAGGTGCAGGAGGGGCAGGCGCTTTGCACCGTGGAGGCAATGAAGATGGAAAATATTCTGCGCGCGGAGCGGAAATCAGTCGTCACCAAGATCAATGCCAGCGCGGGCGACAGCCTTGCGGTGGATGATGTGATCATGGAGTTCGAATGACCGCATGATCCCGCGCCCGATCTTTCTTGCCGCGTCTGCGGCCATGGTGCTGGGCGCGTGTCAACGCGCTGAGGAGGACGATCTGCGCGCGCAGGTGGAGACGTGGTTGGCTGTCGGCGAGA
>CALGEH010000261.1 GCA_937881735.1 uncultured Shimia sp.
TGCCAGCGGTCGCCGCCCCCTTCAACTCGGACCGGTATGACCCTTGGGCAAGGCGGTATCGATAGGCTTCAAGCCACCGCTCCCAGGAGGGCGCGTGCAAATGGGCAAGCAGGGTCTGGGGCAGCGTATGGCTGTTGTCGATCTGCACGTTGTTCTCAAACGCGTTGTGGATGCGCAACTTGATATCCTCAGCTCCGGTACGCACGAAGATCTTGCCGCTGACATGGCTGAGGAAGCCACCGCTCAGATGCGCGCCAAACGTGGGGTAGATTGCCTCCGTTTCCGGCCCGCGCTGTTTTGGCCGCACATGGCAGCCTTTGAAATAGAGCGGGCTCTCCTGCGCGCCCGGATCAGGAGCCAATGCCTCTATGGGCCGGATGCGGGCAGTAGGGTTGGCGTCCGGCACATTGGCCAATTCCTCGGCGAGGCTCCGTGTTGGGATCAGGAATTCATCCACGTCGATATGGCCGATCCAGTCCACGCCGGGGCGGCGGCGATAGGCGCGGGTGGCGTTGATGCTTCTCGGGCCGTTTGCGGCGCGCGGCCCAATAGGCGTCATCGCAAAGGGTGACGTGGCAGCGCGGATGTGCCTCAAGTGCTGCGCGCGCGGCGGGCGCGTCGGCATCCAGAAAGATATGCAAGCGGTGCGCGCCAATGTCCAAATGGTGTGCGGCGAAATTCAGAATATCGCGGCAGGGCGCTTTGATGGTCGACACGAGGCCCCATTTGGGCAGGGTCATGGGAGTGTCCTCTCTGATGCGCGCGCGCACACCATGCCGGGGCCGGGTGTGCCATGCAAGGGGTCACAATTCAGCGAGCGGCGGGATTTGGTCTGGCGTGGATCGTCAGGTCCGTGCCAGCGTGATGGCGCTAATCCCAGATAAGGACCGACCCCATGCGCCTTCAGATCATCGCCCTCCTTGCCGCGCTCGCCTTGCCTGCTGCGGCGCAAGACGCGCCAGACTCCAGCCCAGAACCCGCGATGACGACAGAGCGGCTGAGTGCGATCGTCTCAGCCCTCGATCCTGATGCGATCATTGGCATGCGCACATGGCAGATGCGGGTGGGTGAGACATCTGTGTTGATCGTGGCCGACCCCGACAATGGCCGCATGCGCGCCATGGCCCCGATCCGTGAGGCAGATGGGATGGCGCCCGAAGAGCTTGAGCGCATGATGCAGGCCAATTTCGACAGCGCGCTCGATGCGCGCTATGCGATTGCGCAGGGTATTCTCTGGGCTGCGTTTATTCAACCGTTGGAGCCTTTGGAGAAGGATCAATTCATCTCCGGACTGGGGCAGGTGGCCAATCTCGCGCAGAGCTTTGGCACGCTCTATTCCGGCGGGGCGCTGCAATATGGCGGTGGCGACAGCCCCAATCTTCAACGTCAACTGATCGACGATCTGCTGAAAAAAGGCGAGGAAATCTGAGCCCGCTTCGTCTTGCGTTTGGCCCCCGCTGGCCCTACATTTGCACAAGGCAATCACAGGAGCAGGTCATGGCAATTCTCGCCACCGATATCGAAGCGCTGATCCGCGAAACATTTCCAGACGCGCAGATCAAAGTGCAAGGCGATGACGGCGCGCATTTCGCGGCGCATGTGGTTGATGAAAGCTTTCGCGGGAAAAACCGCGTGCAACAACAACGTGCGGTCTATGCGGCCCTGAAAGGCAAGATGGACGGTCCCGCAGGCGAACTGCACGCGCTTGCCCTGACGACAAAAGCGCCGGATTGAGCTGATCCGCCCTCCCCGAAATTCCGAATTCCAAGGACTTCTCCCATGACAGATGTAAAAACACAGATCGAAGAGACCGTAAAAGCCAACGATGTGGTGCTTTACATGAAAGGCACCAAGGAAATGCCGCAATGCGGGTTCTCCAGCCGCGTGGCAGGCGTGCTCAATTTCATGGGCGTGCCGTTTACGGATGTGAACGTGCTGGCGGATGATAGCTTGCGCCAAGGGATCAAGGATTATTCCGACTGGCCCACCGTTCCGCAGCTTTATGTGAAGGGCGAATTCGTCGGTGGTTGCGATATCATCACCGAGATGACCCTATCGGGTGAGCTGGACACGCTTTTCGCCGAGAAGAACGTCACATTCGACAAGGCAGCGGCTGACAAGATCCGCGAAGCCAACGCCTGACCGGCTGTGAGTTGGGCCGGTGCTGTGACGCTAGTGTTCTTTTTTTGAGTATTTGGCTAAGGGCACCTCGATTTTTGACTTATTTCGCGACGATGAAGCAAGTGCGTCAGC
>CALGEH010000262.1 GCA_937881735.1 uncultured Shimia sp.
AAGCCGCCCGGCGCGCTCAGCCACGCCACGCAAAAGCGCAGGCCTGAGCCGCTCGGCACGCGCGGCAAGCCTTTGCGCATCACTGGCCACCAACCGCCGCAAGGCCGAGGGTCTGAGCGCGCCTGCAACCTCCGAGAGACGCACCCGGCGCATCTGCACCCCACGCACCAACCCGGTATCAAGCCGCCCGGCCACCAGATCTAGCTTTTGCTGCGGCCCTTCATAGAGTGTCTCCGCCCGTGGCAAGGCCCGCGCCAGATCGCGCAGCCTCTGCCCGCGCAACCGCACACCATTGCTCAGCGATTGCGTCAACCGCGCCTCGGCCCCCTCCAGCCACGCCAGAAGCTCCATCCGCACGGGCACGGCAAGCTCCGCCGCCGCCGTGGGCGTGGGCGCGCGCTTGTCCGAGGCATAATCAATCAGCGTCGTGTCCGTCTCATGCCCCACGGCGGACATCAGCGGGATCTGGGAGGCGGCAGCGGCGCGCACGACGCTCTCCTCATTGAACCCCCACAGATCCTCGATCGACCCGCCCCCACGCGCCACGATGATGAGATCGGGCCGGGGCAGGCGGCCACCGGGCGTCATGGCGTTGAAACCCTCAATCGCGCGGGTCACCTCGGGCGCACATTTCTCGCCCTGCACCGCCACGGGCCACACAAGCACCTTGCGCGGAAACCGGTCCCGCAACCGGTGCAGAATGTCGCGGATCACGGCCCCTGAAGGCGACGTCACGACCCCGATCACATCGGGCAGATAGGGCAGCGGGCGTTTCAGCTCCGCCGCAAAAAGCCCCTCCGCCGAAAGCTGCGCCTTGCGCTTCTCCAGCATCGCCATAAGCGCGCCCATGCCCGCGGGCCGGATATCCTCGATAATGATCTGATAGCGCGATTGCCCCGGAAAGGTGGTCATTCGGCCCGTGGCCACGACCTCCATCCCCTCCTCGGGCTGCACAGCGAGACGTCCCGCCACGCCTTTCCAGATGATCCCCGCAATCACCGCGCGATCATCCTTGAGGTCCATATAGACATGGCCCGATTTGGGCCGCGACACCCGGCCAATCTCACCCTTGACGCGCACGCGGGCAAACTCGCCCTCGATCACGCGCTTCAGCGCACCGGAAAGCTCCGATACGGAAAACTCAGGTGCATTCTCGCCCGGACCGGCATCATCAATAAGATCAGACATCCCCCATCAATGCCCGATCCACGCGCGCTTGAAAAGGCCGCGCCGTGCCGCGCATCTTGCACGCCTGCCGCGCGCGTCCTATGCAAGCGCCAAACGGATCGGAACCAAGGAGAGCGCCATGAACATTCTCATTCTGGGCAGCGGCGGGCGCGAACACGCCCTCGCATGGGCCGTTTTGCAAAACCCCAAATGCGACCGTCTGATCGTGGCGCCAGGCAATGCCGGGATTGCAATGATCGCTGAATGTGCAGCACTCGACATCATGGATGGCGGCGCGGTGGCGACATTTGCCGCCGAGGAGGCGATTGATTTCGTCATCATAGGCCCCGAGGCCCCTCTGGCCGCAGGCGTGGCCGACCGGCTGCGCGAGGCGGGCATCCTGACCTTCGGGCCATCGGCGGCAGCGGCGCAGCTTGAGGCGTCCAAAAGCTTCACCAAAGCGATCTGCGATGCAGCGGGTGCCCCCACCGCCGCCTATGGCCATTTCAACGATGCCACCAGCGCCCGCGCCCATGTGGCCAAGAGCGGCACGCCCTGCGTGGTCAAGGCGGACGGTCTGGCGGCAGGCAAGGGCGTGATCATCGCCATGTCCGAACCCGAGGCGGTGGCCGCGATCAACGACATGTTCTCCGGCGCATTCGGCGGCGCGGGGGCGGAGGTCGTGATCGAGGAGTTCATGGAAGGCGAGGAGGCCTCACTCTTTGTGCTCTGCGATGGCACCGATATCCTCTCCATCGGCAGCGCGCAGGACCACAAGCGGGTCGGCGAGGCCGACACCGGGCCAAATACGGGCGGCATGGGGGCCTATTCCCCCGCCCCCGTGCTGACGCCCGAGATCGAGGCCCGTGCAATGGACGAGATCATCCGGCCTTGCGTTGACAAAATGGCCGCGCGAGGCATGCCCTTCCAAGGGGTGCTTTATGCAGGCCTCATGATCAAAGACGGACAACCGAGGCTGGTGGAATACAACGTGCGCTTTGGCGATCCGGAATGTCAGGTGCTGATGATGCGCCTTGGCGCGCAGGCGATGGACCTGATGCACGCCGCCGCCGAAGGCCGCCTGAAGGATACACAGGTCACATGGGCAGATGACCATGCGTTAACGGTCGTTCTGGCCGCAAATGGCTATCCCGGCGACTATGCCAAGGGCAGCGTGATCAAAGGGCTGGAGATCTGCCCCGAGGACAGCTTCAACATGGTCTATCACGCGGGCACGGCGCTGAAGGACGGGCAGATCACCGCCTCGGGTGGACGTGTGCTGGGCGTCACAGCGCGGGGTGTTACCCTGCAAGAGGCCGCCACCCGCGCTTACGCCATGGTAGACAAGATCGACTGGCCCGAGGGGTTCTGCCGCCGCGATATCGGCTGGCGCGCGCTTTAGCGTCTAGGGACAGCTCAGCGCCGCCTCAAGCGTGTCCGGCCCGCCGTAGCGACCAATCTCGCGTGTCGTCAAAACGCCGCCGCGCAGCACGGTCGCCATCACCCGCGCCCATGCGCCATCGGCGGTGATCATCTCCGGCCCGGACCCGCAATCGCGCAAGCCACCTGCAATGAAATCCCACCCGATCTTGTGATTGGTCAGCCCCTCCAGATCGACCACATGGTTCAGACCACCCTCTGCGACCGTGCCGTCAAACCGCCAGACGCGGAGCCGCTTGGCCAGATGGGGTCGGTCGATATAGGCGATCTCGACCCTGCCATCGCCGTCCAGATCACCGGCACCTATGGGGGCCAGCCACCGGTTGGGCGTGCCGATATAGGGCGTTGTTGCGATCAAGCCCTCTGCACGGTAAAGGGCCAGCCGCGCGCCGAAGTCACGGTGGCTCTCCACCACTATCGCGGCCATGCCGCCGGGCAACGTGACAAGGCGGGGTGCTATATCCTCGAACACACGCGCCTCGGGCAAGGTGATGCGCGTCTCGCGACCTTCCGCGCTCAACACACGCGCGCCCCACTCTACCGCATCGCCCAAAACGCCGTGCGCATAGCGCGTGGTCGGCGCGTCATAGCGCGCCGAGACTGTATCTGCCCAAACAGGGCCCGCGCCAAACGCAAGGAGCGCCGCAAGACATGCGCGCGCCCCCTCCATGCTCAGATCTGCTTTTCGGGCATCTGGACGCGCAGACCGTCCAGCGCGTCCGTCACCTTCAGCTGGCATGTCAGGCGCGAGCGGGCCGGATCAGGCTGATACGCGAAGTCCAGCATGTCCTCTTCCATATCGTCCTTCTTGGGAAGCTTCTCGACCCACTCCTCGGCGACGTAGACATGGCAGGTCGAGCAGGCGCAAGCGCCCCCGCAATCGGCCTCGATGCCCGGAATGTTATTGTCCCGCGCGCCTTCCATAACGGTCAGCCCATTGGCCACCTCGACCACATGTTCGGTGCCGCCATGCTCGATATACGTGATTTTTGCCATTGTTCCGGTGCCTTTCCCATTCGGTGTTTCACAAATCCCTAGCCATGGCATCTAGGGCTGACCAGCCCAATTTGCGAGCCCACCAAAAAAGAGTTGCACGAAGCCCTCTATGTTCTCATTTTGTTTGCACTGTTGGGAAAAATCTCCGGGCTGTGCAACTGCCGCTGCACAATATACCCCTCCGCAGGGCGCGAGGCGTGGGATCGCACCGCTTCCCCGCCACCGCAAAAGCCGCTAGTGTTCTGAGTCTGACGCTTCCTACCTGTTTCCCCTGATTTCATCGAGAG
>CALGEH010000263.1 GCA_937881735.1 uncultured Shimia sp.
AAACGACCTTGGGGGACGGCTCACGGCGCGCAACGCCGCGAGCGTAGGGGCTGTATTCGAGATGCGCCTGCCCATATTGGAAGCTGAGAGCCAAGCAGCGGAGTGAGCAAATGCCGAACGCCATGAAGATCGCCATCGTGGATGACGAAAAGGACATGCGCCAATCGATCAGCCAATGGCTGGCGCTGTCGGGCTATGACACCGAGACATTTGTCAGCGCGGAGGATGCGCTCAAAAAGCTCGGCCCTGATTATCCCGGCATCGTGGTCAGCGACATCAAGATGCCCGGCATGGACGGGATGCAGTTTCTCAAAAAGCTGATGGGGTCGGACAGCACGCTTCCGGTCATTATGATCACCGGGCATGGCGATGTGCCGATGGCGGTCGAGGCGATGCGGGTAGGCGCTTTTGATTTTCTGGAAAAGCCGTTCAACCCGGACCGCATGACGGAGCTTGCCAAGAAGGCCACCAATGCGCGCCGCCTGACGCTGGATAACCGCGCCTTGCGCCGCGAATTGTCGGATGGTGGGCAATTGATGAAAAAGCTCATCGGGTCCAGCCCGGTGATGGAGCGGCTGAAGGAAGATATCCTCGATCTGGGGCAGGCCGATGGCCATGTCCTGATCGATGGCGAGACGGGCACGGGCAAGACGCTTGTGGCCCATGCCCTCCATGCGGTCGGCGCGCGGGCGGGCAAGAAATTCGTGCTGGTCAGCTGTGCGGCCCATGAGGAGGAGGCGCTTGGACGCCGCCTCTTTGGTCCTATGCTGCCCGAGGAAAGCCGCCTTCCCGCGGTGGAGGAAGCACGTGGCGGGACGCTCGTGCTGGAGGACATAGAAGCGCTCAGCGATTCGCTTCAGGCGCGGCTTTTGACCTTCCTCAATGAGGAGGGCACACCGCCTGAGACGCGGCTGGTCGCCATCTCCAACCTTCAGGATGAGGGCAAGACATCCGAGGATGTGCTGCGCCCGGATCTCTTTTACCGCCTCGCCAGCTTGCGGATCACCGTGCCGCCCCTGCGCCAGCGCGGCGAGGATATCTTGACGCTCTTCACGCGTTTTGCCGATCAGTTCGCCGATGATTACGGCTGTGACGCCCCCCAGGTCAGCGCGCAGGAGGCGGCACAGCTTTTGCAAGCGCCGTGGCCCGGCAATGTGCGCCAGCTTTTCAATGTGGCCGAGCGGGCGGTGCTGCAATCGCGGCGTGGCTCGGGCACCATCGTGTCGCTTTTGATGAACGATCATCAGGACATGCAGCCCGTGATGACGACGGAGGGCAAGCCGCTCAAGGAATATGTGGAAGCGTTCGAGCGGATGCTGATCGACAACACGATGCGCCGCCACAAAGGCTCCATCGCCGCGGTGATGGACGAGCTTTGCTTGCCGCGCCGGACGCTGAACGAAAAGATGGCCAAGTATACTCTGCAACGCTCCGATTATCTCTGAGCGGGCAGGGCGCTTAGGCATTTTCTCCATTGTCATTGGCGGCTCTGTCGCTTTAGGGTGAGGCAAGGGCGCTTTACATATTTGCGAAGCGTCCATGAGTTTCGCTGCACGCAGAGCATGTTTGACCAAAGTGTCGAGCAACCTGCGGCAGACCGATTGGGCCCCGCAGACGACGTGGAGCCACATACGCGCCCGGACACGCATTTGCGGACCGCTCGGGCATTGAACGGGTGCCGGGCGAAAAACCCGAGCGCCGGAGAAGAAACGCGATGACGCGCGCAAGGCAAGACAGGACTTCGCTCAGGGCCCCTGTGGGTGCCCCGGTCTGCCCGCGCCCGCTCGCCATCACAAGACACCCCTTGCAGCGTCACCCCGCCCCTCCGGGGCGGGCGCGTGTGCCCGGGTGCAAACGGAAACCATGCCTAAGAAAATGCTTATCGATGCCACCCACGCCGAGGAAACTCGGGTCGTTGTGGTTGATGGAAACAAGGTCGAGGAATTTGACTTTGAATCCGAGAGCCGCCGGCAGCTTGCCGGCAACATCTATCTCGCCAAGGTAACACGGGTCGAACCGTCGCTTCAGGCGGCGTTTATCGACTATGGCGGAAACCGCCACGGCTTCTTGGCGTTCTCGGAAATTCACCCCGATTACTATCAGATCCCCATTGCGGATCGCGAAGCCCTGATGGCCGAAGAGCAGGCCTATGCCGAGGCCCAGAAGGCCGAAGCGGATGAAGAGCCAAAGCCCAAGCGCCGGTCGCGCGGGGGCCGTGGTCGTGCCAAGGCGGCAGAAACCACCACTGAGGATGCGGTCGAGACCGCTGAGGTCGATGGCGATCAGATCGCTGGCATGGAGACAATCGATACCGATGACGAAGAAGGCCTGTCTCCGATGGAGCGCGTGGCCGAGACGCCTGTCGAAGAGCCGGATGCAGATGGCGACGAGGACGATGCCAGCGAGAGCGAGGGCAATTCCAGCGCCGCCGAGAAGGACACCTCCATCGAGGTCGTGGCCGACGAAGATGATCAAGAAGACATCCGCCCGCCGCGCAAACCCCGCGCGCGGCGCTACAAGATTCAAGAGGTTATCAAGGCGCGCCAGATCCTTCTGGTGCAGGTCGTCAAGGAAGAGCGCGGCAACAAGGGTGCGGCACTCACCACATACCTGAGCCTCGCGGGCCGCTATTGCGTTCTCATGCCCAACACCGCGCGCGGCGGTGGCATCAGCCGCAAGATCACCAACGCACCCGACCGCAAGAAGCTCAAAGAGATTGCCAATGAGATAGACGTGCCGAAGGGCGCGGGCCTCATCGTGCGGACGGCGGGCGCGCAACGCACCAAGACCGAAATCAAGCGCGACTATGAGTATCTCTTCCGCCTTTGGGAGCAAATCCGCAAGCTGACGCTGGAATCGACGGCGCCTGCGAAAATCTATGAAGAGGGCGACCTGATCAAACGCTCGATCCGCGACCTCTATAACCGCGAGATCGACGAGGTGCTGGTCGAGGGCGAGCGCGGCTATCGCATCGCCAAGGACTTCATGAAGATGATCATGCCGTCGCATGCCAAAAACGTGAAGCATTACGCCGAGACGATGCCGCTCTTTGCACGCCATCAGGTGGAATCGTATCTGTCGGCCATGTTCAACCCGACGGTGCAGCTCAAATCCGGCGGCTATATCGTGATCGGCGTGACCGAAGCGCTGGTGGCGATCGACGTGAACTCTGGCCGTGCCACTAAGGAAGGTTCCATCGAGGAGACGGCGACCAAGACCAATCTCGAGGCCGCCGAAGAGGTGGCGCGCCAATTGCGTCTGCGTGACCTTGCGGGCCTCATCGTGATCGACTTCATTGACATGGACGAGCGCAAGAACAACGCCGCCGTCGAGAAGCGGATGAAAGACAAGCTCAAGACCGACCGCGCGCGCATCCAGGTGAGCCGCATCTCGGGCTTTGGCCTGATGGAGATGAGCCGCCAGCGCTTGCGCCCCGGTATGATCGAGGCGACGACACAGCCTTGCCCTTCCTGCCACGGCACCGGGCTGATCCGTTCGGATGACAATCTTGCGCTCAATATTCTGCGCCAGATCGAGGAAGAGGGCGTGTGCCGCCGCTCGCGCGAGGTTCTCGTGCGTTGCCCGGTTGGCATCTCTAACTTCCTGATGAACCAAAAACGCGAGCATGTGGCCCAGATCGAGCTGCGCTACGGCCTGTCGGTGCGCATCGAGGGCGATCCCTCGCTCATCAGCCCCGATTTCGCGCTGGAGAAGTTCAAGACCGCCACCCGTGCCGTGCCCGAGGCCGTGGCCCCCGTGGTCTCGGTCGATAGTTCCATCATGGATGATATCGACGAGGCCGCCGAGGCCGATCCCGATGAATTGCCCAATGAGGATGCCGAGGCGAAAGCCGCCCCCGCACGTGGGCGCAGCAACGATGGCGCGGAAGATGGGGATGGCGAAGATCGTCCCAAGAAACGCCGCCGTCGGCGCAGGAGCCGCTCACGCGGTGGTCGTGGACGCAATGGGGGCGACGATAGCTCCGAGAACGGGACCGAGGATGGCGAGGCCACTGAAGAAACCGTTGCGGCTCCGACCGCTCCCGCTGTGGACACCTCCGTAGAGGCTGATACGGACGAAAAGCCGAAACCAAAACGCACACGCCGCCCGCGCAAATCGGCCGAAGCCGCCGCAGATGCGGACGCACCGGCAGAGGGTGTTGCCCAAGTGGATGCTCCAGCAGAGGCGCAGCCCGAAGACGCGTCCAAGCCCAAACGTGTGCGCAAATCCCGCGCCAAGAAAGTGGACGAGGCCCCAGCGGATGCAACCCCGGAGGCCGAAGCCGCCGCACCTGAGGCAGAGGCGAAACCAAAGCGGACCCGTACACGCAAACCCAAGGCGGAGCCCGCGCCAGAACTCGTCGCGGCCGCTGTGGCAACGCCCGAGCCGGCGCCTGCGCCTGCACCCATGCCGATACCAGAACAGGCCGAGGCCGAAGCTGCGCCGGCAGATGACAAACCCAAACGCAAAGGCTGGTGGTCTTTGGGCCGCTGATCCTTCTTCTTAGCTGAAATACTCAAAAAATCAGGCGGCACCCTTTAAAGGTGCTGCCTGATTTGTATCTGGCCTGAACTTGTGAGGCCGTAACCGGAACGCCGCTACCCTTTGCGCACCAGATAGATGGCACACGCCCCATCGCTCTGTGTCTCCAAGAGCTCATGCCCCGCTTCGGCGCAAAAATGCGGCACATCGATCACCGCTGCCGGGTCATCCGCGCGCAGCGCCACCACCGCCCCCGAGGCCAGCCCGGCCATCCGTTTGCGCAATTTCAGCACCGGCAAGGGGCAGAGCAGCCCCTCCGCCTCGATCGTGACGTCTATATCCATAGCCGCCAGTTAATCCGCGGCTGTCACACTGTCCACAAACTTGTGACATTGCGCCCCATGACGCCGCCCGATTAATCCCGTAAGCAGGCAACATGTTTGGAATCGAAATCATCGACGCAGGCCTTTTGCCGGCCATGATCGTGGCGCTTCTGGCGGGGGTGATTTCGTTCCTCAGCCCCTGCGTTCTGCCTATCGTGCCGCCTTATCTCGCGTATATGAGCGGCGTCACCGTGGGCGAGCTCTCAGAGAAGCAATCGGGGCGTAACAAGGCGATCATCCCGGCACTTTTCTTTGTGATGGGCCTCTCGACCATCTTCCTCCTCTTGGGCTTTGCAGCCTCGGCCATTGGCACGGTGTTTTTGCAATACCAAACCGTGTTCAACACGGTGGCGGGCCTCTTGGTCATGGGCTTTGGCCTGCATTTTCTGGGCATCATCCGGCTGGGGTTTCTCAATCGCGAGGCGCGCATGGATGCGGGCGACCGGGGCGGCAGCGCGTTTGGTGCCTATATCCTCGGGCTTGCTTTTGCATTTGGCTGGACGCCCTGCATCGGGCCCCAGCTGGGCGCGATCCTGTCGCTTGCGGCGTCTGAAGGCTCGGTTGCGCGTGGCACTACGCTTCTGGGTGTCTATGCCATTGGGCTCGGCGTGCCTTTCCTTCTGGTCGCGGCCTTCCTGCCGCGTCTTACGGGTGTGATGGGGTGGATGAAGCGGCACATGGTGCAGATCGAGCGCGTGATGGGGCTGCTCCTTTGGACCATTGGTCTCTTGATGCTTATGGGCGGATTTTCCGCTTTCGCCTTCTGGCTTTTGGAAGTTTTTCCGGCCCTTGCTTTGCTCGGTTAAGCCTTACTCTTGCCCCAAATTTCGCCTAGCATTCTGCCTCAATGAGGTGAGAGATGAGCAGCCCCCACACACCCGTCGACGCGCGCCGCGTATTCTACATCCCGGGCTATGACCCGATCCACCCGCGCCGCTACCGCGAGCTTTACCGTAAGGAAAGCGCCGCGCAGGCGGAGGTCTCAGGCTATGAGATCAGCCTTTCCGCGCGGCAGGGTGGGACCACTTATGGCTGGCGTGTAGAGGCCGATATTGAGGGCGCATCCGTGCGTGCCGAGGTTGATGTGCTGATCTGGTCGGACATCGTGCGTGGCTCCATGTCGAACTCAATCCCCGCCACCTATCTGCAACTGGTGCGCACTGCGTGGGCCTATATCTCCACTGGCGCGCTCTTCCGGTTGATGCGGCTGCGCAAAGGGCCTGTCATTGCGGCGCTCTACCCGGTCGGGTTTTTGCTCTTGCAACTGACGTTTGCCGTGTTTGCGGGCATCGCCGCTTTGCGGCTCAGCGCGCTGGCCTCGGGTGTGATCGGCGAGGGGGCGGCGCTGGGGATTGGTGCGGCTTTGGGGCTGGTGGTTTGCGTCGGCATCTTGCGCTGGTTCAAGGCCAAGGATAGCAAGTTCTTCGCCTATTACCTCATGCATGATTTTGCCTATTCCGCGCGCTATGGCGGGGCGAATCCGCCCGAGCTTGAGGCGCGGATGGACGAGATGCGTGCGCAGATCGCCGCAGCCTTGGCCGGGGATGTGGACGAGGTTCTGGTCGTCGGCCATTCCTCTGGCGCGCATCTGGCCGTGTCGATCCTTGCCGATCTGATCCGCGCGGGCCTGCCCAAGGGCGCGCCGCGCCTGTCGTTCCTGTCCTTGGGGCAGGTGGTGCCGATGGTCTCGTTCCTGCCTCAGGCCGCACGCCTCCGGGCCGATTTGGCCTACCTCAGTGCGCGTGACGAAATCACATGGGTGGACGTCACAGCCCCCGGTGATGGCTGCGCCTTTGCGCTGTGCGATCCCGTGGTGGTGACAGGTGTGGCGCCCGAGGACAAGCGCTGGCCCCTCGTGATCTCCGCAGCCTTTACCCAAACGCTCAGCCCCGAGCGGTGGCGCGCGGTGCGCTGGCGGTTCTTCCGGCTGCATTTCCAGTATCTCTGCGCCTTTGACCGCCCCGGTGATTACGATTACTTCCGTATCACGGCGGGCTCGCAAACGCTTTCCGAGCGGTTTGAGGGCCGTGCACCCTCCAAAAGCCGTCTGGAAAAACCCGTGAACCGGTTTCGGAGTATGACCCCGTGACGCGGCTCCCCCCCAAGCCACCAAGCCGTGAGGGTCGCGTCTCGCTGCGGCGCTATCTCAAGCTCTTCAAGGCAGATATCCTCTCAGCCCAGCCTGCGCGGCTTTACCGCGCGTGGATGGCCGAGTTTCGCACGCCGTTTTTTCGCTCGTATTTGTGTAATCAGCCTGAATTGGTCGATCTGGTCCTCAAGGAACGCCCGGATGATTTTCCCAAATCCGACCGAGTGCGTGAGGGACTGACGCCGCTTTTGGGCAATTCGGTTTTCGTGACCAACGGCGAGGAATGGAAGCGCCAGCGGCGGATCATTGACCCGGCGTTCGAGGGCGGGCGGCTGCGTGATGTGTTCCCGGCGATGCGGGCGGCTGGCGTGGGCGCGGTGGCGCGGATGGCGCGCCTGGCCGATGGTACACCGCGCGAGATCGAGGCGGAGACGAGCCAT
The DNA here is from genome assembly GCA_937881735.1 of uncultured Shimia sp. Classification (GTDB taxonomy): domain Bacteria; phylum Pseudomonadota; class Alphaproteobacteria; order Rhodobacterales; family Rhodobacteraceae; genus Roseovarius. The sequence goes on from CALGEH010000263.1 coordinate 7,395, forward strand.
GTGGCGGCGGATGTGATCTTCCGCACGCTCTTCTCCATCCCCATCGAGAATGAGATTGCGGGGCGGGTGTTCGAGGAATTCCGCGAGCATCAGCGCACCCAGCCCGTGGTCAACATCGCGGCCCTCATTCCCTTCCCGCGCTGGCTGCCGCGCCCGCACCGCACACGCACAAAACATACGGCGGCGGTGATCCGCGGGCTGATCACGCAGTTGACGTCCCAAAGGATGGCCGAGATCAAGGTGGGGACCGCGCCAGACGACTTGGCGACCAAGATCATGACCACGCCGGACCCGGTGGACGGCAAGGTGTTCGAGACGGAGGAGATGGTTGATCAGGTCGCGATCTTCTTTTTGGCGGGCCATGAGACGAGCGCCTCGGCGCTGGCTTGGGCGCTTTATCTGCTGGCACTTTATCCTGAGTGGCAGGACCGCGTGGCGGCGGAGGCGCTGGCTTTTGGCCCCGAGGGCCCCGAATTCAAGGATATGTCCAAGCTCGCATGCGTGCGCGATGTGTTCCGCGAGACATTGCGGCTTTACCCGCCCGTGCCGATGATGGTGCGTGAGGCGGCACAGCCCGAGCGATTCCGCGACCGTGATGTGCCCAAAGGCGCGCAGATCGTGCTCAGCCCGTGGCACCTGCAACGGCACGAACGTATCTGGGACGCGCCCGATGCGTTCGACCCGGGCCGCTTTGCCACTGAGAATGGCCGCGCTGGGCTGCGCTCTGCCTATATGCCGTTCTCGGCGGGGCAGCGGGTGTGCACCGGGGCGGGCTTTGCGATGATTGAGGGGGTGCTCCTCTTGGCGATGCTCGTGCGTGCCTACCGGTTCGAGGTCGTGCCTGAGCGGCCCGCCATGCCCGTCGCGCACCTGACGGTGCACGGCAAGGATGGGATATGGCTCAAGGTGACCCCGCGCGAGGGCGCTTAGCCCCGCATCCGCGCGCCGTCCGCATCGAAAAGCGGCGTTGTGGTGAGCGTGGCCGCGCGCATCTCGCCCAAGATCTCGATGTCCGCCGCCAGCCCGTCTTTGGCCATTTCACGGGGGATCAGGGCCAATGCGATGGACTTGCCCGCATGGTGCGAATAACCGCCCGAAGTGCAGAAGCCCCGGACCGTGCCGTCCACCCAGACCGGCTCATACCCCGCCACATTGGCGTCGAGTGCATCGACCTCAAACGCCACCAGCGTGCGTGCAGGCCCTGCGGCGCGCTCGGCCTCGGCGGCGTTGCGGCCGATGAAATCGGTGCCCTTTGACCACTGAATGAAGCGGTCCATACCCGTCTCGCCCGGCGTGTAGTCGGGGGAAAACTCGCTCAGCCATGCGCCGAAGAACTTATCCAGACGCAGGCTCATCATCGCGCGCATCCCGAAAGGGCGCAGGCCAAGCGGCGCGCCTGCGGACCAGAGCGTGTTCCAGAGCGCGCGTTGTGCCATCGGATCGCAGTAAATCTCATAGCCCAGATCGCCGGTGTAGCTCACGCGCTGCACAAGGCAGTCGGTCATGCCCACAGTTGCGCGCCGCACGTCCATGAAGCGCATCTTGTCCAGCGGATCGCGGGTGCAGGCCATGAGGATGTCGCGCGCCTTTGGCCCCGCAACCTGGAAGCCGTTCAGGCGGTCCGAGATATTCTCGACCGTCACTCCCTCGGCCTCGTTGCGCTCGAACCAGCGCATATGCACCGCCTGCGCGCCGTAGGACGCGGTGAGCTGAAACGCCTCCGGCCCGAGGCACGAGACGGTGAAATCCCCCAAAAGGCGGCCCTTGGGGCTGAGCATGGGCGTCAGGCTGAGCCGCCCCGGCGCGGGGATGCGGCCTGCCATCACATGGTCGAGCCAATCACGCGCGCCGGGGCCTGTGACGAGGTATTTGCCGAAGTTATGCAGCTCGTTGATGCCAGCGGCCTCGCGCACGGCGCGGACCTCGCGCGCTGTGGCGTCAAAGGCGTCTGAGCGGCGGAAGGAGGGGGTCTCATATGTGGGATCATCACCCTTCGCGAAATAATTCACCACCTCCATCCCGAATTGATGCCCCCAGACCGCGCCCATGTCGCTGAACACGTCATACATCGGCGTTTGCCGGAAGGGGCGCGCGGCGGGCAGTTCCTCGTTGGGATAGGAGACGGAGAAGCGTTTTTGGTAATTCTCGATCACCTTGGGGCGGGTATAGCCCGGCGTGATCCAATCGCCATAGCGCGCGACATCCATCGCGGTCACGTCGCGTTCGCACTCGCCCTCAACCATCCATTGCGCGAGCATGAGACCCACGCCGCCACCCTGAGAGAACCCCGCCATGACGCCGCAGGCGGACCAGTAGTTGCGAATCCCCGGCACGGGGCCGACCAGCGGGTTTCCGTCAGGTGCAAAGGAGAACGGCCCGTGGATCACGGATTTGACGCCCGCGCGCTCCAACGGAGGGAAGCGTTTGTAAGCAAACTCGATGCTCGCCTCGATCTTGTCGAGATTATCGGGCAAAAGCTCGTGGCCGAAATCCCACGGCGTGCCGTCCACCGCCCATGGCTTGCAGGGCTGCTCGTAAAACCCGATGCAAAGCCCGCGACCCTCCTGTCGCAGATAGGATTCGCCGGCGGGGTCCATCACATGCGGATGCTCGGCCACACGCTCGACGATTTCGGGCACGTCAACGGTGACGATATATTGATGCTCCATCGGGTGCAGCGGCATGTAGACGCCCGCCATCGCCCCCACTTCGCGCGCCCAGAGGCCTGCGGCGTTGATCACATGCTCGGCGTGGATTGTGCCCTTGTCTGTCACCACGTCCCATGTGCCATCGGCGCGTTGATTGGTGGCGGTGACCTTGCAATGGGTCTCGATGGTAGCACCCCCCATGCGGGCGGCCTTCGCGTAGGCATGTGTGGTGCCGGAGGGATCAAGATGCCCGTCGAGCGGATCGTAGAGCCCGCCAAGGATGCCCTCCACATTGGTCACGGGCGCGATCTTCTTGATCTCGTCAGGGGTCACGATCTCCGTCTCAAGCCCCATGTAGCGGTGCTTGGCCCGCTCGGCCAAAAGCATGTCGAAACGATCGCGATTGTCCGCCAGCGTGACGCCACCCACATGGTGCAGCCCGCAGGACATGCCAGTGAGTTCCTCAAGCTCCTTGTATAGCTTGATCGTATACCCCTGAAGGGCGGCCATGTTCGTGTCACCGTTGAGCGTGTGAAACCCGCCCGCGGCGTGCCAAGTGGAGCCGGAGGTCAGCTCGGAGCGATCCACCAGCATTACATCCGACCAGCCCAGCTTGGTCAGGTGATAAAGCACGGAGGCGCCCACGACGCCCCCACCGATAACAAGCGCGCGGGTTGTGGTTTGCATGGACGGACCTCCTGACTACCTTGCCCTTAGGGTGGCAGAGCCGCGCGGGCGCGCAAGTGAAAGTGCGACGCGATCTGTCGTAATCCCGCGCCTTGGGGAACCTTTGGGGCAGCGGCGGCGTTAACCCGGGTGCAAGTCATACGTTTTCATCCGGCCACCTTGTGGCGCAAGGCCCGTGCGCTGAGCCAGGAACTCTGGGTGCGTGTCGTGTTCATGGGGCTTTTATCGCTGATCTCTTTGGGGGTGACGCAGCTTATCCAGATTGTCGTGCCGGATGAGATGACCGGGCGGATGCCCGGCTCCTCGGCGGACAGGCTGCTGGATCTGATCGCCAATGCGATGCTTGCGGTGACGATCTTTTCCATGACGGTGATGGTGTCGGTCTATCAAAGCTCGTCCTCGCAATGGACGCCGCGCGTGCACCAACTCATCATGCACGACGGGATCACGCAAAAGACGCTTGCGGCCTTTATCGGCACCTATCTCTATGCGTTGGTCGCCATCATCCTGCGCGAGTTGGTCGTGTTTTTGGATGCCCATGCGCTGGTGCTCTTTTGGGTGACTGTTTTGGTGCTGGCGTTTGTGGTTTGGTCCTTGGTGCGGTGGGCGCTGCATCTGCAGACCTTCGGCAGCCTTCTGGACACCACACGGCAGGTCGAGGGGATCACCAAGCGGCAATTCGAGGAACGGCTGGAGACGCCGTGCCTTGGGGCCAATCCGCTGGTGGGGGATGTGCCCGAGGGTGCGGTCTGCATCCGCGCCGCCGAAAGCGGGTATATCCGCGATCTCTATCCCGAGGGGCTTCAGGCCACGGCAAAACGCTTTGGCGTAGAGCTTTATCTGACCGAGCCGGTCGGGCATTTCGTGTTTCTCAATGAGCCTATGCTTTGGGTTGTGGGCGATGCAGACAAGGATGCTGCGGGCGAAGATGATTTCGAAAGCCTTCTGCGCGATCATATAACCCAAGGTGATTTGCGCAGCTATGAGCAGGATCCGCGCTTTGGCCTGACCGTGATGGGGGAGATCGCCGCGAAGGCGCTCTCGCCCGGGGTGAATGATCCCGGCACGGCGATTGATGTGATCACCCGCGTGGGGCGCATCCTGTCGAGCTACCGCGACGAGACCAAGGGCGACGGTGAGACCAAGTTCAATCGCCTCTGGGTGCCGCCTTTGGATGCAGGTGAGCTTTTGGACGATGGCTTTGGCACAGCGATGCGCGATGGCGCTGGCACTCTGGAAGTGCAGCACCAGCTTCAGCACACATTGGCGGGCCTGATGCAGCACCCTGACCAGGGCCTGAGCCATGCGGCATGCGCCGCAGCAAAGCAGGCGTTGCGCCGTGCGCTTGCGGCAATTGATTTCCCCGATGATCGCACCCGCCTCCTTGAGGCTGCGCACCCGGATGTGCGGGCGGCAGTGGACAAGCGAGGGGCCACCCATGTTATCTGAGCGACGAAGATTGTCGCCTTTCGGCAATCGCAGCAGCGGGTCGGGCGGCAGGTTGGGGAGGATTTAACCCAAGGGAATCCCCATGAAGACCCATGCACAAGCTGTCGTGATCGGCGGCGGCGTTATCGGATGCTCGATCCTCTATCACTTGACCAAAATGGGCTGGACTGATGTGGTCCTGTTGGAGCGCGATGAGCTGACCTCCGGCTCCACATGGCACGCGGCGGCCAATATTCACGGGCTGCATGACAGCGCCAATATCAGCCGCATTCAGCATTACACGATGAACCTCTATAACAGCCTTGAGGCGGAGACGGGGCAGAGCTGCGGCGTGTTTCAGCCCGGCTCGCTCTATCTGGCGCAGACTGAGGCGCGCGAGCATCAATTGCGCCTGCAAGCGGCCAAGGCCACGCTTTACGGCATGAACTTTCACGAGATCGGCCGCGCGCGGGCCGAGGAGCTGCACCCACTGGTCAATTTCGATGGCATCCGCTGCATCATGTGGGAGCCTGATGGCGGCAATGTGGACCCGTCGGGCGTGACGAATGCCTATGCCGCAGGCGCGCGCCAGAACGGGGCGGAGATCTACCGCTTCACGCCCGTGACGGCCACCACGCCCCAGCCTGACGGCACATGGGTCGTCG
>CALGEH010000264.1 GCA_937881735.1 uncultured Shimia sp.
CGCGTAGCTCGCGGTAATTTTCGATGATACCATTGTGGACGACGGCAACCGGCCCCGCGCGGTGCGGGTGCGTGTTGGTGAGCGTCGGCGCGCCGTGGGTGGCCCAGCGGGTGTGGCCGATGCCGGATTTGCCCGCCAGCGGCTCATGCACCAACAGATCGCTGAGGTTCACCAGCTTGCCCACCGCGCGGCGGCGGTCCAGTTGACCATTGTTCAGCGTGGCAATCCCGGCGCTGTCATAGCCGCGATATTCTAACCGTTTGAGCGCCTCAACCAGTAGCGGTGCGACTTCGTTTTGACCCAGTACCCCTACAATTCCGCACATTATTCTGCCCCTTTAGCCTCTTTGGCTTTCTTTTTCTTTAGAATATCGAACAATTTGCGCGCCATGCCCGGTTTCGTCACTTGCTCGGGCCGCGAGATGGCCAAAGCCCCCTCGGGCACGTCGTGTGTGATCACCGAACCGGACCCCGTCATCGCCTCGGCGCCCACGCTGACAGGTGCGATTAGCATCGTGTCCGACCCGATGAAAGCGCGCGCGCCAATCGTGGTATGGTGCTTCATCACGCCGTCGTAGTTGCACGTCACTGTGCCAGCGCCGATATTGGCACCGGCCCCCACTGTCGCATCGCCGATATAGCTGAGGTGGTTCACCTTCGCGCCCTCATCGAGCACGGCGTTCTTGATCTCTACAAAGTTGCCGATCCGCACGTCCTCGGCGAGTTCCGCCCCCGGACGTAGCCGCGCATAGGGCCCGACGATGGCGCCGCGCGAGACATGGCAGCCCTCCAGATGGCTGAACGCCCGGATACGTGCGCCCGATTCCACCGTGGCACCGGGACCAAAGACCACGTTTTGCTCGATGATGCTGTCACGGCCAATGGCCGTGTCAAAGGCGAAGAACACCGTTTCGGGGGCGAGAAGGGTCACGCCGTTCTCCATCGCCTCGGCGCGGGCGCGGGCCTGAAAGAGGGTCTCGGCTTGCGCCAGCTCCGCGCGGGAATTCACACCGAGCGTCTCGGCCTCATCACAGGCCACGGCGGTGGCGCTGAGCCCGCGCGCGCGGGCTATGGCGATGATGTCGGTGAGGTAATATTCGCCCGCAGCATTGTCATTCCCAACGGCGTTGATCAGATCAAAAAGTGTGGCGCTGTCGCAGGCAATCACGCCGGAATTGCAAAAATCAATCGCCCGCTCGGCCTCGCTTGCGTCCTTGAACTCGACGATCCGCTCCAGCGTCTCGCCCACCATCACCAGCCGTCCATAGCGGCCCGGATCGGCCGCCTTGAAGCCCAAAACAACCACGTCATGGGCTGCGCGCGCGGCCATCATCCGCTCCAGCGTTTCGGGTTGAATAAAGGGTGTGTCGCCATAAAGCACGAGCGCGTCGCCCTCGTGACCCTTCAGAAGGTCGCGCGCTTGGGCGACAGCGTGCGCGGTGCCAAGCTGCTCTGTTTGCAGGGCAATCTGGGCTGCGGGCTCATACTCTTCGGCGGCCTCTGTCACGGCCTCGGCGCCGTGTCCGGCAACAATCACGCAGCGCGAGGGCTCCAATGAGGCACCTGCGCGGATCGCATGAACCAGCATCGGCGCGCCCGCGACCTGGTGTAGCACTTTGGGCATGTCCGAGTGCATACGGGTGCCTTTGCCCGCGCCGAGAATGATCAAAGCTATGCCCATTTTTTGGATTCTCGTTTGTAATCAAATCCCACCCCTTCTATCTGCTGACACAGCGCGTGCAAGCGGGCGGCCGATCAAAGAAGATTGCCGTATGTGTCAGACCTGCGCGGAAATGTGCCCAGTTGGGCGGGAAGAGGGGGGCGTGGATGCGCACGGTTGTTTTCGATCTCGATGGCACGTTGGCTGATACCAGCGGCGATTTGCTGGCCGCTGCCAATGCGTGTTTCCGCGACATGGGCGAGGGGGATGTGCTGGACGCCGCGCGTGATGCGGGCACGGCGCTGCGCGGGGGGCGGGCGATGCTGACTGCGGGGCTGGAGCGTTTGGGCCGGCCCGTGGATGCGGCCATTCTGGATACGTGGTATCAGCCGCTTTTGGAGCATTATGCGCACGCGATTGCCGTACACACCCGTTTCTATCCGCAGGCGATGGAGACGGTCGAGGCGCTTAAAATGCACGGCTACAAAGTGGCTATTTGCACCAATAAGCCCGAATATCTCGCGCGGATTTTGATGGATCGGATGGGCGCGCTGGATGCGTTCGGCGCGTTGATCGGGGCCGATACCTTGCCCACCCGTAAGCCCCACCCCGCACCGATGGTGGAGGCCGTGCGCCGCGCGGGCGGTGATCCGATGCGTTCGCTGCTGGTGGGCGATACGGTGACGGACCGCGAGACATCGCGCGCGGCGGGGGTGCCGTCGATTCTTGTCACCTTCGGACCTGCGGGGGGTGATATGGCCGCTCTGGAGCCCGAGGCGCTGATCGGTCATTTTGACGAGCTGCCGGAGGCTGTGCGCCGCTTGATCGGCTAAGCTACGCGGAGCAATTTCATTGACCAGAGGCTGAACCGGCGTAGAACATCCCCCATGACAGAGATTTTCCAAGGCAACTTTACCCAGCAGGAGCCCATCCCCGAAGAGGGTATCGAGGCCGCCATCGCCGTGATGCGAAGCGGGCGGCTCCACCGCTATAACCTTGGCCCCGGCGAGGTGGGTGAGGTGGGTCTTCTGGAGCAGGAATTCGCGGCCTCCGTTGGGGCGAAATACGCGCTGGCCGTGGCCTCGGGCGGTTACGCGATGGGGGCCGCCCTGCGCGCCGTGGGCATTGGGCCGGGCGACCGCGTGCTCTCCAACGCCTTCACCCTCGCACCTGTGCCGGGTGCGATTGCCGCTGTGGGCGCGCAGCCCGTTTTCGTGGGCGTGACCGAGAACCTGACCATTGATCTGGACGATCTGGAGGCCAAGGCGGGCGCGGCCCGGGTCCTGATGCTGAGCCATATGCGTGGGCATCTGGCGGATATGGATCGGCTGATAGCGATTTGCGACGCAGCGGGCGTGCTGGTGATCGAGGATTGCGCGCATACAATGGGGGCCGCGTGGCGCGGTATCCCGTCGGGACGGCACGGCGCCGTGGGCTGTTATTCCATGCAGACCTACAAGCATATCAACGCGGGCGAGGGCGGGTTTCTTGTGACCGATGATGATGCGATTGCGGCGCGTGCGATCATGCTCTCGGGATCTTACATGCTTTATGGCCGCCACGGCACGCCCCCGCCCGAGGCGGCGTTTGACGAGGTGAAATACACCACGCCCAACGTCTCGGGCCGGATGGACCACCTGCGCGCGGCGATCCTGCGACCACAGTTGCGAGCCCTCGATGCGCAGCGCGAAAAGTGGAACGCGCGCTACCGTGTGGTGGAAGAGGGGCTGAGCGGCACGCCGGGTCTGCGCCTGACCATGCGCCCGGCTGAGGAAAGCTTCGTTGGCTCGTCGATCCAGTTTTTATTGCTGGATTGGCCAAGCGAGGCGGTCAGCGACGTGCTGGCGCGCTGCCTCAAACGGGGCGTGGAGCTGAAATGGTTCGGCGGTGCGGAGCCCGCGGGCTTCACCAGCCGTTATGACAGCTGGCGCTATGCGCCGTCCGAGCCGATGCCTGCCACTGACCGCGTTCTCAAGGGCATCGTCGATATGCGCCTGCCGCTCACGTTCAGCCTTGAGGATTGCGCCCAGATCGCCCGGATCATCCGCGCCGAGGTGGGCGCGGTGTATCAGGCGCAATAGACTGCAGCTTTTCAGGCGCAAAGTCGCGCAATTCTGACCTGATGCGGGATCCCCAATGCGGGCCGTTTTCCGCCCCACGGCCCAAAGGGCACGGCGGGTTCGGCAGTCAAGCTACCGCAGGACGAGATCCCCGATCGCCGCGCGGATAACACTGTCGGTGTCGTCGCTATCGCCGGAAACGGCCAAACCGACCAGAGCCGCTGTCTCGCCCCCAAAGGCGCGTGCATAATCGGCTGCAAGATCGACCTTCTCGCTGTGGGACCCGGTTCCGGCCTGTCGCAAGGAAATGGTCACGCCTTGTCCGGGCGGGCCGTAGGGCGACTGAATGATCTGCCCCCGACTATGGTTACCACCCCATGCATATTGAATGATCCGCACGTCATCATTGCCCAGAAGGCTGCGGATATTGGCATTTTGCAGCCCTGGCGCCATGCTTTGCGGCACATAAACGAAGTAAAGCGAGATATTGCGATCATCTCCGCCCTTTTGCGCCAAGTTGGTCGCAGGAACAGATTGATCGACCGTCCAGCGCCATGAGGCACCGGTGCTTGTCCAATGTTCCTGCGCGACGCGGGTCCAGGCAATCGACACCGACCCGTCCGACACCAGGCTGAGATTTTGTCCAAACTGGTAATCGTTTGAGCTGAAGAGCGACAAACGCCGTTCTTTCCACCCATCGGCAAAGCTGATGGGACCCGCCGAGGTGGCCGTTGTCAGGGTGATGAGCAAAGCTGATAAGACCGCAACGCGCATGGAGCGCTCCTTTTTTATTATGACCAAGGCATAAACGCCGTCGCGGCCTATGCAAATGGGCAGGCGGCGCATGTAACGCGATTGTCATATCCGCGTCACCAGCCGGGATGGCGTGGACATTCAAGGCACTGACGCCGGTGGATGTTGTATTGAACGCGGCGGGGACGGCGCGCGCGCGCGCGATCCGCGCGCGTCTTTGCCTATCCACCCAAGCCTGCGGGAGGATTGACCGGCGCGGGTGGGATGCTACCACTAAGGGTGCGGTCAACACGGTTCAGGGGCAGAGCGATGGTCAGCAACGCGAGATCTATGACAATGGGCGCAGGGATTTCCAAAATCTGGCGGAGGCCTATGGCGCATGCGCGGGCCGGGAGGGTGGCCGGGGTGACGAGCTGATGCGCTGGCTGATCTGGGCACCACTTTGCGTCATGGCCCTTGGGGCCGGGGCCTATGGGCTGCGGCTGGGTTATCTGGCG
>CALGEH010000265.1 GCA_937881735.1 uncultured Shimia sp.
GACCGTGGTGCCGCTGGCCCTCTTGGAGCATGGCATAGCCGGCCGTATCGTCATGCTGGAGCCGCGCCGCCTTGCCGCGCGTGCCGCCGCCGAGCGGATGGCAGAAACACTGGGCGAGCCTGTGGGCCAGACCGTAGGCTACCGCGTGCGCGGTGAGGCAAAAGTCAGTGCGGCCACAAGGATCGAAGTGGTCACAACCGGTATCCTGACGCGCCGGATACAGTCGGATCCGGGGCTGGAGGGGATCGGCGCGGTGCTCTTCGATGAGTTCCACGAGCGCAGCCTCGACAGCGATCTCGGCCTCGCCCTTTGCCTTGAAATCCGCGCCGCGCTACACCCGGACCTTCACCTGCTGGTCATGTCGGCCACGTTGGACGCCGCCCCTGTGGCCGCCCTCATGGAAGACGCCCCAGTGATCACCTCGGAGGGGCGCACCTATCCTGTAACCACGGTTCATCTGGACCGCCCGCGCCCCAAGGCGCAAAGGCGCGACGCAGCGCTTGCCGATCTCACCTGCCGCGCGCTGGAGGAGACGGAGGGGGGCGTGCTGGTCTTCCTGCCCGGCGCGGGCGAAATCACCCGGTTGGCCACACTCCTGAAAGACCGCGTGTCCAAAGATACCCATATCCGCCCGCTCTTTGGCGCAATGGATTTTGCGGCTCAGCGCGCGGCCATCGCCCCCGCCCCATCGGGCCGCAAAGTGGTGCTCGCCACCTCCATCGCGGAGACATCGCTGACCATTGAGGATATCCGCGCCGTGGTCGACGGCGGCCTTGCCCGGCGCGCACGGATGACGGGCGCGGGCATGTCGCGGCTGGTGACGGAACCAGTCAGCCGGGCCGAGGCCACCCAGCGGCAGGGCCGTGCGGGCCGCGTCGCCCCCGGCATGTGCTACCGCCTCTGGACCCGCGCCGAGGAAGGCGCGCTCCCGGCCTTTCCGCCTGCCGAGATTGAGACGGCCGATCTGGCCCCGCTGGCGCTGGAGCTGGCCCTCTGGGGGGCGCGCCCCGAGGCGATGCCGTTTCTGACACAGCCCCCTGCAGGCCCCTATGCCGAGGCCGAAGCGCTCTTGGAAATGCTTGGTGCGCTTGATGCGCGCGGACAGATTACCGAACATGGCCGGGCGCTCGCGGGTCTGCCGTTGCATCCCCGGCTTGCGCATATGCTGGCCCTTGCAGGACAGGAGGGGGCGCTCCTCGCGTCGCTTCTGGCCGAACGCGATCCGCTGCCGCATCGCGCGCCGTCGGACCTCGCGCTGCGCCTCAAGGCGCTCAGACAGCCCAAGGCGGATCATCCCTACGCCCCGAACCACGCCACGCTCCAGCGCATCAAGACAGAGGCCAAGCGCCTGAGCACCAGCGCGAAGAGTGCCCGAACGGGCACGAAGAGCGCGCCCCGCTCGGACGCCGCAATGGCCGCGCTGGCATACCCTGACCGGATCGGGCTGCGCCGCCCCGGTGATGATCCACGCTATCTGCTCTCGGGCGGCAAGGGCGCACATCTGGCCCTCGAAGATACCCTCGCCAACACACGCCTGCTGGTCGCAACCGAACTGGATGGCAACCCGCGCGAGGCCCGCATCCGGCAGGCCATCCCCCTGCCCGAGGCCGATCTGCGCGCGCTTTTTAAGGGTCAGATCGCATGGCATGATATCTGCGACTGGTCCACCCGCGACCGCCGTATCCGGGCGCGCAGCCAGGAGCGTTTCGGCGCGATTACGCTGCAGGACCGCCACTGGAAAGACGCGCCGGATGAGGCGCAGAGACGCGCCATGCTGGACGGCATCCGCAGCCTCGGCCTCAGTTGGAGCTCCTCTGCCCGCCTCTTTGCCGCACGCGTGCGACTCTTGCGCGCCCAGCATCCAGACCTGCCCGATATGTCGGATGAGGCGCTGCTGGAAAGCGCGGAGAACTGGCTGCTGCCCCATTTGGGCGGTCTGCGCACGGCGGAGGACTGGAAGCGCTTTGACATGACGGACGCCCTGCGCGCACGGCTCGACTATGACCAAATGCGCCGCGTCGATCAGGGCGCGCCTGCCCATTTCACCACGCCGTTGGGCCGCAAGATCCCCATTGATTACGCGACTGAGCCACCGGAGATCCAGCTTCGCCTGCAAGAGATGTTCGGCCAGACCCGCCACCCGGATGTGGGCGGCACCGCACTGCGGGTCACCCTTTTGTCGCCCGCCGGGCGGCCCGTGCAGACCACGCTCGACATTCCGGGGTTCTGGGACAGCTCCTACGCGGATGTGCGCAAAGACATGCGCGGGCGCTACCCGCGCCATCCATGGCCCGAAAATCCACGCGAGGCCGATCCGACCCTGCGGGCCAAGCCGCGCAAGTAACGCAGCTAAGGCTCAGTCCCACCAAGGGCCGTGGTGTTTGCCCGGCCGGTCCAGCCGCTCAAACCCGTGGCGGCCGAAGAAATCGCGCTGCGCCTGAATGATGTTGGCCGTCCCGCGCCCCTGCCGCATCGTGTCATACCAGCTGAGGGCCGCGGCCATTGCGGGCACCGCATGGCCTTGTGATACGGCGGCGGCCACCACGGCACGCAAGGACGCAACAGTCACCTGAAGCCGCGCGGCCATGGCGGGCGCAAGGATCAACTGCCCTCCAGGCAGATCGCCGCGAAACGCCTCCGAGATATCATCGAGCAGCGCCGAGCGAATGATGCATCCCGCCCGCCAAATCTCTGCGATTCTTGCGAAATTCAGGTCCCACGCATATTCCTCAGACGCCGCCGCGAGAATGCGAAAGCCCTGCGCATAGCTTAGGATGCGCGCCGCCAGAAATGCCTCAGACAGCTGCGCCTCGCTCAAGGAAAGCGCGCCCCGGTCGCCGCCGAGAACCTCCTCGGCCACGCCGCGCACGGACACCTCGGAGGACCAGCTGCGCGCGCCCACGGCGGCCTCGATCATATTTGCCGACTGGCCCAAGCGCACCGCCTCAACCACGCTCCACCGGCCTGTGCCCTTCTGGCCCGCCGCGTCGCGGATGACCTCCACAACGGGCCGCCCTGTAAGGGGATCATCATAGCGCAGCGCGCGCCCGGTAATCTCCACCAGATAAGAACGCAACGGCCCCTGGTTCCAACGCGTGAACATCGCGCCGATGTCTTTGGCACTGCGGCCTGCGCCATTGCGCTCGAGCCCGTAAACCTCTGCAATCGCTTGCATATCGGCGTATTCAATCCCGTTATGGACAGTCTTGACGAAATGCCCCGCGCCGTCGGGGCCAAGGTGATCAACGCACACGTCGCCCTCATACCGCGCCGCGATCGCAGTCAAAATGGGCTCGAGCTGCGCCCAGCTATGGGGGCTCCCGCCCACCATCATCGAGGGGCCATGCCGCGCGCCCGCCTCCCCGCCAGACACGCCCATTCCGACAAAATGCAGGCCCTGCGCCTCAAGTGAAGCCGCGCGTCGTCGTGTGTCGTGAAAATTAGCGTTCCCACCGTCGATCACCGTGTCGCACTCGGCCAGCAAGGGGGCCACAGCCTCCAGCATCGCATCCATCGGCGCGCCGGAGGGGATCATGAACAAAATGACCCGCGGGGTTTTTAGCGCCAGGACAAACGGCTCAAGCGCCTCAAACCCTTGGAGTTTTTCGGTCAAAACGCCCGCCTCGGCCAGAAACGGTGCCACCCATTCCGCCTCGCGGTTGGTCACGGCCACGGCAAAGCCCTTCTCAGCCATGTTGAGCGCCAAAGCGCTGCCCATCGTGCCAAGCCCGTATACGCCGATCTGCGCCTTGCCCAAACGGCCATCCTCCCCGCTATGTGCTGCCTAGCCTACGGTGCATCGCCCGGTTTGCAAAGCGCACTCGCAAGCCAAGCCCGCAGGGGCGTGACCCGTGCAGCCCTCAAAGACCCAGACACCAGCGCATGACCGCCTTTTGCGCGTGCAGACGGTTCTCAGCCTCGTCAAAAACCACCGAGTTGGGACCGTCCATCACGGCGCTTGTTGCTTCTTCCTCGCGGTGCGCGGGCAGGCAATGCATGAAGAGCGCATCGGGTTTGGCGGAGGCCATCAGCGCCTCGTTCACCTGATACGGGCGCAGCATGTTGTGACGCCGTTCCTTGGCCGATTGGCTGTCATGCATGCTGACCCAAGTGTCGGTCACGACAAGGTCCGCGCCCTCCACCGCCTTGTGCGGATCACGCTCGATCTTGATCGCGCTGCCGGCTTTGCGCGCGAGGCCGATGAACTCTTCTTCGGGGTCAAGCTGGGCGGGACCGGTGAACGTCAGGTCAAACCCGAATTGCCCTGCTGCGTGCAGGAAGGAGGCACAAACATTATTGCCATCCCCGGACCAGACCACCTTCTTGCCTTTGATCGGGCCGCGATGCTCCTCAAAGGTCTGGATATCGGCCATGATCTGGCAGGGGTGGGTGCGGTCGGTGAGGCCGTTGATCACAGGCACATCGGCATATTCCGACATCTCGATCAGGACGGATTCGTCGAAGGTGCGTATCATGATGAGGTCCACATAACGGCTGAGCACGCGGGCCGTGTCGGCGATGGTCTCGCCATGGCCAAGCTGCATGTCCGTGCCCGACAGCAGCATCGTCTGCCCGCCCATCTGCCGGACGCCCACATCAAAGCTGACCCGCGTGCGGGTGGAGGGCTTCTCGAAGATCAACGCGACCATCTGGCCCTCAAGCGCGCGCTCGTCATCTGGCGCGCCGCGCGAGCGGCCTTGTCGCGCGGCCTTCATATCGGCGGCCATGTCGATAATGCCGCGCAAGGCGACCGGGTCTGTTTTGTGGATGTCGAGGAAATGATTCATAGCAGTATGCCTTTTGCAGCGGACGGAGCGGGGGCTGTCTGCCCCCGGACCCCCGAGGATATTTTCAGCAAGAAGATGAAAGGGCTTGGGCCGCGCTGTCGAGACGTTTGAGCGCCTCGGTGATTTCATCCGCGTCGATGGTCAGCGGCGGCAGAAGGCGCACCACGTTGTCTGCGGCGGGCACAGTGCACAGATGCGCATCGTAGGCGGCATTCACGACATCAGTGTTTGGCAGTTTGCATTTGACGCCCAGCATGAAACCGCTGCCGCGCACGCTCTCAAAGATATCCGGGTGTGTGGCCACAAGCCCTTCGAGCCCTTGGCGGAAGAGCCCCGCGCGGGCGCGCACATCGGCTAGGAAGGCGGGATCAGCCACGTGTTGCATTACGGCGTTGCCCACAGCGCAAGCCAGCGGGTTGCCACCATATGTGGAGCCATGTGTGCCAGCGGTCATGCCACTGGCCGCGTTTTCGGTCGCGAGAACCGCGCCAAGGGGAAAGCCGCCGCCGATGCCTTTGGCCACCATCATGATATCGGGCTCAACCCCCGCCCATTCATGCGCGAAGAGGCGGCCCGTGCGGCCCATGCCGCATTGCACCTCATCGAGGATGAGCAAGATGCCGTGGCTATCGCAGAGATCGCGCAGGCCCTTGAGGCATTGATCGGGAAGCGGGCGGATGCCGCCTTCGCCCTGCACAGGCTCGATCAGGATGGCGGCGGTGGTATCCGTGATCGCCGCGGTCAACGCATCGTGATCACCCCAGGGCAGGTGTTTGAAGCCGGGAAGAAGCGGGCCGAAGCCGTGGGTCATTTTTTCGGACCCGGCGGCGGCGATACCCGCGGCGGAGCGGCCGTGGAATGCGCCCTCAAAAGCGATGATATCCGTGCGCTCGGGCTGTCCTTTGTCGAAGAAATGCTTGCGGGCCATTTTTACGGCGAGCTCACAAGCCTCGGTGCCGGAATTGGTGAAGAACACCGTGTCGGCGAAGGTCGCTTCCGTGAGGCGATCAGCCAGTTCCTGCTGCGCCGGGATCTTGTAGAGATTGGACGTGTGCCACAGCGCACCTGCCTGCTCGGTCAGAGCCGCCACCAGTGCCGGGTGAGCATGGCCCAGCGCGTTCACCGCGATGCCTGCGGCCAGATCGAGAAAACGGCGGCCATCCTCCTCGAAAAGCCAGCTTCCGGCACCGCGGACGAACGTCAGGGGCGCGCGGTTATAGGTGGGCAGGACGGAGGGGATCATGGCGGTATTACCTTATCTATCAAGGGGAGTGACCTGCCTGAGGGGCGCTAGCCTGTCAACGAAAATGTCCCACAGCGGGCCAAGGCCACGACCTCAGGCCTTGAGCCGGGTGCCCCGTGTAAACATGGCGTAGGCCAGCACACTGATCCCAAGCGTGGTCGCAACGCCAATCACAGCGCCCAGCGCGGGCGGGCTGTCAGACACGCCGATCACGGCAAAGCGCAACCCGTCGATCAGGTAGAACATCGGGTTCAAATGGGTGATATACCATAGGACCGGCGGCAAAGCCTCAACCGAGTAGAACGTGCCCGACAGAAACGCGAGCGGGGTGACGACGAAATTGGTGATCGCCGCCATTTGATCGAATTTGTTAGCGTAAATGCCTGCCACGATCCCCAGTGCACCCAGAAGGGCCGCCCCAAGCACCACGTAAGCCAACGCCATCAAAGGGTATTGGGGCACGATCCCGAGCGTCAGCGCAAGGCCGATTGAGATGGCCACGGCGACAACAAGCCCGCGCCCAATGGCCCCCATGAGATAGCCCAGCACCAGTTCCAGTGGCGACAAGGGCGGCATGAGGGTATCAACGATATTGCCCTGAACCTTGCCGATCACGAGCGAGGACGAGGTGTTGGCAAAAGCGTTCTGGATAACGGTCATCATCAGAATCCCCGGCGCGATGAACGTGGTGAAATCAACGCCCATCACATCGCCACGACGCGGACCGATCGCGATGGTAAAGATCACGAGGAAAAGCCCGGCCGTCACCAGCGGCGCCAGAAGCGTCTGCGTCCAGACCGACAAAAAGCGCTGCCATTCGCGGATGCAGAGCGTGTAGAGCCCCAGCCAGTTGACGGCCCCAAACCGCCGCGTGCCCATTTGCGAGATGTCATGCATGTGCGTGGCCTTTACTTGCCTGATTCGATGCCTTGTAACTCAGGCTTGAGTGATTAAAATAGGGGGAGACTGAAATTGGCAGGGTGGTGCGCGTGCCGGACCGCCCTTTTGGATTGGAATGACGGATGTCCTGGAGCGATGAGCGCGTAGAGCTTCTCAAGAAAATGTGGGGCGAAGGTCAGTCGGCCAGCCAGATCGCCAAGGAATTGGGCGGGGTCACACGCAATGCGGTGATCGGCAAAGTGCACCGTCTGGGCCTGTCGAACCGTAATGGCGGTGGTGGCAACAGCACAGCATCGGCCAGCACCGAGGCGAAGGCCAAGCCCGCACCAAAAGTGGCCAAGCCCGCCAAGCCCAAAGCCGCGCCAAAGCCCGAGGCCGCCCCAGCGGCGGCAGAGGCCCCTGCCCCCGCTCCGGCTGTCGTGACACGGATCAAACCGATCATTCCTGCGGGGCAACCTTTGCCGCCGCAGCCGTCCACCAACGAGATCGATCCCAAGGCGCTTGCCAAGGTGACCGAGGTTGAGAAGAAGGCCAAGCGTTTGAACCTGATGGAGTTGACCTCGCGGACATGCAAATGGCCAGTGGGCGATCCGGCAACGGATGATTTTTGGTTCTGCGGCCTGCCCTCACAGGCCGGAAAACCCTATTGCGAGGCGCATGTGGGCGTGGCGTTCCAACCGATGAGCGCGCGGCGCGACCGACGGCGGTAAACACCTCCTTCTTGCAGCGAACTCGGGTCAGTCGAAGAGTTTGAACAGCTCTTTGACGACCGTATCCTCAACCTCTTTCTTGATTGCGTCTTCGACGGATTGACCCTCTTCGCGCGTCACGCCGAGTTCCTTTTCGACAAAGCGGTCGACCTCTTTCTCGACCTCATCCTTGACCTCCTGCTCAAGCTTTTCGGCCTCTTGCTTGAAGTTGAGATCCAAAGCGCCTTCGAGATCGGGCCAGATGCGCGGATCGGCCCAAGGCCCGCGGATTTTGACCGGAATGGCGAGACCTCGGCGGCTTTCACCCTGAAGCAGGACGGGCGTGAAGACATAATCAATATCCTGCGCACCAAGGCCGATACGGCCCTTGCCCGTGGCCGTGGCCAAGGGCAGCGACATACTCAGATCGTCGCCGACCATATTGCCGCCCGCAATTGCGAAAGTCGCGCTCATCGCGTCGAACACCGTGGTGCCGCCCATGCCGTCGCCCGAGCGCATGAGCTTGTCCAGATCAAAGCCCGAGATCACGCCGCGCCCAGTGCTGAGGCTGAGATTGCCCTTGAGGCTTTTCATGATCTGATCAACCGAGCCCCCAACCCCTAGAAAATCAAGGCTGGCGGCACCCGTGGTGGCAAAGCGGGTTATCCCGGCCGCATCCGTCAAAAGGCGCTCCATATCCATGCCTGTGGCGCTCAGATCGCCACCGACCGAGAGGCCCGCGCGGTTGTTGGCCACAAACTGCCCGGTGATGCGCCCGCCATAGCCCTGAAGCTCCTGAAATTGGAAAACGCCGCGCGCGCGATCCACGGTAGCGAGGATGCGCGTGGCCCCAAATTGCAGCGTGCCAAGGTCGAGACTATCCGCGCCGAGCGAGATTTCCGCATCCACAAGCCCCAGCGCACTGGCGTCGATTGGTGTCTTGGACCAACCGTCACTTACCGCCGTGCCGCCGGTGCTACCTCCGCCACCGGACGTCGCGGCGCTGGAGCCACTTTCGAGCGAGGATAGGTCCAGCGCACCGGCCTTGAGTTGCGCCGTGACGCGCGGGCGATCCGCGGCCAAGCTGATATCCGCCGCCCCGGTCAGACGGTTCTGGTCCAGTGTGACGCCAAGATCGCGCAGGGCGATGCGATCACTGCCCGTCACGGTGATCTGTGTCTGCGCATCGATGGACTGCCCAAAGCCGCGCGGGATGTCTGCCGCCGCCACGCCGAGGCTGGCGAAGAAGGTCTTGGTATCACTCAGCTTTGCGATGAGCCGCCCGTCAAGCTGCGGTGCCGAGCTGCCGCGTCCGACAAACTCCACCGTGCCGCCTTTGGTGCTGACGGTCGCCGACAGGCCCGAGACGCCGCCCGCGATCATCGTGCCCACTTTCTCGATGCGACCCTCGATCGTTACAGCCGTGCCGGCGGGGCGCAGCGTCGCCTCGAATGTCGCCTCGCCCTCATAATCAGGCCAGCGCAGGTCGAGATCCATACCCGTTTGTGAGGTCCGGGTCCCCGCCACGCGGTCCACAAAAGTGATGGACGCGCCGCGAATGAGTGCGCGGTCCAGCGTCAGCGCAAGCCGTTCAGAAGTCGCGGGTGCCACGCCGTCCGACTGCCCCGAGGGGGCCACGCCATCCACACCGATCTCCCAGTTCACGCGCCCATCGGCGCCGCGCTCCAAATAGATCGCAGGCTCCACCGCCTCCAGCCCCGTGATACGGATATCCCCGCGCAAGAGCGCGAGAGGGTCCACGCCAACTTTGAGGCTTTGTGCAACCAGCATTGCGGGCCCCTCGGACCACTCGGCCCCAGCGATGGTGGTGGGGCCGGTGCTGATGCCAAGGATGGGATAAAAGCTGATCGCGGTGTCGCCGGTCATGGTGACCTCGCGGCCCATGATGCTGCTGATCTGGTCGGCGGCGATGCGTGCAATCCGGTCACCCGGCAGGAAGAAAAGCGCGCCGACCATGATGAAGACGGCCACGAGGGCGAAACCAATGAGTTTGGCTAGAAATTTCATGTGCAGTCTGCCTTTCGACGTTTGGGCATAGTGTAAACGCGCAGCCCTCGCGCGCAACAAGCGTTTGGCCTTTTCCGAAGCCTCACGGGGCGCTATAGGAGCGCCATGAGCACAAATCCCCCCGAGCTACGCCCCGATCTCGCCCGCGCCTCCCTGCAAACGCAGGAGGGCGCGTCCGGTTCCCTGCGGCGCAGCGGTCAGCCTTTGATCGGCATGGTCAGCCTCGGCTGCCCCAAGGCTCTTGTGGATAGTGAACGTATCCTGACGCGGCTGCGCGCCGAAGGGTATGGGATTTCGCCCGATTATGCGGGGGCGGATGCGGTGATCGTCAACACTTGCGGGTTTCTCGACAGCGCCAAGGCCGAGAGCCTTGAGGCCATCGGCGAAGCAATTGAGGAAAACGGGCGCGTGATCGTCACCGGCTGCCTCGGGGCGGATGCGGACTACATCACCGGCGCGCATCCCCGTGTGTTGGCTGTGACCGGTCCGCACCAATATGAGCAGGTGCTGGATGCGGTCCATGCCGCCGTCCCGCCCAGCCCCGATCCCTTCATTGATCTGCTGCCCGCTTCTGGCGTACGCCTGACCCCTCGGCACTATTCTTATCTCAAAATTTCCGAGGGTTGTAACCACAAGTGCAAGTTCTGCATTATCCCAGACATGCGCGGCAAACTGGCCTCGCGCCCGGCCCACGCGGTGATGCGCGAGGCCGAAAAGCTGATCGAGAACGGTGTTCGGGAGCTTTTGGTGATCAGCCAGGATACCTCCGCTTACGGCGTCGATATCCGCCATGCCGAGGCCAAAGGGCACCGGGCGCATATCACCGATCTGGCGCGCGATCTGGGGTCACTTGGCGCGTGGGTGCGGCTGCATTACGTCTACCCCTACCCCCATGTGCGCCAGCTTGTTCCACTTATGGCCGAGGGGCTTGTGCTGCCCTATCTGGACATTCCGTTCCAACATGCGCACCCGGACGTGCTGCGCCGCATGGCGCGACCTGCGGCGGCCGCCAAAACGCTGGATGAGATTGCCGCTTGGCGTGAGGTCTGCCCCGATATCACCCTGCGAAGCACGTTTATCGTCGGTTATCCCGGCGAGACGGAGGCGGAGTTCCAGACGCTGCTGGATTGGATGGACGAAGCTCAGCTCGATCGCGTGGGCTGTTTCCAATACGAAAACGTCGATGGCGCGCGCTCAAATGCCTTGCCCGACCATGTGCCTGCAGATATCAAGCAGGAGCGTTGGGACCGGTTTATGGAAAAGGCACAGGCCATTTCTGTGGATAAACTTGCCGCCAAGGTTGGCTCTGTGCAAGACGTACTCATCGACGATATCGACGAGGATGGTATCGCCACCTGCCGCACCAAGGCGGATGCCCCCGAGATAGACGGCAACCTCTTCATCGACGAGGGCACCGACGGGCTTGCCGTGGGTGATCTGGTCCGTGTGACGGTGGACGAGGCCGGGGAATACGACCTCTGGGGCGCGCGCCTGCCCTGAGCCTGAGCGTTTAATTCACCGCTTTTTAATCCCTTTTTCGTCATCCTGTCGCCTTTGAGGTGCCTTATCCAGATTTCCGGGCTAGGCTGAGGAGGTATGAGTGGCATGTCTTATCCAGCATATACGCGCGCCGAGCGTCTCGCAGATGGCGCGGTCCATGTCTTGGGCGTGGGCGCGGCCCTGATCGGGGTGGCCGGGCTTTTCTGGCTCCTGAGCGCGCGGATGGATTGGGGCCTCTTCACCGCCGTCATGGTCTACGCTGCGGGGCTGTTGGCGATGCTCTGCGCCTCGGCAGCCTATCATATCCTCGCCGACACACCGGCGCGACCCGTGCTGCGACGGCTCGACCATGCGGCCATCTATGTGAAAATCGCAGGCACGATCACGCCGCTCAGCTTTTTCCTCGGCACGCCTTTCGCCTATGTTGTCTTGGCTCTGGTCTGGGGTCTGGCGCTTGGCGGGGCACGGGCCAAGCTGCGCGCGGCGCGGGGGCGGATGACAACCGGATGGGCGCCTTATCTTGGGCTTGGCTGTCTGGGGATCGCGCTGATCTGGCCGCTGTCGGAGATG
>CALGEH010000266.1 GCA_937881735.1 uncultured Shimia sp.
CACCACCTCAATGAGGCCGAGCGCGTGATCGAGATCCTTCATAAGAGCCGAGCCCGAGGCGCCTGCCCCGCTCGCGCTGGTCACCTTCTTGGCCGGACACCCCATATTTATGTCTATGATCCGCGCGCCATTTGCGGCGGCGATGCGCGCAGCCTCGGCCATCCAATGAGCCTCGCGGCCAGCGATCTGAACCGCACTTGCGCTGGCGCCGAAGCCAAGCTCGGCCTTCTCGCGCGCGCCGCGCCTGGCCTGAACCATCTCCTGGCTTGCGATCATCTCACTCACCACAAGGCCGGCGCCAAAGCTGGCCACCAGATTGCGAAACGGCAAATCGGTGATTCCCGCCAGCGGGGCCAGCAGCACAGGCGGATCAAGCCTGTGAGTCTTGAGGTCGAGCGGCATTTGCCTAATCCTTAAGCGGTTACGGTTTGTTAACTGCGGTACGGCGCTTTATCAACGTTCGCGGAGGGTTTGGCGGGTCGGGAAATGCACTACTGCCTAAATTTTAAGCACACACAGACGCCATTGCACCCGGCCTACTGGCCACTGTAAACCTGCATCTATGACATGTGCCGCGATCATCGTGGCCGCCGGGCGCGGCAGGCGCGCAGGTGGCCCCATGCCCAAACAATGGCAGCGGCTATGCGGCGCGCGCGTGATTGACTGGACGCTCAAGGCCTTCGCGGGGACGCCCGAAATCACCCCGCTGGTCGTGGTCCTGCATCCCGACGATATTGCAGGTTTTGACGTGCCGGACGGTGTGGAAGTCGCACCCGGCGGGGCCACGCGCGCGGCATCGGTCCTGAGCGGGTTGCGGCATCTGGAGGGGCGCGGCATTGATACTGTGCTGATCCATGATGTGGCGCGGCCCTGTGTCACGCCCGAGACGATCCGCACCGTGTGCGCCGCGCTGGAGACGGCGCCGGCCGCCGCCCCCGCGCTTCCCGTCACGGATGCGCTCTGGACCGGGGCCAAGGGCCGAGTGACCGGCACGCAGGATCGCGCCGGGCTGTTCCGCGCGCAGACGCCGCAGGGGTTTCACTATGAGCTGATCCTCAAGGCACACCTCAACCACACCGGAGAGGCCGCCGATGACGTGGAAGTGGCCCGCGCCGCCGGGCTTGACGTGGCAATCGTGCCGGGCGATGAGGGAAACCTCAAGATCACCCACCAGCCCGATTTCGCCCGGGCCGAGGCCCAACTGCGAGGCGCTATGGATATCCGGATCGGCAATGGTTACGACGTGCACCGGTTTGGCCCCGGCGATCATGTCATGCTCTGTGGTGTGGCCGTGCCGCATGGCCGCGCGCTTCAGGGCCACTCAGACGCGGATGTGGGGCTGCACGCGCTCACGGATGCGATTTACGGCGCGTTGGCGGAGGGCGATATTGGCCGGCATTTCCCGCCTTCCGATCCTCAGTGGAAGGGTGCGGCCAGCGATATTTTCCTGCGCCACGCCGTGGCACTTGCCTCGAAAAAAGGTTTTACGATCAGCAACCTGGACCTCACTCTTGTCTGTGAGTATCCCAAGATTGGGCCGCACGCGCCTGCCATGATCGCCCGCGTCGCAGAGATCTGTGGACTGGAGCCGTCCCGCGTCTCCGTCAAGGCCACCACGTCCGAGCGGTTGGGCTTTACGGGCCGCGAGGAAGGCATCGCAGCACTCGCCACGGCGGCGCTGGTCGCGCCATGAAGTTGCCCGAGATCATCGGCACCGTGGGCGGCGTTGGGTATCTCAAGCCCGCGCCGGGCACGTGGGGATCGCTGGCGGCGCTGCCGCTGGCATGGCTCTTTCATGCAATTGGCGGCCCATGGCTCTTGGGCTTTGCGATACTTTCCGGATTTATCAAAGGTCTATGGGCCACATCTCATCTGACCCAAGGGCAAGAGGACCACGACCCCTCCTATATCGTCGTGGACGAGGTGGTCGGCCAATGGATCGCCATTCTGCCTCTGTCAATCGGCGCGGCCCATGCTGGGGTGTCCATCCTGGCGCTCTGGCCCGGCTGGCTCGCGGCCTTCGTGCTTTTTAGGTTTTTCGACATCACCAAGCTTGGTCCTGTCGGCTGGGCTGACCGGCGCGAGGGGCCTTTGGGCGTGATGCTCGACGATGTGATCGCAGGCGTCTTTGCCGCTATTGGCGTTCTGATCTTCGCAGGCATCAGCCACGGATTGCTGGGCGTATGACAGCGCGCGAGGTGTTGGACGCCGCCCGCGCGCAGGACGTGATGATTACCGCCGCCGAAAGCTGCACCGGCGGCATGGTCATGGCGGCGCTTACGGATATTGCGGGCAGTTCCGCAGTGGTGGAGCGCGGGTTCGTTACCTATTCCAACGCGGCGAAGCGCGAAATGCTGGGCGTGCTTGAGGCCACTCTGGAGGCATATGGCGCAGTGTCGGAGGAGGTCGCCCGCGAGATGGCGGCGGGCGCGCTGGCTAACTCAGACGCGGGGCTAGCCGTGTCCATCACCGGTATCGCGGGGCCCAGCGGATCCGAGCACAAGCCCGAAGGGCGTGTCTGCTTTGGCTTGGCAAAGGGCACGAAGGTGCAAAGCGAGACGCAAGAGTTCGGCGCGCGTGGCCGGGCCAAGGTCAGGGCTGCGGCGCGGGATCATGCGTTGGGGCTGCTGCTAAAAGCACTATCTCAAGGCGCGTAGAGCGCATCGGCGCGGGTCTCGAACGCTCGCACGATCCGTTGCATCGCCTCATAGAAGAAAAGCCCCGCCGCCGATTGCAACAGCCGATTGCGAAACTCGAAATCAACGAAGAACCGCACATCACATCCACTCTCGGTATCCACAAATTCCCAGTTGGAAATCATATGCTTGAACGGCCCGTCAAGATATTCAGTATCGATCTTGCGCGCCTCGGGCCAAAGCGTGACCCGGCTGGTGAACCGCTCGCGGAAAACCTTGAAGCTGACCACCAGATCGGCCTCCATCAGGATCGTTCCGCCCGGCTGCTCCACCTCGCTGCGTACGCGCGCGGCGGCTGTCCAGGGCAGGAACTCTGGATACTGCCCCACATCCGCGACAAGATCATACATTTGCTGCGCGCTATAGGGCAGCTGGCGGGATTCGGAATGTGTGGGCATGATGGGACACGCTCCGGCTGTGACAAGGCAATGAGGCGTGATATGTCATGGGAAACGCACCAGTTTCAAGAGGCCCGCATGCGTCACCTGACCGCGCCGCCCTGCCCCCGAGCCCAAAGGACCCGCCCGTGAACACTCGCTTTCTTCTGCGCATGGCTCGTTGGGCGCAAAACCCGCCCAGAGAGGGTCGCGTGAAATTCGTGCTGGGGATTGTGGTGCTTTGCCTCGGCCTCTTTGCCTATGAGCAGATCTTCGGTTGGCCAGAGGTGCTGATGCCGGACCGCGATGTGCATCGGGGCTACAAGCCGTAAAGACTGTTCGATTATGTCAGGTCTGTTTGTGTCACATCGGGTATGGGAAATTGGCGCGGTTGACGGGGCTCGAACCCGCGACCCCCGGCGTGACAGGCCGGTA
>CALGEH010000267.1 GCA_937881735.1 uncultured Shimia sp.
GCGTGGCGGGTTGGTGCCGTGGCGCGCAGTGACCTTGGCCACCTCGGCCATCAGGGCCGTGCGTCCGCTCAGGGGGCGCGATTGCTCAGACGCCCATGCGCCCAGGCGGCTCTTGAGCGAGCGGGAGGCATAATATTCATCCGCCTCCGGTCCTTCAAAGCGCTCTACCGTGCCGCGCACGCGAACTTGGCGACGCAAGCTCTTCCAATGCATGACAAATCCGGCTTTGCCCGTCGCCTGAAGCTCCTGCCCTTTGGCACTGTCGTAATTGGTGTAGAAAATGAACCCGTCAGCGGCCACTTCCTTCAAGAGAACCATCCGCACGTTGGGCAGACCCTCCGCATCGACCGAGGCCAGCGCGATCGCGTTGGGGTCATTCATCTCCGTCGCCTCCGCCTCGGTCAGCCAGCGGCGGGCGATCTCGAACGGGTCGTCGCCGCCAAATTTTCCACTTCGGTCACTCATCTTGCTCTCCTGCTTTCATGCACGCGCGTGCGAATCGCCGGCCATGCGGGCCTTGATGGTCCAAGGGCGTTCGCTTATGGATCAATCGAGCACCAAGGATGGGTCGGGGACAGCACATGTCAAATCAACTAATGGCCGGTAAGCGCGGCCTTATCATGGGCCTTGCCAATGATAAATCAATCGCATGGGGCATCGCCAAGGCCTGCGCCGATGCGGGGGCCGAAATGGCCTTCACCTATATGGGCGATGCCTTCAAGAAACGGGTCGAGCCTCTGGCGACTCAGATCGGCGTGGAGCATCTGTTTGATTGCAACGTCTCGGACCCCGCCTCGATCGACACGGCCTTTGCCGAGATTGAGCGTGTCTGGGGCAAGATCGACTTTCTCGTGCATGCCATCGGGTTCTCCGACAAGAACGAATTACGCGGGCGGTATGTCGACACCAGCCGCGACAACTTTCTGATGACCATGGACATCAGCTGCTACAGCTTCACCGCCGTGGCCCAGCGCGCCGAAAAACTGATGACGGATGGCGGCTCAATGCTGACGCTCACCTATTACGGTGCCGAGCAGGTCATGCCGCATTACAACGTCATGGGTGTGGCCAAGGCCGCGCTTGAGGCGTCGGTGAAATATCTGGCCGAGGATCTGGGCCGCCAAGGTATCCGCGTCAACGCGATCTCCGCCGGACCGATCAAGACACTGGCCGCCAGCGGCATCGGCGATTTCCGCTATATCCTGAAATGGAATGAGCTGAACTCGCCCCTGCGCCGGAACGTGACCATCGATGATGTGGGCAAATCCGCGCTTTATCTGCTCAGCGATCTGGGCTCTGGCGTGACGGGCGAGAACCTGCATGTGGACGCAGGATATCACATCGTCGGGATGAAGGCCGTGGACGCACCCGATATCGACGCCGCAAAGGGCTGAGGCCCCCGGATCAAAAGTCAGACCCAGAGAAGGCCGCGCCATGACCGATCCCCTGCCCCATGAAAAAGGCTTCCATGTCAGCTGGGATCAGCTGCACCGCGATTCGCGCAACCTCGCATTGCGATTGGATGCCATCGCACCAAAAGGCGGCTGGCGCGCCGTGGTCGCTATCACGCGCGGTGGCATGGCGCCCGCGATGATCGTCGCGCGTGAATTGGATATTCGCACTGTCGATACGATCAGCGTGAAAAGCTATGACCACCAGACCCAGTCCGAAGCGCAGGTCGTCAAATCCCCCGATATGGACCTCATCGGCGATGGAGCGGGCATCCTCGTGGTTGATGATCTGGTCGATACCGGCCGCACGCTAAAAGTGGTCCGCGCGCTTATGCCGAAGGCGCATATCGCCACCGTTTACGGCAAACCGATGGGCCTCAGCCTCGTGGACACGTTCGTGGGTGAGGTTGCACAGGACAGCTGGATCTACTTCCCGTGGGACATGGCTTTGCTCTATGTGGCCCCCTACCGGGGCGATTGAGGCACCGTTAACTTTCAAGAGACTGACGTAAAACTGATCCGCGTTTGAGGGCTTTGCACATGAATTTCACCGGCCGCACCGCCGCCACGTTTTTCCCGCCCGTCATGGAGGCGCGCCGCTGGCTGGATGGTGTGACGCAGCCTCCGGGCCGCCCCCTGATCAACGTGAGCCAAGCGGCCCCCGTGGACCCGCCCCCCGAGGCTCTGCGCCGGGTCATCGCCGAGGCCGCGATGAACACGCCCGAGGCGCATCTTTACGGGCCCGTTCTGGGGCTTGCGGGCTTGCGCGCCGAGGTGGCCACGCAATGGAACGCAGGCTATGGCGCGTCGCTCACGCCTGCCAATGTGGGCATCACTTCGGGCTGCAATCAGGCATTTTGCGCCATGATCGCCACGCTATGTGCCGAGGGCGATGAGGTGATCCTGCCCACCCCTTGGTATTTCAATCACAAGATGTGGCTGGATATGACCGGGGTGCGTTCCGTGCCGCTGCAAACCGGCGAGGGTCTGTTGCCGGATCCCGAGACTGCCGCTGCCCTCATCACCCCA
The DNA here is from genome assembly GCA_937881735.1 of uncultured Shimia sp. Taxonomy (GTDB): domain Bacteria; phylum Pseudomonadota; class Alphaproteobacteria; order Rhodobacterales; family Rhodobacteraceae; genus Roseovarius. Next base: position 2,481 of record CALGEH010000267.1, read on the forward strand.
CGCACGCGCGCCATCGTGCTGGTCACGCCCAACAATCCCGGCGGGGTGGAATATCCCGCAACCCTCGTGCGCGCCCTTTTTGAAGTGGCCAAGGCGCACGGAATCGCGCTGATCAACGACG
>CALGEH010000268.1 GCA_937881735.1 uncultured Shimia sp.
CCAGAGGTATGCCGAGCTTTGGCAAAGCGCAAGGTTTACGCGGGGTTGCGGTTGATGTTCGCGTAAAGCAGGCACAGATAACTGCTAAAGGAGCCGCCCAAATGTATCCCATCCTCCGCCTGGCATGGCAGCTTTTCAAACATCGCAATGACGCCCCCCTGCCGTTGACGGGCACGCATGTCTCGCAGCATTATTGTCTGCCGCAGGACATCGATGTGTGGATGGAGCTGAACAATGGCCGGACGCTCACGATCTATGATCTGGGGCGAATTCCTCTGGCGGCACGCGTGGGGCTTTTGCCTTTGTTGAAGCGGCACGGTTGGGGCCTGACCATGGCGGGGGCCACCGTGCGCTATCGCCGCCGGGTGCGGATGTTCGAGAAGATCGAAATGCGCAGCCGGGCGATCGGCTGGGACGCGCGATTCATGTATCTGGAGCAGTCCATGTGGAAGGCGAACGGCGAATGCGCGAGCCATATCGTCTATCGTGGGGCCGTGACGGGTGCCAAAGGCATCGTGCCGCCCGCCGAGGTGATGGCCGCGATGCGGCGCGACACGCCCTCGCCCGTGCTGCCTGATTGGGTGCAGGCATGGCTTGCCGCCGAGGATCAGCGCCCTTGGCCCCCCATGCAGGACGCGCTCAAACAATAGCTTGCCCCAGCGCCTTGCTGCCTGTCATATCGGGCGCATAAGCGATTTGGGGGCAGGGAGATGAAAGCCGCGACGCATCGCCAGCGCATCTGGGGCTGGTTCTTCTTCGATTGGGCCAGTCAGCCTTACAACACGCTCATCATCACCTTCATTTTCGCGCCATACGTCAAGGAGCTTATTGGCGACGGGGTCGAGGCGCAGACGGCTTGGGCCTTTGGCGTGGCGACGGCGGGGCTGATCATTGCAGCCCTTGCGCCGATCCTTGGAGCGATGGCGGATCATACCGGCAACCGGATGCAATGGATCAAGGGCTTTTCGGTGATGTATGTCGTCGGGGCCTTTGGCCTCTGGTGGGCCATTCCGGGTGATTTCAACCTCGGCGTCATCTTGGTGTTTTTCGTGATTGGCATGGTGGGGATGGAGATTGCCACGATCTTCACCAACGCCATGCTGCCCGATCTGGGCACGCGCGAAGAGATCGGCAAAATCTCCGGCTCGGGCTGGGCGTTCGGCTATCTTGGCGGGCTTCTGGCCTTGGTGATCATGCTGGCGTTTTTTGCCGAGAGCGGCGAGACGGGCCGGACGTTCATCGGGCTCGCGCCGCCTTTTGGTCTGGATGCAGACGCGCGGGAGGGGACGCGGTTTGTGGGGCCCCTGACCGGGTTCTGGTTCATCCTCTTCATGGTGCCGTTTTTCCTGTGGGTGCGCGATCCGCGCCCTGCCAAAGCCGCCCCCGGCGCGGTCAAGGCGGCGCTGGGCCGTGTCTGGCAGACGGTGCGCCACCTGCCGCAGACGCCGTCGCTTTTCTCGTTCCTTGGCGCGTCGATGTTCTACCGGGATGCGCTCAACGGGATGTATGTGTTCGGCGGGATTTATGCCGCGGGCGTGCTGGAATGGAGCGTGGTGGATACCGGGATTTTCGGGATCATCGCGATCCTGTCGGGCACGGTGTTTGCGTGGCTGGGTGGGTTTGCGGATGCGCGGTTCGGCTCCAAACCCGTGGTCATGGTCTGTATCGGCGTGCTGACCTTCGTGGCGATCAGCATCGTTTTCGTGTCGCGCAGCCACGTCTACGGCATCGCGGTTGGCCCTGACTCGACCCTGCCGGATATGGCGTTTTATGTGCTGGGCGCGTTGATCGGTGCGGCGGGGGGCGTGATCCAAGCGGCCAGCCGCACGATGATGGTGAGCCAAGCCCGGCCCGGCCATATGGCCGAGGCCTTTGGGCTCTACGGGTTGGCGGGCAAGGCCACGTCGTTTCTGGCGCCCTTCCTCGTCGGCGTGGTCACCGCGATCAGCGGAAGCCAGCAGATTGGGGTGACGCCGCTGATTGGGCTCTTCCTCATCGGGTTGATTTTGTTAGCGTGGGTGAAACCGGAAGGAGACCCGAGATGAGACATCTGATTGCCGCCCTCTGTGTGGCGCTGATGGGCGCGCCTGCCGCCGCGCAAGATCTGGGCGCGCCCGTGGTGTCGTCGCAATCCAAACAGGCCAAGCAGGTGTTTGGCGCGTTTGGGGGTGGCTCTGGCCACAAGGCCGAACCTTATGGGAGCTATGCCAAAGGGTGCCTTGCGGGCGGCGTGCAACTGGCTGAGACAGGCCCCACATGGCAGGCGATGCGCCTCAGCCGGAACCGCAATTGGGGGCATCCCGAGGTCATTGATTTCATCGAGAAGCTCTCGGCCAAGGCCGCGCGGCAACCGGGCTGGAACGGGCTTTATATCGGCGATATCAGCCAGCCGCGCGGCGGGCCGATGCTGTCGGGGCACCGCTCGCATCAGATCGGTCTGGATGTGGATATCTGGATGTTGCCCGGCAGACAGATGAACCTCACCCGCAAAGGCCGCGAGAACATATCGTCCATTTCCATGCAGCGGTCGAAGGGGGCTTTCGTCAACGACCTGTGGACCCGCGCGCATCATGAGATCATCAAGGCCGCGGCGCAGGATCGCCGCACCGCGCGGATTTTCGTCTTTCCGGGCGCAAAGGTGCAGATGTGCAAGGATGAGACGGGCAATCGGGCGTGGCTGCGCAAGGTGCGGCCCTGGTTCGGACATCACTACCATTTCCACGTCCGGCTGAGCTGTCCTCGTGGGGCGCGCGGTTGTGTGGATCAAGCGGCTCCGCCCCCCGGTGACGGCTGCGCGGATGCACAGGAATGGGTCAACAATATCCTCAACCCGCCGCCGCCCGATCCCAACGCGCCGCCGCCCAAGCCGCGCCGGGAACTGACCATGGCCGACCTGCCCGAACAATGTGCAGCAACCGCCCAATCGCAATAGGTGGTATGATTTTGCGTCTTGGGCCCTGCATTTTGTTTTGACAAACGCAAAATTTGTGGCAGGCTGGTGTCAACGTCAACAACTGAAAGGAGGTGATCCAGTGTCTATAGAGGTATTGGAGAGA
>CALGEH010000269.1 GCA_937881735.1 uncultured Shimia sp.
GCGGCGGCTCAGGGTCACGTCTCGCAGCACGACCTGACTCATTTCAGGGTTCTCGAAGATCAGATCGATCCACATGCGTTCGATCCGCTTTTCGTTGAGGTTGGAATAGGCCAGATCGAACTCCACCATGATCTCATCTTGGTATAGCGGCAATTCGCGGACGATCTGTTCCGTGTTGGGGCCGTGCTTAATGTTGAGCCGCGCGAAAATCTCCAGCGGCTTTTCCATCTCCACGATCGTGGTCATGCGCAACAAATGCCGTTTCTCCAGCCCGTCCACCGCGCCATGGGGTAGATCAAGGACCACGGAAAGGAACGAGCCGTCAAAGGCAAACACATCCATCCGGAGGCCGTAGGGCGCCAAATCCGCCTCACGCGTATTGCGCAATTGTCGCAAAGTCAGCTCTGATTGCACACAATCATGAAACAATGTGAGCTCGTCGCCCAGCTTGGATTTGCTGGGGGCCGACGACATTCCGGGGCTTGGCAAAGGCAGGCACCACAGCGAAGGCCGCCAGGCCCAATCGGTTCCGTGGGGCTTGGAAAACGCGTTCGATCCAATCATCGGAAGCGCCAGTCGATTATCCGCAATGGCCGCAACTTCTGTCAAAGAATAAAGTAGCTTACGGGCTAGTGATCTCTCGTGGCGCAGCTCGTTCAGCGGCATATCAGGTGCCCGCCGCGCGGCTTTGGCCCAGCGGCGCACTCCGCGGCGGTGGACGATCAAATCCACCAATGCAGTTCGCAATTGCATGGGGTCCGCTTCCTGTTGCCTGAGCCTTGTTTCTAGTATGCCTGAGCAAATCCTTCCAGAGGATTAACCAGGATTTTGAAACAATCCAGACAAGAGTGACCGCAAACCGCCTGGCTGCTCTGGCCCGCGCGCCTCAAACTTGGGGACCTCAGAGGGCTGGGTGGTTTCTGCTTTCACGATCTCAGGCGCGCCACGTGGCAGGCGAACGGGGCTCGCGTCACGAATTGCTTCGGCCAGATCAATCAGCGCCTCGCGCCCGGCCACATCTGTAGCGACCCCACCGGGACGGCTATAGGTGGCCAGACCAATAAGGTGCTCATTGATTACCATCGACGCACGCCAATGCGCATCTGCACCGCCGCTGATCACACTCGCCCCCCCACTGGCCTGATGGATCAGCGCGATCCCGTCCCCATCCACCGCGCTCAGAACACTGCCACCCGCCGCCTGTGCCATCTCACGGGCCGAAGGCTGCTCGGCACCTGCGGCGCGCGGCAGAACGGAAACAGTTACGACCGAGGCCGGCACCACATGGGGCGCGTTCTGTCTGAGATGCGCACAGCTTGTCAGCAACACGAACCGGCTGCTGCCTGTGCGCTGCACGCTGTTGGGGTCCACGCAGTAGCCCTTGGGTGCGCGTACCACGACCTCGCCCCGAAAGAAGCTGACCGTGGTGGCTCCACCGGGCGTGAGTTGCTCGCTTGGGCGCAGGTTCATCACGCCGCTTGTCGCGCCGAGGCACCCCGCCAATGGCAGGGTCAGCCCCAGCGCCAGCGCGATGCGCAAGCCGCTAGATATCCATGTAGACATGGCTCTCGGCCTCTGCCCCGGGATGGGTCACAGCGCCCTTATAGGTGGCTCCTACAAGCTGCGCGTATTTCCACAACGCGCCGGAGGAATACATTGTCTTGCGCGGACCTTTCCACTTGGCGCGGCGCGCGGCGAGTTCGTCGTCACTCACATCCATGCTGATGGTCCCGGCGATCGCGTCAAGCGTGATCTCGTCTCCATCTTCCACAAGGGCAATCGGCCCGCCAAGTGCAGCCTCAGGCCCCACATGGCCCACGCAGAAGCCACGTGTAGCGCCTGAGAAGCGCCCATCGGTGATGAGGGCCACTTTCTTGCCCATGCCTTGGCCCGACAGGGCGGCAGTGGTGGACAGCATCTCGCGCATGCCGGGGCCACCTGCAGGGCCCTCATTGCGGATGATGATCACATCGCCCTCGGAATAGCTGCGCGCTTGCACGGCCTCAAACGCATCCTCTTCGCACTCAAACACCCGCGCTGGGCCTTTGAAGATCTGGTGCTGCGTGGCGATCCCGGCGACCTTCACGATGGCCCCTTCGGGTGCGAGGTTGCCTTTGAGCCCCACAACGCCGCCTGTCTTGGTCAGGGGCGCGGAGACGGGATGGATCACTTTGCCATCGGCTTCGCGCTCGATCATATCAAGCTCTTCACCCATGCTGCGGCCCGTGGCGGTCATGCAGTCTTCGTGCATCAGGCCCGCTTTGCGAAGTTCCTTCATCACGACCATGATCCCGCCCGCCTCATAGAGGTCCTTGGCCACGTATTGCCCACCGGGTTTGAGATCGACGAAATAGGGCGTATCCTTGAAGATATCACAGACATCTTCAAGGAAAAACTCAAGGCCCGCCTCATGCGCAATAGCCGGAAGGTGCAGGCCCGCATTGGTCGACCCGCCGGTGCAGGCGACGACGCGCGCGGCATTCTCAAGGCTTTTGCGCGTCACGATATCGCGCGCGCGGATGTTTTTCTCCAGCAGGTTCATCACCGCTCGGCCCGACGCCTCACCATATTGATCGCGGCTCTCATACACGGCTGGCATGCCCGAGGAGTTGGGCAGCGCAAGACCGATCGCCTCAGACACGCAGGCCATAGTGTTGGCCGTGAACTGACCGCCACACGCCCCCGCCGACGGACACGCAACGGCCTCAAGCTTCTCCAGCTCACAGGTCGAAAGGTTGCCCGCCTGATGCTGACCCACGGCCTCGAACACATCCTGCACGGTGACATCGCGCCCCTGATAGCGGCCCGGCAGGATCGACCCGCCATAAATGAATACCGACGGCGTATTGAGACGCACCATCGCCATCATCATTCCCGGCAGGGATTTGTCGCACCCCGCAAGGCCCACGATCGCATCATAGGCATGCCCGCGCATAGACAACTCGACCGTGTCGGCAATCGCCTCGCGGCTGGCCAGCGACGAGCGCATACCCTCATGGCCCATCGCGATCCCGTCGGTAACGGTGATGGTCGTGAACTCGCGCGGGGTGCCGTAGGCTGCCTTGACGCCCGCCTTCACCGATTGCGCCTGACGGTTCAGCGCGATGTTGCACGGGGCCGCCTCGTTCCAGCAGGTGGCGACGCCGACCAGAGGCTGGTGTATCTCCTCCTCCGTCAGGCCCATCGCATAAAGAAAAGACCGGTGCGGCGCCTTGGAGGGGCCTTCAGTCACATAACGGCTGGGCAGTTTGGATTTGTCGAACTTGGTCATCTAAGGGCCTCGCAAAGCTGGTGTTTGATCCGGAATAAGCGAGGTGTGCGCGGCGCGCAAGCACGACCGGACCAATTGAAAGCGCCGTTTGAATGAACCGGCCTGATGCCCTAGCTATGGCGCATGCGCGGATATGAGCCTCACCAGTCCCTGATCGCCCCGGCACGCGGCACAGCTGCGCTCTGGCGGCTTGTGGTCGGGCTTGCGGTCGCAACGGCCCTATTTCTGGGGTTGGCAGTTTTCTACAGCGGGATAGTCCGCAGAATGTTGTCGCCCGATGCGTGGGGACCGGATGGCACCGGCATGGATCTCGGCACGACACCCGAGGGCGCGCTGGCCACGCTTTTTGTCTTTGCGCCAATGATCCTCGCACTTTGTGGGGCTATGCTATTGCTGCACCGGCGCGGGGTCCTTTCGCTCATCGGCCCGCTGGGGACCGCGATGCGTCAGGGATCGCGTGCATTGGCGGCGCTCGCGCTGCTTTACGGGGTGGTGGCACTCCTGCCCATGCCCGAGGAGATGAGCCTCAGCACGGGCCTTGGCGCAGGGCAGTGGCTTTTACTTCTGCCTCTCGCCCTCTTGGGCCTGCTCATTCAGGTCAGCGCCGAGGAGCTTGTCTTTCGCGGCTATATCCAGAGCCAGCTTGCCGCGCGATTCTCCAGCCCTTGGGTCTGGATCATCGTACCCTCGATCCTCTTTGGCGCGCTGCATTACGACCCCACCGTCATGGGGGATGGCGCGATCTGGATCGCGATTTGGGCCGCGCTTTTTGGTGTGGCAGCGGCGGATATCACCGCACGCACAGGGACGCTGGGCCCTGCTGTCGCGCTGCATTTCGTCAACAACTTCGTCGGCATCCTCATCACCGGGACCGAGGGCTATCTGGATGGGCTGGCGCTTTACACCGTGCCGTTCGATGCAGGCGACATGGCGCTTTTGCGCGCCTGGATGCCGGTGGAGATTTTGATGATTCTGACCTGATGGCTCGCCGTGCGCGTGGCCTTGCGCGTTTGATTGCAATTCCAAGCGGCGGCGATTATCTCAGAGCGAGGCCAATCAAAGGGACCCGACCGGTATGAACTGGATCAGCAACTACATGCGTCCGCGCATCAACTCGATCTTCTCGCGTCGCGAGATGCCCGAGAACCTTTGGACCAAATGCGACGAATGCGGAACGATGCTCTTTCACCGCGAGATGAGCCAAAACCTCAACGTCTGCTCCAATTGCGGCCACCACATGAACATAACACCGCGCGAGCGGTTCACCACGCTTTTTGACGGTGGTATCTTCAACGAGGTGGCTGTGCCGTTGCCGCCCGCCGATCCTTTGGGCTTTCGCGACCAGAAGAAATATCCCGACCGGATGAAAGCCGCGCAAAAGGCGACCGGTGAGACCGAGGCGATGCTTGTCGCCACGGGCGAGATGGGTCGCACGCCCATCGTGGCTGCCGCGCAGGATTTCACCTTCATGGC
>CALGEH010000270.1 GCA_937881735.1 uncultured Shimia sp.
CCAAGGCGCTGTGCTTGAGGTGCGGTCGCTCGATTGGGGCAACTTGGAGAGCCTTGCCATGGGGGACGGGGTGCATGCGCCGCGGTTGATCTTGCTGGACCGGGTGACGGACCCGCATAATGTGGGCGCGATCCTGCGCTCGGCCGAGGTATTTGGCGCGCGGGCGGTCATCGCGCCGCGCCACCATTCTGCGCCGGAGACGGGCGCGCTGGCCAAGACAGCCTCGGGTGCGCTTGAGCGGCAGCCATATGTGCAGGTGCGCAATCTCTCCGATGCAATCGTGCAGCTTCAGGGGATGGGATACCTCGTGCTGGGCCTCGATGGCGAGGCGGAGCAGACGATTGAGGCCGCGATGGAGGGACGACGCGATCGGGCCGTGGCGCTCGTTCTGGGGGCCGAGGGGCCGGGGTTGCGCGAAAAAACCCGTGAGACCTGCGACGCTTTGGTCAAAATCCGATATTTCGGCGGGTTTGGCTCGCTCAACGTCTCAAATGCGGCGGCGGTCGCCCTATATGCCTCTCAGGCCGAGGGGTAAGGAGCAGCCATGCAAAAGATTGCAACCTGCTGTTATTGCGGCACGCGCGCCGCTTTGGTGATGCGCGAAGACGGAAGGCATGAGCTTTCATGCGCGGCCTGTGGCGCGCCTTTGCATGAGATGAAAATGATGCCGCAACGGGCCAAGCCTGCCGCCGTGGCGCCCCCCCGCCGGGCCAAGCCTTTGCCCAAATATGAGCCAGAGCCGTCTTATGCACGGCACCAGCCTGCCCAGCCACGCAAGCGTGGAAAGCGGCGCAAGGGCTTGATGCGTAAGGTGTTTGAGGAAGTCTGGGATATCGCCGAGGACAATCTTTGATTGAGGTCCGGGCCATCGCCGGGGCAATTGTTTCAAAAGCGACGCGCGCGTTCACACTTCTTTGAACAACCCTTCTTTTTTGCGCGGTGCGGCCCAAATAACATAGTAGGCTGGCCAGATCGGAACACTGGCCAAGCCCCTTGACTGTCCCTCGTTCCGTGACTGGCGCCCAAGGTTCTCCTTGGGCGCTTTTTTGTGCAGCTTCCACTCTTGCGCGCGCGCCCTGCGGCGTTAATCTCCGCTTCATGGATGAAACATATTCAGATGCGCATCTGCGCGATGTTCTGGCCCGCACCCGGCGGATTGCCGTCGTGGGCATGTCGCTGAACCCGGTGTGGCCCAGCTATTATGTGGCGCGCTATCTCAAGCTCAAAGGGTTTGAGGTAATCCCGGTCAATCCCGGCCATGCGGGCGAGGTGGTTTTCGGCGCGACAGTCGTGGCGGGTTTGGCGGATGTGTCGGGCGAGGTGGATATGGTCGATATCTTCCGCCGCTCCCAGCATGTGGCCCCCATTGTTGACGAGGCGCTGGCGCTGTTTCCCACACTCGGCACAATCTGGATGCAGATAGGGGTCAGTGACCCTGTGGCCGCCGCTAACGCCCGTGCGCGGGGCGTGGACGTGATCATGAACCGTTGTCCCAAGATCGAATACCAGCGCCTGCACGGCGAGTTGCGCATGGGCGGATTCAATACCGGTGTGATTTCCTCGAAGCTTTAGCTTGCAGCGAAATCGGCCGCGATCCGCATCTCGCGCATGGGGCGGACCAACTGAATGCACTGCTCGTAAATCGGATCGGCCTTGTAGGCCGCGAGCGCCGCCTCATCATCGAACTCCGCATAGACCACCAGATCGGGGGCCTCCGCGTTGATCTGATCGGCGTGCAGGTTGCGGCCCACCTCGAAATGGCGCGCATGCGGGATCTGGGCCAGCATCATCAGCTCGTTGCGGATCACATCGGGGCATTCGCCCGGTTTGGCGGAGAAAAAGACCACATGGCGGATCATTTCGTGTTCCTTTCGGCTTTCTCAGTCAGGCCGGATTTGCCTTGGCGGGCCTCCAGCACGTCCATCACGCGGGCAAGGGGCACACCCCGCGCGCGCAGCATCACCAGCAGGTGAAAGAGCACGTCCGCCGCCTCATTTGCCAGCGCTTCGGGGTTGTTCTTCACGGCCTCGATGATGGCCTCCACGGCCTCCTCCCCAAATTTCTCGGCGCATTTCTCGGGGCCGCTTGCCAGCAGCTTGGCGGTCCAGCTTGTCTCTGGGTCGGCCTCGGCGCGCGCGGCGATGATGTCTGCCAGTTCTTCGAGTGTCATGCCGCCACCCGCATCGGTATTCCGGCGGCGGCCATATGCGCCTTGGCCTCGCCAATCGTGAAGTCGCCAAAGTGGAAGATCGACGCGGCCAGAACCGCGCTCGCCCCGCCTTGGATCACCCCGTCCACCAGATGATCGAGCGTGCCAACCCCACCCGAGGCAATGACCGGCACGGGCACGGCGTCCGATATCGCCCGTGTGAGCGGAATGTTGAAGCCCGCACGCGTCCCGTCGCGGTCCATTGAGGTCAAAAGAATCTCGCCCGCGCCTTTGGCCACGACCAGACGGGCGAATTCCACTGCGTCAATTCCTGTGGATTTGCGGCCCCCATGGGTGAAAATCTCCCACTTGCCGGGCGAGACCGTCTTTGCGTCGATGGCGACCACGATGCATTGGCTGCCGAATTGCGCCGAGGCGGCGGCGACCACATCGGGGTCGGCCACGGCGGCGGAGTTGAAGCTCACCTTATCGGCCCCCGCCAGCAGCAAGGCGCGGACATCGCCGGGCGTGCGCACCCCGCCGCCCACGGTCAGCGGGATGTAGCACTGCTCCGCCGTGCGGCGCACCACGTCGAACATGGTGCCGCGATTCTCGTGCGTGGCGTGAATGTCGAGAAAACACAGCTCATCCGCGCCTGCAGCGTCATAGGCGCGCGCGGCGTCCACGGGATCACCCGCGTCTCGAAGATCAACGAAATTCACGCCCTTGACGACGCGCCCATCGGCCACATCGAGGCAGGGTATGATCCGGGTTTTCAGCATGATTTTGCGCGCCTCGTTCTGTCACGCGATTGTTTATGGGCATTTGGCATCGGATGCCAGAGGATAGGGCGAAATCAAGCGAAGGATAGAGCGATGAAAATGTGGATTGCCGCGGGCGCCATGGCGCTGATGGGGAGCATGGGGATGGCCGGCGAGAGCGGGATCGTCAAGGTGAAGGCCGCAAGCGACGTGGCCACGACGATGGATGCACTGGAGGCGGCTGTCACTGGTGCCGGGGCCACGGTCTTTGCGCGGGTGGATCACGGGGCAGGGGCCAGCAGCGTGGGGCTGGACCTCGCGCCCTCGCAGCTTTTGATCTTCGGCAATCCGAAGCTCGGTACGCCCGCGATGCAGGATGACCCGCTGGCGGGGCTGTTCCTGCCGCTCAAGGTTCTGGTCTACCGCGATGGGGCAGGGCAGGTCTGGCTGAGGTATGAAGCGCCTGCGAAGACGCTGGAGGATATGGGCGGCGTGCCGAAAGACGCAGGCTACCTTGCGATGATGGCCGGCGCGCTTGCCAAGCTGACGGGCAAAGCGGCGGGCATGTAGCAAAGGCGCGCTATTTCAACGCGCGCAAGGCCTCGCCCAGGTCAAGGGCACCATCATAGAGCGCGCGGCCCGAGATCGCCCCGTTGAGCCCTGCGCCGCAATCTCTGAGCGTCAGAAGGTCCTCAAGAGAACTCACCCCGCCCGACGCGATCACCGGGATCGACACGGCCCGTGCCAGCGCCGCCGTCGCCTCCACATTCGGGCCCTGCATCGCGCCGTCGCGGTTGATATCGGTGTAGATGATCGCCGCCACCCCGGCATCCTCGAACGAACGCGCGAGATCGGTCACCTCCACATCCGTCTCCTCGGCCCAGCCCTTTGTCGCCACACGCCCCCCGCGCGCGTCGATCCCCACGGCCACCTGGCCGGGAAAGGCCCTTGCTGCCTCGCGCACCAATGTGGGGTTCTCCACCGCCACGGTTCCCAGGATCACCCGCGCGAGGCCCTTGGAGAGCCACGCCTCGATAGTTGCCATGTCCCGGATGCCGCCGCCCAACTGTGCGGGGACCTTACAGCGCTTCAGAATCTCCTCCACGGGGGCGGCATTCACCGGCACGCCCGCGAAGGCCCCGTTGAGGTCCACCAGATGCAGCCACTCACAGCCCGCCGCCACAAACGCCTCGGCCTGCGCCGCCGGATCGTCGTTGAACACGGTGGCCGCATCCATTTCGCCGCGCAAAAGGCGCACGGCCTGTCCGTCTTTGAGGTCAATCGCGGGGTAGAGGATCATGGGGCACCTGCTCATAAATGGTTGGCGGCTCTTAACCATGACGCTGCGGCATTTGCAACGCGGTGCGCCACGTCACCCTTGATTGCGCGCGCGCGCCTGCGCAGGCTAACCCGCGTGTTAAATGGGAGGACCAACCGATGAAACGAATTTTTATGAGTGCCTTGGCCCTGATGCTGAGTGCGAGTGCCGCGCTGGCCGCTGACCCTTTGGAGGGCACATGGCGCACAGCCCCCGACGATAACGGGCATACCGGGCTGATCAATGTGGCGCCCTGTGGGGCTGCCCTGTGCGGCACGCTGATGAAGGCGTTCGATGGCACGGGCACGCAAGTGGCGAGCCCAAATATTGGCCGTCATATCATCTCGCAAACCAAACCCAAGGGCGATGGCGCCTATACGGGCAAGGTCTATGCGCCCGACCGCGACAAGACCTATAACTCGAAGCTGCAGCTAAGCGGAAACACGCTCGCCGTCAGTGGCTGCGTGCTTGGGATTTGCCGCAATGGTGGCACATGGACTAAGGTCGAGTGACCCAAGTGACATAAGTCGCGATCCCTGTCGTATTTCGGCCGTGCAGTCGTCACTCGCATAGCAATTCGCCTCGACAGGTCCTATATATCGTGGGTCCCGGGCATTTGTGCCGGGACACGCGCCCGCCGGTCGAGGGCTCACCGGTGAAGGGATTTACCCGTGAAACACATTCCGCCAGCTTTGTTCGTAGCCTTCATGGGGCTGCCCGCTATGGCAGAAGACCCCGCAATTGGCATCTGGGCCGCGCCGCCAGATGGGAAAGGGCAGGTGGGCCATATCGAGGTTGCACCTTGTGGGACCGCGCTTTGCGGCACAATCATTCGCGCCTACAGCCCTGAGGGCAAACAGATCACCACGGCCAACGTGGGCAAGCGTCTCTTCTGGGACATGCGCCCTAACGGGCAGGGTGCCTATGATGGCGGCCGGGTCTATGTGCCTGCGCATCGCAGGGAATATGATGCCAAGATGCAGCTAACGGGCGGTGGTCTGTCTGTGAAGGGCTGCGTCGGTCCGATCTGTCAGGGACAAATGTGGAGCCGCGTCCAATAGCGCTCCTGATTGGTGTTCAGGGCGTTCTTTCGAGCGGTGTCTACCCTCTCAAGGCGCCCACTGCAGGAAATTCGCGATCATCCTGAGGCCGGTGGATTGGCTTTTCTCCGGGTGGAATTGCGTGCCGATCATCGTATCGCGACCGACAATAGCTGTCACAGGCGCGCCATAGTCCACATGCGCCAGAAGATGCTCAGGCGCGTCCACGGCAAACTGATAGGAATGGACGAAATAGGCGTGATGCCCGGTCTCAATCCCCGCCAAAACGGGATGCTCCCCGTGTAGCACCAGATCGTTCCAGCCCATATGCGGCACCTTGCGGCCCTCGCTGGCCTCAATCGGGCCTACCGTGCCGCCGATCCAGTCAAACCCCGGTGTCTCGGTATACTCAAGCCCCTTTGAGGCCATCATCTGCATCCCGATGCAAATCCCCATGAAGGGCCGTGCACCGCGCACGACACGCTCCTCAATGGCCTCAAACAGCCCGCGATGATCGAACAAAGCCTGACGGCAGGCGGGAAATGCGCCGTCACCGGGCAAGACGATCCGCTCGGCCTTGGCCACCACGTCCGGTGCGGCGCTGACGATCACATCGCCCGCACCCACTTCCGCCGCCATCCGTTGAAACGCCTTCTCGGCGGAATGCAGATTGCCGCTTTCGTAATCCACGATCACCGTGGTCATGGGTCAAAGCGCCCCTTTGGTCGACGGGATCGCATCGTTTTTGCGCGGGTCGACTTCCAGCGCATCGCGCAAGGCCCGCGCCACAGCTTTGAACGCGGCCTCGGCCATGTGGTGGCTGTTGATCCCGTCCAGCGCCTCGATATGCAGCGTGATGCCACCATGCGTGCTCAGCGCCTGAAAGAACTCGCGTACCAATTCAGTATCGAACGTGCCAATCTTGGCCGTGGGCAGGTCCATCTTCCACACCAAAAACGGCCGCCCGCTGAGATCAAGAGCGGCACGTACCAGAGCATCATCCATCGGTAAAAGACACGCACCATAGCGCCGGATGCCGCGCTTGTCGCCAACGGCCTCCGTCAATGCCTGCCCAATCGCAATCCCCACATCCTCAACGGTGTGGTGATCGTCGATATGCAGATCGCCCGCGCAACGCACGCGCATATCCATCAGCGAATGGCGCGCCAACTGATCCAGCATATGGTCGAAAAACCCCACACCGGTTTCATTGTCGTAAACGCCCGTCCCATCCAGATCGAGGCTTACCTCAATTTTGGTCTCGGCGGTCTTGCGGCTGATCTCTGCGCGGCGCATCGGCAAATTCCTCGGGCTGTTGCGCCGCCCTTATAGGCGCGCCGCGCTCCCACGCCAAGAGGGGCTGAGTGCCAAAGCGACACGCTGGCCATCTGCGATCGGCGAGAAAAAGTTGGAGCGGGTGAAGAGATTCGAACTCTCGACATTTACCTTGGCAAGGTAACGCTCTACCCCTGAGCTACACCCGCTTCCTTGGGTAAGACGCGGGATATAAAACTCGCGCCGCGCTGGCAAGGACAAACTGCACGGGCCCGCGAAGTTTTTCTGCCCCACTTCTTCTTGCTGGAAATATCCTGGGGAACGTTGAAAATTCCAGAGAATTTTCAACGTGGGGCAAAGCCCCGCTCACGAACCAAACCAGTGCGCCGCAAGGCGCCCCTTGGGATCACAGCGGGATCACAGCGCTCAGGTGTAGCTCAGCATGCGCCGCCCGGGTACATCCACATCCTCGGAGTGCACGATCACGCCACCATCATGCAGATAGATAAGACCGTAAGCTCCCGGCTCATCGACCGAGGTATGCTCGTCCATGCCTGCCACCATGATGGGAGACTGATGGCACGGGCTTTTCAAAACGCACACAGGCACGCCCCCGGCGCTGCTCCAAATGCTGCGATGCACATGGCCTGCCATGATCTGACAGACAGTGCCGTGGCGTGACAGGACCTCGAGAAACGCCTCGCGGTCCAAAAGCCCGATCGCGTCCATCGCGTCAAAGCCCACATCCATCGGCGGATGATGCATGAACGCGACCGCGCGCCGCCCGGAGGCCCCTGCCAGCGCTTTGTCCAGAAATGCCAGCCGTTGCGGCCCAAGGAGGCCCGCATGTTGCACTTCGGCGTCTTCGCTCAGGGTATCCAGCACGATCAGCCGCGTATCACCACTGTCGATGATCTCTTGCGCAAATCCGTCCTTATCGCGCGCGGCCTCTGGAAAGGCGTCAAAAAACGCAGCCCGCCGATCATGATTGCCGAGCGTCATATGCACCGGAAGGGGGCACGCCTTCAGGGCCGCCCGCAGCTGCGCATATTCCGAAGGCGCGCCGTGATGGGTCAGATCG
This sequence comes from uncultured Shimia sp., assembly GCA_937881735.1. Taxonomy (GTDB): domain Bacteria; phylum Pseudomonadota; class Alphaproteobacteria; order Rhodobacterales; family Rhodobacteraceae; genus Roseovarius. Next base: position 7,625 of record CALGEH010000270.1, read on the forward strand.
CCGGTCAGCACGATACGTTCGGCATCCGCGTGATGTTCCAGCGCATGGGCCAGTGCCGCGCGAAACCGTGCGTCGGGGTCGAGATGACCAATCCGCTCTCCGGGGGGCAAAAAATGCAGGTCTGTCAGCACGAGTATCTTGCGCAGACCGGTGAGCCCCATCTCAGCTCTCCTCGAACTCGATCAGCAGGTCCTTGGCGTCGATCTGTCCGGCCATTTGCACATGCACGGCCTTGATCACCGCATCTCGCTCGGCATAGATCCCCGTCTCCATCTTCATGGCCTCGATGGTGAGCAGAAGGTCATCCGCCTTCACCTGCTGGCCCGGCGTCACGGCGATGCTGGCCACTACGCCCGGCATCGGCGCGCCGATATGGTTGGCATTGCCAAGCTCGGCTTTGGGCCGCGTCGCGGTTTGCGATTTGACAAGACGGTTGGGCACACGGATCACGCGGGGCTGACCGTTGAGTTCAAAAAACACGCGCGCCTCGCCATCTTCCGTGGTCTCACCCACCGCTTGCAGGCGGATTTCCAGCGTCTTGCCGGGATCGATCTCGGCTGTGATCTCCTCACCGGGCTCCATGCCATAGAAGAACGTCTTGGTCGGCAAGGCGCGCACGGGGCCATAGGTCCGGTGGCGGCCCATGTAATCGAGAAAGACCTTCGGATACATAAGGTAGCCGCTGAGGTCCTCGTCATCGACGGATTTGCCTTCCAGAAGCGCGCTCACCTCGGCGCGGGTTGCCTCCAGATCAACGGGGGGGAGGTGCTTGCCGGGTCGCTCGGTGTCAGGTTTTTCACCCTTGAGCACTTTGGATACGATCTTCTCTGGAAAGCCGCCGGGAGGCTGGCCAAGATTGCCGCGCATCATGTCGATCACGCTATCTGGGAAGGCCACATCGCGGGCAGGGTCCTCCACGTCGGCGCGGCTCAGGCCCTGGCTCACCATCATCAGCGCCATGTCCCCCACGACCTTGGACGAGGGCGTCACCTTCACGATGTCGCCGAACATCTGGTTCACATCCGCATAGGTCTGCGCCACGTCGGGCCAGCGGTCCTCTAGCCCGAGGCTGCGGGCCTGCGCCTTGAGATTGGTGAATTGCCCTCCTGGCATCTCGTGCAGATAGACCTCCGATGAGGGGGCCTGCATGCCGGTTTCAAAGGCCGCGTAATGCTCGCGCACCGAGCCCCAGTAATCCGAGATTTCGCGCACAACGCCAATGTCCAGACCGGTCTCGCGGTCGGTGTGGGCCAGCGCCTCGACGATGCTTCCCAGCGTGGCCTGAGACGTGTTGCCCGAGAGCGCGTCCATCGCGCAATCCACCGCATCCACGCCCGCGTCGGCGGCGGCAAGGATTGTGGCACAGGCCGTGCCTGCCGTGTCGTGGGTGTGGAAATGTATGGGCAGCCCAACCTCGGATTTCAGCGCCTTGATCAGCACTTTGGCGGCCGCAGGCTTCAACAGCCCCGCCATGTCCTTGAGGCCAAGCACATGCGCACCCGCCGCTTCCAGCTCGCGTGCCATGCCGACATAATATTTAAGGTCATATTTGGCCCGGTCAGGGTTCAGGATGTCGCCCGTGTAGCAGATCGCGCCCTCGCAGAGCTTGTCGTTGGCGATCACTGCATCCATCGCGACGCGCATATTCTCGGTCCAGTTAAGCGAATCAAAAACGCGGAACACATCAACGCCCGAGGTGGCCGCGACGCGCACGAATTCCTGCACCACGTTGTCTGGATAGTTGGTGTAACCCACCCCGTTGGAGCCGCGCAGCAGCATCTGGGTCATCAGGTTCGGCATAGCGGCGCGCAGATCGCGCAGGCGTTTCCATGGGCATTCCTGCAAGAAGCGGTAGGCCACGTCAAAAATGGCGCCGCCCCAGCACTCCATCGAGAACAGCTGCGGCAGGTTGGCGGCGTAAGCCGGCGCCACCTTTACCATATCGTGGCTGCGCATCCGCGTGGCCAAAAGTGATTGGTGTCCGTCGCGCATCGTCGTGTCGGTGATCAGCAGCTTCGATTGCTTTTTCATCCAGTCGGCCACGGCCTGCGGGCCTTTTTGCTCCAGCAGGTTGCGGGTGCCCATCATCGGCTCGGCCCGCAGGGCGGGTGCACGTGGTGGTTTGAGATCGGCGCGCGGCAGGGGGCGACCCTTGACCTCCGGATGGCCGTTCACCGTGATGTCCGCGATATAGGTCAGAACCTTGGTGCCGCGGTCGCGGCGCTTGTTGAAGGTGAAGAGATCGGGCGTCTCGTCGATGAATTTGGTGGTGTATTCATTGTTGAGGAAAGTCGGGTGCTTCAGCAGGTTCTCCACGAAGGCGATATTGGTGCTGACCCCGCGGATACGGAACTCGCGCAGGGCGCGGTCCATCCGGGCAATCGCCGCCTCTGGCGTTTGCGCGTGCGCCGTCACTTTGACCAGAAGGCTGTCGTAGAACCGTGTGATCACGCCGCCGGAATAGGCGGTGCCGCCGTCAAGGCGGATGCCCATGCCCGTCGCCTCACGAAACGCGGTGATGCGGCCATAATCGGGGATGAAGTTGTTCTGCGGGTCCTCGGTGGTGATCCGGGTCTGAAGGGCGTGACCGTTGAGGCGCACATCCTCCTGGGTGGCCTTGCCGGTGGCCTCCTGAATGGTCTTGCCCTCAGCGATCTTGATCTGGGCCTGCACGATGTCGATGCCGGTGACCTCCTCGGTCACGGTGTGTTCGACCTGAACGCGGGGGTTCACTTCGATGAAGTAGAACTGCTCGGTGTCCATATCCATCAGGAACTCGACCGTGCCTGCACATTCGTAATTCACATGCTTGCAGATCTTGTAGCCAAGCGCGCAGATCTCTTCGCGCTGCACATCGCTGAGGTAGGGGGCAGGCGCGCGCTCCACGACCTTCTGGTTGCGGCGCTGGACCGAGCAATCGCGCTCGAAAAGGTGATACATATTGCCGTGCTTGTCGCCGAGGATCTGCACCTCCACATGGCGCGCGCGCAGGATCATCTTCTCGAGATAGCCCTCGCCATTGCCAAAGGCCGCTTCTGCCTCGCGCCGCCCTTCGAGGATTTTCTCCTCAAGCTCGCTTTCGTCCATGATGGGGCGCATACCGCGCCCGCCGCCACCCCAGCTCGCTTTGAGCATAAACGGATAGCCTACGGCCTCGGCCTCCTTGCGGATGGCGGCCATATCATTGCCCAAAACCTCGGTGGCAGGGATCACGGGCACGCCGGCCTCCACGGCCACGCGCCGTGCGCTGGCCTTGTCACCCAGGGCGCGCATCGTGTCGGCCTGAGGCCCGATAAAGGTGATGCCGTTATTGGCGCAGGCATCTACGAAATCAGGGTTCTCCGACAAAAGGCCATAGCCCGGGTGGATCGCGTCCGCGCCACATTCCAGCGCTACGCGGATAATCTCGTCAATGCTGAGATACGCGGCCACGGGGCCCATGCCCTCGCCGATCCGGTAGGCCTCATCCGCCTTGAACCGGTGCAGGCCCAGTTTGTCCTCTTCGGCAAAGACGGCGACCGTCTTTTTGCCCAACTCATTGGCGGCGCGCATGATGCGGATGGCGATCTCACCACGATTGGCGATCAGGATTTTGCGAAACTCACTCACTGGGCTTGTCCCCCCTATGGTGACCTGAGGCTCCAGCCATTCGGTCGGGCATGTTGTGCCGCGCCGAGGCGCTGAGCGAAGTTGTAGAAACTGCGCGGCGTTAGCGCAAGCGGTCCGGTGCGCGGCCTACCCGTTTGCAAAAATACCTACCCGCGCGGGGGCGTAATGTCGCGAAGGCGCTTTACGCCCATCTGGCCCATATTGGACGCGAGATCGAGCCGTAGGATATCCACGAAATGATCAAGCCCTTTGGGGCCGAGGGCCGCGAGTGCGTAGTGCCAGGGTCGCGCCATCATCACGAAATTTGCGCCCAGATGCAGCGCGCGCAGGATGTCGAGCCCGCCTTGCGCGCCGCCATCTATCAAAAGCGGCAGGGCAGTGGCGGCGCGGATATCGGGCAGGGCCTCAACCGTGGGGCGCACCGCATCGAATTGCCGCCCGCCATGGTTTGAGATCCAGAGCGCGTCCACGCCTGCGGCCTCCAGACGGGGGACGAACGAGGGTTCCATCACGCCTTTGACAATGAACGGCCCGTCCCATGCATCACGCAGCCATTTAAGATAATCCCAATCGGGCGAGGTGCGCAGCAGATAGCCTGCATGAGCGTGGCTCGGCAGGCCTTTGGTCAAACCTGCGTAGTCGTCGATCATCCGCATGCGCGGCATGCCGAGTTGCGCCATGCCCGCCGCCCAAGCGGGCCGCATCGCCACCTGCGCCAGAAGGCGGGGGGTGAGGCGGGGCGGCTGTGTGAGCCCTGAACGCACTTGTCGCTCGCGTCGCGATGCCACAGGCACATCAACGGTCAGAACGAGGGTCTTGAACCCTGCCGCCTTCGCGCGGCGCAGCATATCGGCACGCATCTCCGGATCGCGGGGGGGATATAGCTGAAACCACGCATCCTCGCCCGCCAGCGGCCCGATGGTCTCGGGCGTCTGCGCGGCCACAGTTGAGAGCGTATAGGGCAGGCCGTGGCGTGCAGCGGCGCGGGCGAGATGCCGCTCCGCATCGGGCCAGATCAGGCCGGACATGCCCACGGGGGCGATGCCGAAGGGCAACGGCATATCGCGGCCCAGAAGGGGGATGGTGAGATCGGCCTGAAACTCCCCATGCAGGATCGAGGGGGGGAGGGGGATGGCGGCGAAGGTGGCCTCGTTGGCGTGGCGCGCGCGCTCGGCTCCGGTGCCGCTGTCGAGATATTCCCAGACGAAGCGCGGCAAGCGCTTGCGCGCGCGGGCGCGCAAATCGCTGAGGGCGGGGTATGAGGCGTGCAGGTCCATGAGGATCTTCATGCCCTGTGGCGCGCAGCCTTGTCCAGATGCGCGAGCGCAAGCCTGCACAGGGGCTGTGCATATCTGGGGATGTGATCGGGCGCGTTT
>CALGEH010000271.1 GCA_937881735.1 uncultured Shimia sp.
CACCCGAAGATGGGCGGCGCGAAGAGAGGAAATGCACCAGATGACTATGCGTGAACGGATCGACACCGCCCTGAAACAGGCGATGAGAGACAAAGACACCGCGCGTCTGGCGACGCTGCGCTTGATCAATGCAGCGATCAAGGATCAGGAGATTGCGGCGCGTGGCAAGGATGGCGAGGTCAGTGTCGGTGACGATGACGTGCTGGCGATCCTTGGCAAGATGACCAAGCAACGGCAGGAATCGGTGCGCGCCTATGAGGAGGGCGGGCGGATCGATCTGGCCGAGCGCGAGCGCGGCGAGGTTGTGATCATCGAGGAGTTTCTACCCCGCCAACTGGGCGACGCGGAAGTGGAGGCCGCGATCGATGCGGCGATTGCCGAGACTGAGGCAAGCTCGATCCGCGATATGGGCACTGTGATGGGGGCGCTCAAGGCGCGCTACACCGGCCAGATGGATTTCGGCGCGGTGGGTCCCAAGGTCAAGGACAAGCTTTGCTCCTGAGGCCGCCCGCCTATCCGGCGCTGCGCGCGAGGCGCAGTGCGCCGGATATCTCCGAATAGAGCACTTTGCGCTCATCCTCGGACAAAAACGCACCGATTTCCACCACGCGCCCGCTGCCCTTGAGGGTCAGGTAATGGGAGACGGGCCCGCCCGTGGGGTGCATATCGACCTGTGCCCAATAGCTGTTGCAATCCCATTCCAGAACATCGCCCTTGGGGTTGGTGCGCGTGAGGTGCACGGCCTCGCTGTCGATGATCAGCGCCTCATGCATCCGCCCCGTGTCATAGCTGTGCGAGAGCGCCCACCACATCCCCGCCACAGCCGCGACAAGAAAGGGTAAAAGCCCCCAAAGCACCACGGTTCCCAGAAGTGGGATGAGCGGGAATGTCAGGAAGATACACGTCACCAGCATGAAGCCCGCAAACCCCCGCTTGGGCAGCGAGCGATGCGGCCAAAGGTCAAGCCGGGCGGGTGTGGCGGCCGTGGGGGCAGTGGTCCATTCGTAAGGCATGTGGTTGTTTTAATACGTATCCTACGCAAGAAAAGTGCTGATTTGAATTTGTGAGGTCAAGGATTGGCTTTGCTTGCGCAGCGTATCTATCTGGCGCACGATCATAGCAGGTTGCAGCACAGGGCTTTGCCATGAGAAAATCCGTTTTATCCGTTTGCACGCTGGCATTGCTGGCGGGCGGGCTTTGGACGATTGCAGTCGCCCTTGAGGGTGCGGAGGAGATGGCGACTCTGCGCGCGGACGTGGAGGCCGCACAAGGCCATGACGAAGTGGATGTCGCACGCGCGGTTCTGAGCGCGGCGCAGATCACCTCGTTTTCGCAGAATCTGGAGTTCTGTGGCTATCTGGGGTTCGATGGCGCGGGCACGCTGCGCAGCTCGCAGGTGGTGCGCGGCATGGTGGACGAATGCTCCCCCCTCTGGCCGGATGATCTGGAGGTCGTGGCCTCGTGGCATACCCATGCGGCCTATGACACCGGCGCGTGGTCCGAGGTGCCCACGGTGATTGATATTGAGGCTGATGAGGATGAGGGGATCGACGGCTATGTCGCCACCCCGGGTGGGCGTTTTTGGTTCGTGGATACCGAAACGATGGAGGTTGTGCAGCTTTGTGACCGAGGCGCGTGCGTGCCTGTGGATGCGGCTTACGTTGCCGGCTCGGAAGGCGACGTCTGGCAGAGCTATACTTATCAAGAATTGCTGGACCGCGAGGCGGCGCAATAGGCGTTCTTGCCGGTCCGGAGGCCGCTCAGCGCGAATATTTGATGAACGGTGTGAGCGTTCCGATGCGGTCGTAAAGCTGCCGTGCGGTGTGGTTGAAATCCTGCGTCATCCAATAGACCGCAGGGTGCCCATCGATATCGGCAGCTTTGTAGACCGCCTCGATCAGAGCGCGGCCCACGCCCGTGCCACGCACCGAAGGATCTGCGTAGAGGTCTTGCAGGTAGCACACATCCTCAAGCCGCCAGTTATGCGCGTGATAGATATAGTGGACGAGGCCCACGGGGAGTCCGCTCTGCTCTGCGATCAATGCGTTCTGGTGTGGATGATCCGGGCCCAGCAGCCGTTCGAACGTCGTCTGATAGACCTCATCCGGCACGCTGGTTTCGTAATATTCCAGATAGGCCTTCCAGAGCGTGCGCCATGCGCCCTCGTCTGACTGGGCGAGGGGGCGGATATGAGTGTCGGTCATTGGGGCATGTTCCAAAGATTTACTCAGCGGCGACGGGTTTGGGATCGGCCAGTGTGACGATATCCATCATGATCGTGTT
>CALGEH010000272.1 GCA_937881735.1 uncultured Shimia sp.
GAATGAGCAGCGCCGAGCCCAGATCCGCCCCCAGCACCACCGCCAACCCCGCCCCAAAGCTGAGCGCGCCCGCCGCCGAGAACCCCGCCACCAAAAGCGCCACCGCCGCCGAGCTTTGCAGGATAATTGCCATCGCCAGCCCCGCGCTGGCCCCGCGCACCGGGTTGCGGCTTTGTGTCAAAACCCGTTGAAAAGATGCGCCAAACGCACGCTCGATCCCCGTGCGCACCATACGCACGGCGAACAAGAGGAGCATCGTCGCCCCAGCAAGCTGAATCAGGAATGAAACGATCAGCATTTGAAACTCTGACCCCGCATGGTCATCTCAACCCCCTTTAACTCCGGCGATCAGCGCGATGCCGAGCCCCACAAAAACCGACGCCACGATACGCCCCCGTTTCGGCCCCTCCGAAAACCACCACACCCCGATGAGGGCCGCAAAGATCACCGATGTCTCGCGCAGCGCCGACACGACCCCCAATGGGGCCATCGTCTTGGCCACCAGCACCAGCGCATAGGCCGCCGAGGACACGACGCCGCCAAAGATCCCGAGCGCTAGGCTCCGCATGGGCAGTGCCCGCACCCGAGCCCATTTCATGCCGATCACATAGACCACGACAAACCCCTCCAGCACAAAGAGCCATCCGATATAGCCCCAAACACTCTCGGCGCCGCGCACCCCGATCCCATCGACCAGCGAATAGCTCGCGATCGACAGCGCGACCCCTCCGGCGGCGGCAAACCCCACCAGCGGCATGGCCCCGGCCCGCCCATGCATAGCCAGCGCCATGATCCCGCCCGAGACGGTCAGTATGCCGATCCACGCGGCCAATGGCAGCACTTCGCCCGCCCAGACCTGCGCGCCAAGCGCGATCAAAATGGGAGAAAGCCCTCGCGCAATCGGATAGACCACGCTCAGATCGCCCACCCGGTAGGCCGCATTCAGTAGCGCGTAGTACGCCCAATGGATCACCGTCGAGGCGATGATATAAGGCACCGCCCCCGCCCCCGGCGCCTCGGCAAAGGCCAGAACGACCCCCCCGAACACCACATGGCCAAACGCGATGAGGCCCAGCATCACCGCCTTGTCGCCCGCCCCTTTGACGATTGCATTCCACAATGCATGCAGGAAAGCTGCAAAGAGTACGAGGCAAAAGACCCAAAGACTCAAGGCGCGCAGGCCCGCACGGCCCGCTCCACAATGCTCAGCGCCATGTCCAGATCCTCCTCGGTAATCACCAAAGGTGGCGACAGTGTCAGGACGTTGCCCGCCGATATCTTGAAGCTCACCCCTTCCGCGAGGCAGGCATAATAGATCGCCTCCGCCAGCGCCGGATCAGGGCTGCGCGCCTCCCGGTCCGCCACGATCTCGACCCCCATCATCAGGCCGCGCCCGCGGATATCACCCACATTGGGATGCGCACCGAGACTTTCCCTGAGCCGCGCCATCGCCGCATCGCCCAGCCGTGCCGCGCGCGCCACCAGCCCCTCATCTTCGATAATCTCAATCGTGGTGAGTGCCGCCCGCGCCGTCACCGGGTTCTTCTCATGGGTGTAATGCCCAATCGCAAAATCCCCCGCCACGTCCAGACCGGGCCGCGCCAAAACCGCCGCAATCGGCAGGATGCCACCACCAAGCGCTTTGCCCAAAACGGCGATATCCGGCACCACACCATCATGCTCAAAACCGAACATGCGGCCCGTCTTGCCCAGCCCCGTGGGGATCTCGTCCATGATCAAAAGGGCACCATGCTTGTGACACGCAGCCTGCACCGCCTGCCAATAGCCGGGTGGCGGCACCACAGGCACCGCGCGCATCGGCTCGGCGATCACGGCGGCCACATCCCCCTCACGGGCGAGCACATATTCCACCATCTTGGCACAGGCCAAACCACAGGCCTCGGGCCCCGGATGCCCATAGGCACAGTGATAACAATGAAACGGCGCCACATGCTCGGCCCCAGGCAAAAGTGGCCCCGCGATATGGCTGCGAAACGTCGCCTCCCCGCCCACGGACGCGGCACCAAAGCCCGCGCCATGAAACGCATCCCAGAAGCTCAGCGTCTTGAACCGACCCGTGGCCGCACGCGCGAGCCGCATCGCCACCTCCACCGCATCGGACCCACCCGTGGTGAACAAGACCTTGCCCAGATCCCCCGGCGCAATCGCCGCCAGCTTCTCGGCCAACGCCACAGACACGTCATTGGTAAACCGGCGCGGCGAGAAGGGCAGCACATCCAGCTGATCCTTCACCGCCGCCACAAGGCGCGGATGGCCGTAGCCGATGTGATGCACCGAATTGCCATGAAAATCCATGTAGCGCCGCCCGGCCACATCCTCGATCCAGATGCCGTCCGCCTTGGCAATCGTCGCCACGCAAGGCGACGAAAGCGATTGGTGCAAAAATGCGTCCGCGTCCCGCCCCAAAAGCGCGCGGGCCGCCGCATCACCCTCGCGCGCTGCCCATTCGGCCCGCGCAGCACTGGTATTTGCCTCGCCCTCGGTATGCTGCACTGGACCCTCTCCCGCTTTCTTCTTAGCTTAAATACTCATCTGCAAAAGGCTCGCAAATCCGTCACTCCGGCCATGGCAGCGAATATGTCTTCACATTGGTGAAAAACTTCATCGC
>CALGEH010000273.1 GCA_937881735.1 uncultured Shimia sp.
CCCTCCCGCTCCAGCATGCGCAGAATCACCATACCCGCGCCCGCCTCGCCATCATCGCCCTTCAGGGGGGCACTGTCCGACAAGAGCACCGCCCAGGTGTTATGCGTGGCCTTGGCGAATTTCTTATCCCGTTTGAGGACTTTGAGAGCGGCATCCACCCCTGCGCGTGACGAGACAGGGCCACCCGAGACCGCGTATTTCGATCCACGATCGGTGATCACGCCCGTCAACTGATTCAGGCGCGGGGGCATCAGAGCGGACGCAGGTCAGAGCCCGGCATTGACGCGGCGCACCGTTTCGATCCGCTGCGCGTTGGGCGGGTGCGTGCCGAGAAAACGATCGCCGGGATCGGGCGCGCGGTCAAAATAGGCCACGCCGCGCACCGGATCATACCCGGCCTTGCGGGTGATGACGGTGCCCAGCGCATCGGCCTCCAGCTCAAAATCCTTGGAATATGTGCGCGCACCCACGGAGGCTCCCATATTGATGGCCTGATCGACGGCTGCCTGACCACCCCCGGCAATCGCCGCGAGGCCGCCCATCAGAATCGCGCCCGCGGCCGCACTTTGTTGTTTGCGCGCAAGGTGCCCACGGATGTGGTGCGCGGCCTCATGGCCCAGAACGAAGGCAATTTCGTCGCGGTTCTGCATCTCAGCGATCAGTGCGACGTTAAAGCCGATAATGGGCCGCCCGTCCCGGTCCAGCGTCTGAAACGCGTTGGCGGGCTGATTCGGGCGATCATCCACGACGATCTTGAAATCACAGTTGAGCCCTTGGGTGCGGGCCTTACATTCACGCTCCGCCACAGGCTCGACCCGGGCCACCACCGCTTTGAACTGCGAAACGGAAGCAGAGGAGAGCTGTTTGGCCTTGGGCGCTGCTTGTACGGCGGGCCGGGGCTGGCTTGGGGCCTGAGTCGTGGTGACGCACCCCGCAAGCGATAGCGCGCAGGCCAGCGCGATCAGGGGGGAGCGAAGGGGAGCAAAAGAGCGCATGACGCAGCCTCATTGGAACGAACTGCGCCATGCTACCCCGGCCTGCGGCGAAGGGCCAGATGCATCGCGCATCGCTTGCAAAGAGCCGCCAATCGGCTAGGGTTCCACGCATGTTTTCAATTGAGCATGAATTTGACGCGACCGTTGTGACCCTCGTTGATGAGGGCAGCGGGGCCTTGGAGGAAGACGTTGTGATCAACGCGTTCTCAGAGTGTATCACAGTCGAGCAGGTGGATGCGCGCACGGGCCACGTGCAGAAAATCACGCTGTCGATTGGGCAGATGCGGGACTTGGCAGCGGCGCTGGATCTGCCCGAAGGAGTATATGCGCGGGTCGCCCCCGGCTAGGGTTGCTTCACTCGGTGTCCGCCACGTCCTTTCAGGGTGCGGACCTTCTTAGCGTGGCACAGCCCTTGACCCCTGCTGCGTTGATACAGACATAGACAGTCAGTGCAGCATCCCGGAGGTCTCATGCCCGATCCCATCCCCGCCGTTCTCGATTTCCTCGCCACGCGTCGCTCGCGTCCGGCCAAGACGCTGAGCCTGCCTGTGCCCGACCGTGCCGCGCTGCGGCCAATGCTGGAGATGGCCGCGCGCAGCCCCGATCATGGCAAGCTGGAGCCGTGGCGGTTTATCGTGCTGGAGCGCGCGGCGCTGGAGCGGCTGGGTTCTTTGGTGGCCCCTTGTGGCGCCGCGTTGGGCCGCACGCGGGAGGATATCGAGAAGGCCGAGACGCAGTATCTACAGGCGCATCTGGCCGTCGCTGTGATCAGCGTACGCCGCACGTCAGAAAAGATTCCCGCCATCGAGCAGACCTATTCCGCCGGGGCTGTGTGTCTTGCTCTTTTGAACGCAGCGTTGGCCAGCGGGTGGGGGGCCAATTGGCTCAGTGGCTGGCCCAGCCATGACCGTGGCTTCGTGGAGGCGGGGCTGGATCTTGGCCCACATGAGCATGTGGCGGGCCTGATCCATATCGGCACGCAAACCGCCCAGCCGCCAGAGCGGCCTCGCCCTGACATGGATGCCATCACGACGTGGCTTTCGAAATGATCTTCACTTCGTTTTTCAAGGCTTTGGCGCAGATGAGCGACCCGCGCTTTCGCCGGGTTTTGCTGATGGGGGTCGGCCTCACGATAGCGCTTTTAGTGGCGGCCACGGCAGGTGTGCTGGGCCTGATCGGCTGGCTGACGGGGGATACGAGCACGTTGCCTTTCATCGGTGAGGTGACGTGGGTCAATGACGTGCTCAGTTGGGGCGGGCTCGCCTTGATGTTGGTGCTGTCAGTCTTTTTGATGGTGCCCGTGGCCTCGGCCATCACATCGCTTTTTCTGGAAGATGTGGCGCAGGCCGTGGAGGATCGGCACTATCCCGGGCTGCCGACCGCACCCCGCGTGCCGCTGGGTGATGCGCTGCGCGATACGGTGGGGTTTCTGGGCATTTTGATAGGCGCAAACATCGCAGCCTTGTTGCTCTATGTCCTGCTGCCCTTCGCCGCGATCCTCATCTTTTGGGGGCTCAACGGCTATCTTCTGGGGCGGGAGTATTTTCAGCTGGCTGCGATGCGCCGGATCGGGCGAGCGAATGCCAAGGCGCTGGCCAAGCGTAACCGTGGCAAAATCTGGCTCGCCGGGGTGCTGATGGCCATGCCGCTATCCATTCCGCTGGTGAACCTCGTGATCCCGATCCTTGGGGCCGCGACGTTTACTCACCTGTTCCATTCGGCTCAAACGTGCCGGGACCAAAGCGTGCATAAAGATCAATATCGTCAAGGCTGATCACGCCACCGAGGATGACCCACGCAAGAATCGCCCAAATCACACAGGAGATTCCTGTGGTGATCCATGCTTTTTTCTTCAGGTCGTGCCGCTGGGGCGAGCCGCGATGCGTGCCGGGCACGGTCGTGCCAGCTTCGCCTTGCGTCTGAAGCTTGATGGGGATCGCGATCAGAAAGGTCATCGACCAGATGATTGCATAGAGAACGAGGCCAGAGACGGGACCCATCAGACCTGCTCCAACTCAACAAGGCAGCCGTTGAAATCCTTGGGATGCAGGAAAAGCACAGGCTTGCCATGGGCACCGATCTTGGGTTCACCACCGCCCAAGACGCGCGCTCCCTCGTTCAGCAAATGGTCGCGCGCGGCAAGGATATCGTCCACCTCATAGCAGACATGGTGAATGCCGCCCGACGGGTTTTTGTCCAAAAACCCCTGAATAGGGGAGTTTTCTCCCAGCGGGTAGAGCAGCTCGATCTTGGTATTGGGCAGCTCGATGAAGATCACGGTGACACCATGATCCGGCTCATCCTGCGGCGCGCCGACAGTGGCACCCAGAGCACTGCGGTATTGGTTTGCCGCCGCCTCCAGGTCCGGCACGGCGATGGCAACGTGGTTCAGGCGTCCGATCATGGCTGTCTCCCTCATATCTGGGTCATGTTATGGGGCGACAGGGGTGGCAAGACAAGGACGCGGGGTGCCGCAGGCAATTCGTTTCAAATTTAATCGGGCGCGTTAACCGCTCGTTAGCCAACGAGACGTAACGATTGGGGCCTATGCAGCGACAGGAGACAGACATGGACGATCTTGCCGGACTTGCCCCGACACTCAACCCGACGGCGGCGCGCCCCCTTTTGGGCATGACGATTCTGGTGGTGGAGGATAGCCTTTATGCATGCGATGCGATGCGGCTGATGTGCCTTTACAGCGGGGCACGCATCCGGCGCGCCGATTGTCTGCGATCCGCGCGGCGTCATCTTCAGGTCTATCGCCCCTCGGCGGTGGTGATCGACGTAGGCCTGCCCGATGGCTCCGGGGTGGAGCTTATCCGCGAGTTGGCCAATGCACGGCCGCGCGTGACCTCCATCCTGGCCACCAGTGGCGAAGACACCGCCCGCGCGGCCGCCTTGGGGGCCGGCGCGGATGGGTTCCTGCCCAAACCGGTGCTTAATTTCGGGGCTTTCCAACAGGCGGTTCTGGCCACCCTGCCCGAGGATCGCCATCCGTCCGGACCGCGTGTGATTCGGGATGAGTTGATCTCGCCCGATCCGATGGCTTACCGCGATGATATGATCCACGTCTCCAACCTGCTGGATGCAGCGCCTGACAAGAGGGCTGTGGGCTATCTCGCGCAATTCATAGGCGGGGTCGCGCGCTCGGCGGAAGACGCGCAACTCGCCGCCGCTGCGACGGAGCTCAGCGAAGCGGACAGCGATGGATCGGGCCTCGACACCCGGCTGGCGCGGGTCGCGGGCCTGGTGCAAGAGCGGCTGAATGATCGCGCTGTGATGTAGGCAAAAGCGCTTCAGGAACAGGTGCAATCGCGCGCGCCCTTGCCTATATTGTGGACGGGTGGGTGCGAGGAGCAGTGCTGTGTTTGACCCTGAGCGCGCGGAAAAGCGGTTTGGCTGCGGCTTGGCCCGCGGTATTGCGGGGCCATCAAGCGCGGCGGCGATGATGGAACGCCTGCGCGCGCCAGATGAGGCGGGTGCGGCCTTTCCCATCCAAACGTTTTCACAAGTGCTGCCTCGTCTGCGAGATCTTCAATTGGCGCGGCAAGCCCGCCGAACCGCCACCACAGATGCGGCGCGCGATGAGGCGCTTGAAAGCTACCGCGCGCTACGGAGCACGCTCCGTCAAGATGCCGCGCGCTGGGGCGGGCATGTGCTTTTGCGACGGCGCTGACACGCGATGGCTTGCGCGAACGGCTCACCGCGTTCTGGGCCGATCATTTCACCGCACGCGGAGATGGCCAGCTTTGGGGCCTCATGCAGCTGCCCTATGTAGAGGAAGCGGTGCGCCCCCATGTGACAGGCCGCTTCGAGGACATGTTGCGCGCAGTTATGACCCAGCCTTTGATGCTGACCTATCTCGATCAACATCGCTCGGCCGGACCAAACAGCCCTGTAGGACGGACCCGTGGGCGCGGCCTGAACGAAAATCTCGCCCGTGAAATGCTGGAGCTTCACACGCTCGGAGCGGATGGGCCCTATAGTCAGACTGATGTGACCGAACTTGCCAAGCTGCTCACCGGCCTCACTTTTAATATGGAGCGTGGGTTTGAGTTTCGCCCCCGTCTGGCAGAACCGGGGGCGGAGACGGTGCTCGGCATCAGCTATGGCGGCGAAACTGCCCGGCTGGACGATATCTTTGCAGCCGTCGACGCGCTCGCCACGCACCCAGCCACGGCCGCGCATATCGCGCGCAAACTGGCCGTGCATTTCGTCTCGGACATGCCGGACGCCGGGCTGGTGGATGCGTTGAGCGATGTTTTCACGGCGACGGGCGGTGATCTGGCCTCGCTTACGGAAACGCTGCTTACCCACCCAGCCGCTTGGCAGCCCGAGGCGCGTAATGTCAAACGTCCAGTGGATTTCATCGGCAGCGCCCTGCGCGCCCTCGATCTCGTGCCCCGCCACATCCCCCTCAGTGCCCCGCGCAAGATGGACGCACTCTTTGCAACGCCGCTTACGCTTATGGGCCAGCCACCGGGCCAGCCCCCCGGCCCCGATGGATTTGCCGAGGATGATTTCGACTGGATCACACCGCAGCGTCTGGCCGCCCGTATCAGCTGGGCCATGACCGCCCCCTTCCAGATCCGCCGCGCCCTCCCCCGACCCGAGGAATTTGCCCGCGCGGCCCTTGGTCAAGACATCCCTGCCCCCGTCCGATCCGCCGCACGTGGCGCCGAGACGCGCGCCGAGGGGATCGGCCTCATCCTCGCCTCGCCCGCGTTTCAGAGGGTCTGAACCATGCCCACACTCACCCGCCGCCACATGCTCGCCTTGGGATGCTCCGCCGCCGCCAGCCCCTTGATGACGCCCGTCACCTTCGCCAGCGCACCGGGCGAGAACCGCCTCGTCGTGATCATTCTGCGCGGCGCGATGGATGGCCTTGATGCGGTACGGCCTATCGGCGATCCCAGCCTCGCCGCCTTGCGGGATGGGATGGGAAAAACCGCTGATCTGGATGGATTTTTTGGCCTGCACCCAGCGCTAAGGCCCCTTCTGCCGCTTTGGGCCAAGGGCCAGCTCAGCGCGGTCCACGCGGTCTCGACCCCTTACCGCGACCGGCGCAGCCATTTCGATGGGCAGGACCTTTTGGAGGCGGGCATGGGCATGGACGCGCTCGGGCAAACGCGGGACGGCTGGCTCAACCGCTTGCTCAGCCTGATGCCTGGCGCCGAGGCCGAGACGGCCTATGCCATTGGCCGCGCCGATATGTTGCTCACGCGCGGCGCGTCTCCCGTGGCCAATTGGGCGCCCGATGCGGCCCTCACGCTCAGCCCGCAGGCCGAGATGCTCTTGGAGCGCGTGCTGCATGACGACCCGCTCTTTCGCAGCGCCGCACTGGAGGCGATTTCTTTGTCGCAAGCGGGCCTGCCTGAGGGGGGGAGATCACCGAGGGCGATATGATGAACGCAATGGCGCAGAGCAGTCGCAGCGCGCGGCGCGGTGCGGCACCGTCGGAGATCGCCCGCTTCGCCGCCTCGCGGCTTCGCGGCGACACACGCATCGCGGCCTTCTCCTTGGCCGGTTTCGACACCCATGCGCGCCAGGACCGCAGCCTGCCCCGCGCGCTGGACCGGTTGACTGAGGCGGTCCTGACGCTTGAGGAAGGCCTTGGGCCAGTCTGGGAGAAAACAGCGATTGTCGCGGTGACGGAGTTTGGCCGCACCGCGCGGCTCAACGGCTCGGGCGGGACGGATCACGGCACGGCGGGGGCGATGATCCTCGCCGGGGGTGCGCTGCGCGGCGGGCGGGTGATTGCCGACTGGCCGGGGTTGGGGGAGGCGGATCTCTACCAACGCCGCGATCTGCGGCCCACCCGGGACTTGCGCGCGCATCTTGCGTGGATGCTGCGCCCGATGTTTGGCATCTCGCAAGCCGATCTTACCCGCACGGTATTCCCGGGCCTTGATATGGGCGACGATCCGAAAATTATCCGTTGAAAATCCGCTTTTCTTCCCGGCTGCGCCCTGCATATCATCACGCAGCACACGAAGGATCACCCGATGACAAACCCCCGCCCCGTTGGCCCTCTCCTGCCCGGGTGGACGCCGCCACCCGCGCCGACCGGCGCAGCCATGGAGGGGCGCTATGTCCGGCTGGAGCGGCTGGACGCCGAGGCACATGCCGCGCTGCTTTTTCGTGCGTTTGACGGGCATGACTGGGTTTGGGATTACATGCCCGCCGGGCCTTTTGCCTCCTCGGCCCAGTTTCACCGCTGGATGAAGGAGGTGACCGCGTCCGGGGATTTCATGTTTCACGCGATTTTCGACAAGGAAAGCGGCGCGTATGGCGGCTTTGCCTCGTATCTGCGGATCGCGCCTGCGGCGGGGTCCATAGAAGCGGGTTGGATCGCCATGGCCCCCGCGCTTCAGCGGACGCGCGCCGCGACCGAGGCGATGTATCTGATGATGAAATGGGCGTTTGAGGCGGGATACAGGCGCTATGAGTGGAAATGCGACGCGCTGAACCGCCCGTCGCGGGGCGCGGCGCAGCGGCTTGGCCTGACCTATGAAGGGGTGTTTCGGCAGGCAACCGTGGTCAAGGGGCGCAACCGGGATACGGCGTGGTTCGCGGCGATTGACGCGGAATGGCCGGCTCTGGACGAGGCGTTCCGGCTCTGGCTCGATGCGTCGAATTTTGACGACAGCGGCCAGCAGCGCGAGCGGCTCAGCGATCTCACCCGCCTTGTGCGCGGCGGGGAAGACCCTCTTCTTTCAACGCGTTAGTCTTGCGGTATGACGCGGAGATGCAGGTCCATCAGCTGATCCGCGGTGGGCTCTGAGGGCGCGTTCATCATCAAATCCTCGGCGCGTTGGTTCATTGGGAACATGATGACTTCGCGGATATTCGCCTCATCGGCCAGAAGCATCACGATCCGGTCGATGCCAGCCGCACAGCCCCCATGCGGCGGTGCGCCGTATTGGAACGCGTTCACCATCCCACCGAAGCGTTTCTCGACCTCATCCTTGCCATAACCGGCAATCTCGAAGGCTTTGAACATGATCTCGGGGCGATGGTTGCGGATCGCGCCCGACACAAGCTCATAGCCGTTGCAGGCCAGATCATATTGATAACCCAGCACTTTCAGCGGATCACCCTCAAGCGCCTCCATCCCGCCCTGGGGCATGGAGAAGGGGTTGTGCTCAAAATCGATCCGGCCGGTTTCCTCGTCCTTCTCATAGATCGGGAAGTCCACGATCCACGCAAAGGCAAAGCGGTCCTTGTCGGTCAGGCCAAGCTCATTGCCGATCTCAACGCGCGCCTTGCCCGCGACAGTCTCGAACGCCTTGGGCTTGCCGCCCAGGAAGAAGGCCGCATCACCCACACCAAGGCCAAGCTGCTGACGGATTGCCTCCGTGCGCTCGGGGCCGATGTTCTTGGCCAGCGGGCCTGCGGCTTCCATACCGTCACCCTGATCACGCCAGAAGATATACCCCATACCCGGCAGGCCCTCTTTCTGGGCAAAGGCGTTCATGCGGTCGCAGAACTTGCGGCTGCCGCCACCGGGCGCGGGGATGGCGCGGATCTGGGTGCCGTCTTGTTCCAGCAGCTTGGCGAAGATGGCAAAACCTGAGCCCGCGAAATGCTCGGAGACGACCTGCATCTTGATCGGGTTGCGCAGGTCGGGTTTGTCGGAGCCATACCAGAGGGCGGCATCGGCGTAGGAAATCTGGGGCCAGTCCTGATCGACTGTGCGCCCGCCGCCGAACTCCTCGAAGATGCCCGTCAGAACGGGCTGGATCGTGTCGAACACGTCTTGTTGCTCGACAAAGCTCATCTCCAGATCGAGCTGGTAGAAATCCGTGGGAGAGCGGTCGGCGCGCGGGTCCTCATCGCGGAAACACGGCGCGATCTGGAAATACTTGTCAAAGCCCGAGACCATGATCAGCTGCTTGAATTGCTGCGGGGCCTGCGGCAGGGCGTAGAACTTGCCCGGATGCAGGCGCGAGGGCACGAGGAAATCGCGCGCGCCTTCGGGGCTGGAGGCGGTGATGATCGGCGTCTGGTATTCGCGGAACGCCTGGTCCCACATCCGCTTGCGGATGGAGGCCACCACGTCCGAACGCAGGGTCATGTTGCGCTGCATCACCTCGCGGCGCAGGTCGAGATAGCGATAGCGCAGGCGGGTTTCCTCGGGGTATTCTTGATCACCGAAGACGATCAGCGGCAGCTCCTTGGCGGAGCCGAGCACTTCGACCGCGCGGATGAACACTTCGATCTCGCCGGTGGGGATCTTGGCGTTGATGAGGCTTTCGTCGCGGGCCTTCACCTCGCCGTCGATGCGGATGCACCATTCCGAGCGGAGCTTTTCCACATCTCCAAACGCCGCGCTGTCGGGATCGCAGAGCACTTGGGTCATGCCGTAATGATCGCGCAGATCGACGAAGAGCACCCCGCCATGGTCGCGGATCCGGTGGACCCAGCCCGACAGGCGGACCGTCTCGCCGACGTTGGATTTGCTCAGACCGGCGCAGGTATGGCTGCGATATGCGTGCATTTTTCTTCCCCTCATGCGCCCGGCGGGGCGCGACATCAAACTGGGGCCGATACACCGCGCCCGGCACGATAAGTCAAGGGGGCCATGCCTCAGGCCGGGGTGTTGACCGGGGCAAGCGCCGCCGCAAAGCGGGCCTTCCAGAGGGCTTCTTCATACTCAGCCGCCGCCGTGCTGTCATAGACCACGCCGCCGCCCACGTTCAAAGTGGCGCGCCCCTCATCCAGCAGAAGGGTGCGGATGGCCACGTTGAACTCTGCCTGTCCGTCCGGGGCCGCCCAGCCGATCGTGCCGCAATAGATTTCGCGCGGGGCGGGCTCCAACGCGGCCAGGATCTGCATCGCGCGCAGTTTTGGTGCGCCGGTGATGGAGCCGCAGGGGAAGAGCGCCTGGAAGATATCCGTGAGGCTCGCGCCCGGCGTCAGCGTGCCGGTGATGCGCGAGGTCATCTGGTGCAGGGTCTCATAGGTCTCGACCGTGAAGAGGTCCGGCACCTTCACGCTACCGGGTTGGCACACGCGTGAGATATCGTTGCGCAGAAGGTCCACGATCATCAGGTTCTCGGCCCGGTTCTTCTCATCGGCAGACAGAAACGCGCGGCGGCGCGCATCCTCGGCGGGATCGGCATTGCGGGGTTGCGTGCCTTTCATTGGGCGGGTCTCAATGCCGCCTGCGCCGTCAGTGCGAAAGAAAAGCTCGGGCGAGCGTGACAGAAGCGCCGGGCCCTCCCCTTCAATCAATGCGCCAAAGCGCACCGGCTGCACCTCGGCGAGGGCGGCGTAGAGCGCGGGCGCGGCCCCTTGCGCCGTCATATGAAGCGGGAAGGTCAAATTCGCCTGATAGATATCACCTGCGCAGATGAGCCTATGCGCCGCCTCAAACGCTTGGGCGTAGCGCGCGGCACTCCATTCCGGCATGATCTGGCCCAAAGCGGCCGACCCCGGGACCAGATCAGGCGCCTCCACGGGCGCCTCATAGGCCCCGAAGCGCATCAGCGGCAGGCGGCGTTTTGCGGGCATCAGGGGGGCCAAACGCGGCTCCAACGTATAGCCAAGCTCGTAGCTCGCGAACCCCGCAAGCCACAGGCCCTCGGCGCGCGCGGCCTCCAGCGCGGCAAAGGCGACAGGCACGCCGGCAGGCTCCCACGCCTCGATGATACGCGTGGGCGCCACGAACTGGCGCGCCCCGCCACCGGGGCCATGATCAAAGCGAATCTGCAACCGTGCGCTCCTTGCTCCAAGCTTGCGCCGGATAGGTAGTGCGCGGGGACGCGGAAAAACAGGGGAAATTCGCGCGAGGCCTCGCCCTGCCCCCTTGCGCGCGCGGCCCCTGAGGATATAACCGCCTCCAATTTGCGCCCATCTGCGCGCGCGCTGCCCCGGGGACCCTGACATGCCGAAGCGAGACGATATTTCCTCCATCATGATCATCGGGGCGGGCCCCATTATCATCGGACAGGCTTGTGAGTTTGACTACTCCGGCGCGCAAGCCTGCAAAGCGCTGCGCGAAGAGGGCTACCGGGTCATTCTGGTAAACTCCAACCCCGCGACCATCATGACCGATCCCGGCCTTGCTGATGCCACCTATATCGAACCGATCACGCCCGAAATCGTGGCCAAGATAATCGAAAAGGAACGCCCCGATGCGCTCTTGCCCACGATGGGCGGGCAAACCGGGCTGAATACCGCGCTGGCCGTGGCGGATATGGGGGTGTTGGAGAAATATGGCGTGGAGCTGATCGGGGCCAACCGCAAGGCCATCGAGATGGCAGAGGACCGCAAGCTTTTCCGTGAGGCAATGGACCGTCTGGGCATCGAGAACCCCAAGGCCACCATCGCCAACACGATGGAAGAGTGTATGGCCGCGATTGATTATGTGGGCCTGCCCGCGATCATCCGGCCCGCCTTTACGCTTGGTGGCACGGGTGGCGGCGTGGCTTACAACCGCGACGATTATGAGCATTTCTGCAAGACGGGCCTTGATGCGTCGCCCGTGTCTCAGATCCTGATCGACGAGTCGCTTCTGGGATGGAAAGAATTCGAGATGGAGGTGGTGCGCGACACTGCCGACAACGCGATCATCGTCTGCGCGATTGAGAACGTCGATCCCATGGGCGTGCATACCGGCGACAGCATCACCGTGGCTCCGGCTCTGACGCTGACGGACAAAGAATACCAGATCATGCGCAATCAGAGCATCGCGGTACTGCGCGAGATCGGCGTTGAGACAGGTGGTTCCAACGTGCAATGGGCGATCAACCCCGCCGATGGGCGCATGGTGGTGATCGAGATGAACCCGCGCGTCTCACGCTCCTCCGCGCTCGCGTCCAAGGCGACGGGTTTCCCGATTGCCAAGATTGCAGCGAAGCTTGCCGTAGGCTACACGCTCGATGAGCTCGACAATGACATCACCCGCGTGACACCTGCGTCCTTTGAGCCGACGATTGACTATGTTGTCACCAAAATCCCGCGCTTTGCGTTCGAGAAATTCCCCGGCTCCGAGCCACACCTGACCACGGCGATGAAATCCGTGGGCGAGGCAATGGCCGTTGGTCGTACGATACACGAAAGCCTGCAAAAGGCGCTGGCGTCGATGGAGACGGACCTGACGGGCTTTGATGAGATCGAGATACCGGGCGTTGCCGACCTGGGGTCGGACGCGGCTCCCGACGTGGCCGCCGTCACACGTGCGCTCGCCAAGCAGACCCCCGACCGGATCCGCGTGATCGCGCAAGCCATGCGCCACGGCCTCAGCGATGATGACATCCACGCCGTCACGATGTTCGACCCGTGGTTCCTCGCCCGCATCCGCGAGATTGTGGAGGCCGAGGAGGGTGTCCGCGCGAGTGGCCTGCCAACCGACGAGGCCGGGCTGCGCCGCCTCAAGATGATGGGCTTCACCGATGCGCGTCTGGCCAAGCTGACCGGGCAAACCGAGATCGAGGTGCGCCGCGTCCGCCGGGCCGCGGGCGTCACGGCCGTGTTCAAGCGGATCGACACCTGCGCCGCCGAGTTTGAGGCGCAGACGCCTTATATGTATTCCACCTATGAGGCCCCGATGATGGGCGAGGTGGAATGCGAAGCGCGGCCCAGTGACCGCAAGAAGGTCGTGATCCTCGGCGGTGGCCCCAACCGCATCGGTCAGGGGATCGAGTTCGATTATTGCTGTTGTCACGCC
>CALGEH010000274.1 GCA_937881735.1 uncultured Shimia sp.
GCTACCACTGCCCCACCGCGCACAAGGATTTCTGCGATCTGGTGGATATGGACACCTACAAGGTGACCACCCATGACATCTATTCGTCGCATATGGCCGATGCGGGCACGGGGGCGAACAGCGCCTATGACGTGTCCAACGCCACCGTGCGCACCCATGCGGTCTGGTGGCTCTGGCCCACGACCTGCCTCATGCGCTATCCGGGCCGCTCCTCTATGATCGTGCTGAACATCATCCCCATGGGGCCGGACCGGACGCTGGAAACCTATGATTTCTTCCTTGAGACGCCCGAGCCCGATGCGATGGAGATAGATGCGATGCGATATCTCGACGAGGTGCTTCAGGTCGAAGATATCGGCCTTGTGGAATCGGTGCAGCGCGGCATGAACACCCCCGCCTTCACCCAAGGCCGCATCGTCAGCGACCCCGGCGGGTCGGGCAAGTCCGAGCATGCGGTACATCATTTCCACGGGCTGGTGCTGGACGCCTATGCGCGGCTTGCCGAGGGCGCCATATGAGACTTGCAGGCAAGACAGCCCTGATCACCGGCGCACGCGGCGGGATCGGGCGGGCCATCGTGGCGCGGTTTTTGCGCGAGGGGGCGGATGTCTATGCCGCTGATCTGAGCGAGGATGGCTCGTTGCCCGGTCAGGTGTCCGAGGGGCGGTTCATAAAGCTGGATGTCACCTGCGAGGCCGATGCGATTGCCGCGATGGCCCGCGTGGGCGATGAGGCGGGAAAGCTTGATATCCTCGTCAACGCCGCCGGTATCGAGATCGAGAAGACCATCGAAGAGACCTCGCTGGAGGAGTGGAACCGCAGCTTTGCCGTAAATGTGACCGGCACGTTTCTCGCCTGCAAATACGCGCTGCCCCTTTTGCGCGCGGCGGCCAAGGACGGGATTACCTCCAGCGTAATCAATTTTGGCTCCTATGACGGGTTTATCGCAGACCCTGGCCTTGCGGCCTATTGCGCAACAAAGGGCGCGGTGCATGCGCTCACACGCGCCATGGCCTGCGATCACGGCCCCGAGGGCATCCGCGTGAACGCCATCTGCCCCGGCTATATCGACACGCCGATGATGCAGAGTTTTTTAACAGGCGACGGCGTTGGCGGGGATGGCAAGAGCGTTGAGACCATGAAACAGGCGATGCGCGACGTGCATCCGATGCGGACCTATGGCACGCCCGAGGATATCGCCAACCTCGTGACATGGCTGGCATCCGATGAGGCGCGCTATGCCGCCGGGCAGCTTTGGGTGCTTGACGGCGGCCTCAGCGCCCAAGTGCAGCAAATGAAACTCTGAAGAGGAAACGCCCATGCAACTCGCCGGTAAACGCGCCTTTGTCACTGGCGGCAGACAGGGGATCGGGCGCGCCATCGTGGACGCGTTCACGGCGGAAGGTGCTGCGGTGACCACGTGCGGGCGCGGGGCGCGGCCCGAGGAGATTTCGGAGCACGTGATCTGGTATGATCTGGACGTAACGGATGCCGAGGCGGTCGCGCAAATGGCCTACACCACTGATGGCACCGATATATTGGTGAACAACGCCGGCGTGCAGGTGGAAAAGACTGTGCCCGACAGCACGGACGCCGATTGGGACGCGGTGATCGGCACCAATTGCAAGGGCGTCTTCAATATGTGTCGCGCCTATATCCCGACCATGCCGAAGGGCGGTGTTATCCTCAATATCGGCTCCATCTCGGGGCGTTTTGCCGACCCGTCCATGGCGCTTTACAATGCATCAAAGGCTTTTGTTCATGGGCTGACCCGCTCCATTGCCGTCGATCACGGGCCGAATTTGCGGTGCAATGCGATCTGCCCGGGCTGGATCAACACAGGGATGCTTGAGGCCGGGTTTGACCTCGCGCGCGATCCCCAGACCGCGCGTGCCGACGCGCTGGCCCGCCACCCTGTTGGACGGTTCGGGGAGCCCCGGGACGTGGCCGCGATGGCGGTCTGGCTGGCCTCGGACGCCGCAAGTTTTGCGACGGGGCAGATGTTCACCGTCGATGGCGGCATGACGGCGGCCTCCCCGATCAACCCGGGGCTTTTCTGACAGGGGCCGTGCGGAGCGCACGTCTCGGCGGGTGGTCACACCGATGGACGCCCCAAAGACATTGAGACGCTGCGGCTAGCGCAGGTTGGCAAAGTCGAGACAGGGCCGACAAGAAACTGAGTTTCCGTGATTTTGCGGATCATCACGCCGCTTAACCCATTGCAGGCAAAGCGGCTAAATATGCAGCAGTCGCCGGGCCAGCCTCATAGCGTTTCCCAAAATCGCAAGCCTTGGGCACAAAAACATGATCAAATTTGCGCCTATACACATTTACAGCGCCGAAAATACCACTAGGCTATGCCGCATAGCCAAGAAAATTTGAGCCAGGGAAACCTGCAAGGGAGATCCAGCGATGCAATACATGAAACCGCAAACCGCAGCCGAGGCAGCCACGCTTCTTGCGCAGAATGCAGGCGCAGCCCGTGTTCTGGCGGGAGGGACCGATCTGCTGGTTCAGATGAAATCGGGCATGATCGAACCGCAGATGATCGTCGATATCAAACACATGGCTGAAGTGCGTGAGATTGCCGAGGAGGATGGCGGGTTGCGCATCGGCGCAGGCGTGTCGGGTCAGCAACTGGGCGAGCACAAGGGCGCCCTTGCCATGTGGCCGGGTGTGGTCGAAGCGGTCGAGCTGATCGGCTCCACCCAAGTGCAGGGGCGCTGCACCATGGTGGGCAACCTGTGCAATGGCTCCCCCGCGGCCGATAGTGTGCCTGCGATGATGGCGGCGGGTGCTGTGGCGCGTATCGCGGGGCCGAATGGCGTCCGGGATCTGCCCGTGGAGGAATTCCCGCTTGGTCCCGGCAAGATCGCTCTGGAGACTGGCGAGTTTGTGACGTCGGTCTTCCTGCCTGCCCGTCCAAAGGGCGCGGCGGACGCCTATCTGCGCTTCATTCCGCGCACGGAAATGGACATCGCCGTAGCCAATGCCGCGGTGAATATCGAATTGGCCGGGGATGGCACGATCAAGGCCGCACGCATCGCAATCGGCGCCGTTGGCCCCAAGGTGCGGCTGGTCGAGGATGCGGCGGCGGCCATCATCGGCACCAAACTTGAGCCCGAGGCCGAGGCCGCCATGGTGGCAGCAGCCCGCGCGGCGGCAAGCCCGATCAGCGACAAACGCGGCACTGTCGAGTTCCGCACACAGGTCGTCGGGGTTCTGGTCAAACGCGCGGCACATATCGCCATGGCGCGAGCAGGAGAAAAAGCATGAAAAACATACACGTATCAACCAAAGTAAATGGCGATGAGATGGAGTTCATCTGTCCGCCGGATGAGACGTTGCTGGATGCGCTGCGCGGCCGGATGGGCCTTAGCGGCGCCAAGGAAGGCTGTGGCACCGGCGATTGCGGGGCCTGCACCGTGGTGATGAACGGACGCGTTGTTGCCTCCTGCCTCGTGCTTGGCGCAGAGGCGGACGGAGCCGAGATCACCACCGTCGAGGGCATGAGCACCGGCGACAAGCTGCACCCGCTGCAACAAAGCTTCATCGACAACGCCGCCCTGCAATGCGGTATCTGCACTCCCGGCATCCTCGTTGCGGCGCAGAACCTTCTGGAGCGCAACCCGGACCCGAGCGAGACCGAGATTCGCTATTGGCTGGCAGGCAACCTGTGCCGCTGCACGGGATATGACAAAATCATCAAGGCTGTGCAGATCGCAGCCGCAGAAATGAGAGGGGCATGACATGAACTTCATCTCCAAGACAAAGGCTGATTTCAAAGTTGTCGGCACCCGTGTGCCCCGCCCCGATGGGGTCGATAAGGTCACGGGCCGCGCGATGTACGGCGCCGATATCACCGTGCCCAGCATGCTGACCGGGCTGGTCCTGCGCAGCCCACATGCCCATGCGACAATCGACAAGATCGACGCTTCAAAGGCGCTGGCCCTGCCCGGCGTGAAGGCGGTCGTGACATCTGCAGATCTGGGTGTGCCCGAAGATGATTATCTGCGCGATGTGCAAGATAACTGCCTCGCGCGCGGCAAGGTGCTCTATCATGGTCACGCAGTCGCGGGCGTTGCCGCCATCGACATGGCCACGGCCAAGGCGGCGCTGAAGCTCATTGAGGTGAGCTATACGCCCCTGCCCCACGTCACGGATGTGGATGCAGCCATGGCCGAGGGTGCGCCCGTTGTCCAAGAAGGCCGTGCGGATGAGAGCGTGCCCGAGGGCAGCCATCCCAACGTCACAACCTTGCAGGAATTTGGCCACGGCGATCTCGACGCGGGCTTTGCCAAGGCCGACAAGATCATCAGCCGCAGCTTCAAAACAGCCGCGACCCACCAGGGCTATATCGAGCCGCATGCCTGCCTCGCCTCGGTCGGCACGGACGGCAAAGCCGACCTGTGGTGCTGCACCCAAGGGCAGTTTTTCGTCCGCGAGATGTGCGCCGCCATGATGGGCATGGCCGCAAGCCAGCTGCGCGTCACTGCATCGGAGATTGGCGGCGGCTTTGGTGGCAAGACAACCGTGTTCATTGAACCTGTGGCGCTGGCACTCAGCCGCAAGTCTGGCCGTCCGGTGAAGATCGTGATGACCCGCGAGGAAGTTTTCCGCGCCACGGGGCCCACGTGCTCCTCATCCATCGACGTGAAGATCGGCATGACCAACGATGGTCGGATCACAGCCGCTGATGCGCAGCTTCGCTATCAAGGCGGCGCGTTTCCGTGCGAAACGGTTGGCATGGGCGCACAGTCGGCCTTTGCGGCCTATGATCTGGATGCCGTGCGCACTCAGGGCTGGAACGTGCTGACCAACCGCCCGAAAGAAGCGGCCTACCGCGCGCCCGGCGCGCCGATGGCGATCTTTGCCGTGGAAAGCGTGGTTGACGAGCTGTGCCAGGAGCTTTCTCTCGATCCGCTGCAAGTGCGCCTGATAAACGCCGCTGATGCAGGCACCAAGAGCTCTTACGGTCCGACCTTCGATCAGATCGGCCTCAAGGCCACACTTCAGGCCGCGGTCGAGCATGAGCATTACCGCGCGCCTCTGGGTGAGAACCAAGGGCGTGGCATCAGCTGCGGCTTTTGGTTCAACTTCGGCGGCAACACCTGCGTATCGCTGAACCTCAACTCGGACGGCACCGTGGGTATCACCGAAGGCAATCCCGATATTGGCGGTTCCCGCGCCTCCATCTCGATGATGGCTGCCGAGGAACTGGGCATCCCTTACGAGAAGGTGCGCACCATCGTGGCCGACACCAACAGCCTTGGGCATAACGACGTGACCGATGGCTCCCGTGTGACTTTTGCCGTCGGCCTCGCCACGATCGAGGCCGCACGCGACGCGATCCGCGTGATGTGCGAGCGGGCAGCAAAAGTGTGGGGGATCGACCCTGATGCGGTGATCTGGGAGGATGGCTGCGCCAAACCTTCGGGCCACAATGCAGGCGCGTTTGACCCGATGAGCATCGAAGAGATCGCCGCGAGTGCTTCGGACACGGGCGGGCCGATTGCAGGCCATTACGAGGTCAATGCCGAGGGTGCGGGCGTGAGTTTCGGCGTGCATATCGCCGATCTGGAGGTAGACCCGGAGACGGGCCACACTAAAGTGCTGCGCTATACTGTGTTCCAAGATGCGGGCAAGGCCGTTCACCCCGATTATGTCGAAGGACAGATGCAGGGTGGCGCGGTGCAAGGCATCGGCTGGGCGCTCAACGAGGAGTATATCTACGGCGAGGATGGCCGTCTGGAGAATGCGGGCTTCCTTGACTACCGCGTGCCCGTGGCCTCGGACCTGCCAAGCATCGACACCGTGATCTTGGAGATCCCCAACCCGGGCCACCCCTACGGTGTGCGCGGTGTGGGCGAGACACCGATCGTGCCGCCGCTGGCCGCGCTGGCCAACGCAGCCAGCCGCGCCATTGGTGTGCGGATGAGCGAACTGCCGATGTCACCGCCCAAACTGCTGGCGGCGATCACGGCCAAGGGCTAAGCGACCCATGGTGCAGGTCCTGTTGACAGGCTCCATGCGAGCGCTGGCAGGCGGCCAAGAGGTGGTCGAGTTGGAGGCCAGCACCTTCAAAGAAGTGATGGACGGCCTGCGTGCCGCCCATCCCGCCCTCGCCCCGGTGATCGACCGGGGCGTGTCGCTGGCGGTAGACGGACTCATTTACCGAAATTCATGGTTTACCGAGGTCAAGCCCGACAGCGAAGTCGTCGTCATGCCCTACATGAAGGGCGGCTAACCGCGCAGGGGGAGCGGCGCGCGCAGTTTCCCCTTCCGGTTCCCCCCCAATGCTGGCATTTGGGGCGTAACGGCGAGACCAAAGAGGGGCGAGATATGTCGATTTTCAAATTGCTGCAACAGGCACAAGGTGGTCAAGGCTTGAGCGAACTTGCGGGGCAGTTGGGCCTCGACAAGGGCACCGCGGATCAGCTGACGCAAATGCTGGCCCCGGCCATCGGTTCGGCGGCCAAGGAGCGCGCGCAACGTGGCGGGCTCAACGACGTTCTGGGATCGCTCAAGGGCGAAGGCCAGGCGGAAATGTTCGACAACGCAGCCCTCGCCGCCACCGACCGTGGCAAGGCGCAAGGCGGATTGCAGAAAAATATGCCCGACAACCAGATTGACGGGATGATGCAGGGCCTGATGGGCGGTGCTTCAAATCAAGGAGCCGGAGGCCTGATGGGCCTTGTCGGCGGATTGCTCGGCGGGAAGAAACAAGATGACACCGGCGGTGGTGGATTTGACCTTGGAATGCTGAACGATCTGCTGGACGCCGATGGCGACGGTTCCGCCATGGATGACATCTTGGGAAAATTCATGCGCTAGATGTCATACGCCCCCCTCCACTCACGGAACGCGGGGCAATTGCGGGCAGTCTGGTTTCAGGCTGCCCGCTTTTTTATGCGCCTCAGATATCCTTGCGGATCACTTCGTTGTTGGGATCATAGGGGCTGTCCTCGGTGATGGTCGCGTCCCAAAGCTGGTCCATGATCTTAACCTTGAGCACATTGCCCGGCACCACAAGCTCGGGCCGGATATAGCCCATGCCAATGCTTTTGCCGAAAGCCACGGAATAGCCGCCTGAGGTCAGACGCCCGACACGCTCGCCCGCATCCGTATAGAGCACTTCGCGCCCCCACGGATCAGCGTCCGCCGGCCCATCAATCAGGAACGTGCAGCATTTCACGCGCACGCCGGTTTCCTCCAGCGCCGCCTTGCCGTGGAAGTCCTTGCCCAGATCCACAAAGCGCGGCAGATCAGCCTCCAGCGGCGTGGCGTCGCGGCCAAGCTCATTGCCGAAGGCGCGGTAGGATTTCTCCTGCCGGAGCCAGTTTTGCGCCCGCGCACCCACGAGCTTCATCCCGTGTGGCTTGCCCGCCTCCTCCAGCAGATCAAAGAGATAGTTCTGCATCTCCATCGGGTGATGCAGTTCCCAGCCCAGCTCGCCCGTATAGGCCACGCGGATCGCGTTGACAGGACACATGCCCAGTTCGATCTGCCGCGCGGTGAGCCACGGGAAGCGCTTGTTGCTGAGCGCCGTGGCCGGGTCCGCATCCTTGATAACGGCATTCAGCACATCGCGCGATTTCGGACCCGCGATGGCAAAGACGCCCCATTGTGTGGTCACGTCCTGAATTTCGATATAGCCAAACTCGGGGGCCTTATCCTCGGCCGCCTTGCGCAGGAAATCGGCATCATATTCAGTCCAGGCACCTGCGGAGACGAGGTAATAGTGATCCTCGCCCAGCCGTACGATTGTGTATTCCGTGCGCGTCGTGCCATGGGCCGTCAGCGCATAGGTCAGGTTGATCCGGCCCACGCGGGGTAGCTTGTTGCATGTGAACCAATCGAGGAACTGCGTGGCACCCGGCCCTTTGACCACATGTTTGGTAAAGGCCGTGGCGTCGATCAGGCCAACGCCGTTGCGGACCGCTTCGGCCTCGGCCTTCGCATGCTCCCACCAGCCGCCACGACGAAAGCTGCGCGCGTCGTGATCAAAGCTCTCGGACGCATCCAGAGGCCCGAAATAGTTGGGCCGCTCCCAGCCATTGACCCAGCCAAACTGCGCGCCACGCGCCTTCTGGCGGTCAAACGCCGGGGCCGTGCGCAGGGGGCGGCAGGCAGGCCGCTCCTCATCCGGGTGGTGCAGGACATAGACGTGGTCGTAGCATTCCTCGTTCTTGCGCGCGGCAAACTCGGTGGTCATCCACGACTGGCTATAGCGTTTGGGGTCGAGCGAGGCCATGTCGATCTCGGCCTCCCCTTCCACCATCAACTGCGCGAGGTAATGCCCCGTGCCGCCCGCCGCCGTGATGCCAAAGCTGAAACCCTCGGCCACCCACATGTTGCGCAGACCCGGCGCAGGCCCGACCAGCGGATTGCCATCGGGCGTGTAGCAAATGGGTCCGTTGAAGTCATCCTTGAGGCCCACTTCCTCCGACGAGGGCAAGCGGTGGATCATCGACATGTATTCTTCCTCGATCCGCTCGAGATCAAGGGGGAAGAGATCGGCGCGGAAGCTGTCGGGCACACCGAACTCGAACCGTGCGGGCGCGCCCTGCTCATAGGGGCCAAGAATCCAGCCGCCACGCTCTTCGCGCACATACCACTTGGCATCCGCATCGCGCAGCACGGGATGCTCCGCGCCACCCTCTTTGCGGTAAGCGACAAGGGCAGGATCAGGCTCGGTCACGATAAACTGATGCTCGACGGGGATGGCGGGCATCTTGATCCCGAGCATCTTGGCGGTGCGCTGCGCGTGGTTGCCCGACGCGGTGACGACATGCTCGGCGGAGATCACGATCTGCTCGTCCGAGGGGATCAGGTTGCCGCCCTTCTCCACCATCTTGGTGCAGGTGACGTCCCAGTGATCGCCCTTCCACTCAAACGCGTCCGCCTGCCATTTCCGCTCAATGATTGCGCCATGCTGGCGCGCACCCTTGGCCATGGCCATGGTGACATCGGCCGGATTGATATAGCCATCGGTAGGGTGATAGATCGCGCCCACCAGATCATCGGTGCGTACCAGCGGCCAGCGCTCTTTGATCTGCGCAGGGCTCATCCACTCATAAGGCACATCGCAAGTCTCGGCGGTGGAGGCGTAGAGGCGGTATTCGTCCATCCGCGCCTCGCTTTGCGCCATGCGCAGGTTGCCCACGACGGAGAAACCCGCGTTGAGCCCTGTCTCGGCCTCAAGCGATTTGTAGAATTCGACCGAATATTTGTGGATATGGGTGGTGGCGTAGGACATGTTGAAAAGCGGCAAAAGCCCCGCCGCGTGCCATGTGGAGCCCGAGGTCAGCTCATCACGCTCCAAGAGCATCACATCGTCCCAGCCCGCCTTGGCAAGGTGATAGGCAATCGACGTGCCAACGGCACCGCCGCCGACGACAAGGGCTTTGACTTGGGTTTTCATGGGCTGTGTGCTCCGGGTGGGCGTGATACTTCTCGCCGTTCTATCACGGCCACAAATCGCGGTGCAGCCCAGCCGACCAAAGGCCGCACAAAACCGACCTGCCGCGTTTATTCCCCGCTCAGCGCGGCATCGAGACCAGCCAAAGGGAAATAGGGTGCAAGGATGCCACGCAATTCGGCCCGGCGGGGGTTTTACGGATCATAGAGCGCGTGGCAGAGGTAGTCCTCCAACAAGGCCGCCTGCTGCTCATAGCCAAAATCGAGAAACGTGCCCCCCTCGCCCGGCACGTAGAAATACGGGTCCATCGTGATGAGGCTCTCGAACGCCGCACGCGCAGGGCGATATCCGGTCAGCTTCCGGTTTTGCCATTGCCAGACATGGACAAGCTCATGTGCGAAGACAAGCGCCTGCGGGAAAAGCGCGCCCTCGGGCCAGCCCTCAGACATATCCGTGCGGTAGAGCCCGTCGATAAAGTGCATCCGGTTGTAGATCGCCCAGGCAGGCGGCGGTCCCGTGGAGGCCTGCGGCGCGTTTCGTGCGCAAAGGCCCGGGCGCAGGCCCTCGGTCAGCAGAATGGGCGCGGCCCCGGTGGTTTTCTCCGGTGGTGGGGCCAGCCCCAGCCCTTGGGTCACCCGCACAGCCCCCGTGTCGAGGGTGGGGCCGAAAATATCCTGCGCCAGCCGTGTTTCACCCTGGGTCAGCGGGCGGGTGCACGCCGTAAGTAACCCGACAAGGCACAAGGCCAAAGAGATCAACCGCACGTGCAAAGCCCCCCTCGCTGTCGTATGGGCCAGCATTGCGCGGATCGCTTCAAAGGGAAAGGGGTGGGCCTACTGCGCGGCGCTACAAAACGTGCCGGTCGAGCAACTGCCGCCAGACAGGCTCAGCCGCTTGGGGACGTCCGCCTTTGGTGCGGTGGGCGTTATAGGCACGGCGCGCGCCTCGTCCTCAGCCATGGCAGGCGCCGCTTCACCCTGCCCCAGCAACTGCTGTGCACGAGCAACCAAAAGGCGCTTTTGACCACCAGTCATGTCGGGAAAGGTGCTGCCAACCCCCGCCGCAGGGCGTTTCTGCATGGCGTTGAGCGCGTCGTAGTCAATAGCGTCGAGCAGTCCGACCAACGCCTCCGCCGGGGCCTGCGCATAGACGGTGATGCGGATATCATCGCCGATATAGCCGCGCAGAAAGAGCGGCTTGGAGCCGGGAACAACCGGCGTGCTGTCAAACTCATCGCGGTTCGAGACATAGAACATGACACCCTGCACCATACCGAACACTTCCGGCGCGCCAAAGCTCAGCTTCACATTCATCGACTTGGGATCGCGCATCAGCTTCTCGCGAAACACCTTGCCGGAGCGCTCCGCATGGGCGGCCCCAAGGCGGATGCGGGCACCGGGGCTGATATATTCAATCACCTCGCGCGCAGCGCGGGCGTTTTCGCTGGTCGCCACGCCCTCATTGAGCGCCGAGAAGAGCGGGCTTTCATCAAAGGATGTGAGCAGCTCCTCCTCGATCTCCTCCATATCGTCATGGGCGAGCTTGCCAGTCTTGCCCAAGGTAAAGGCGCGGCTTTCCCAGCCTTCGGGGGCGGGCGGCAGATGCGCGCTGGCCAGCGCTTCAGGGGGCGCATCCTCCAGCCCCTTGGCCAGAAGCGATCCGATCCGGCTCTCTATGCTGTCGAGATAGCCACTTGTCGCACCCTCCCCTTTGGGCGCATG
Source organism: uncultured Shimia sp. (assembly GCA_937881735.1). GTDB lineage: Bacteria > Pseudomonadota > Alphaproteobacteria > Rhodobacterales > Rhodobacteraceae > Roseovarius. Next base: position 11,143 of record CALGEH010000274.1, read on the forward strand.
CGCGGCATAGTCGAGCGCGCCCACCGTGAGGGCCGCAATCGCCGCAAATCCAATGCCGAAATAGTTCATGGGGTCACCTGAAGCTCACACAATTGTGGCTAGGGATATCCCTGCAACCGGGCGCGATTGTGATCACCTTGGGGCAGGTTTGCGGCCTTTACTGCCCCAAGGCTAACCCCTCACGGCGTGGATCAGCGCCCCCGGTCAGCCCGTCTCGCACCGCGATCGCATGCAAACCCGAGTTCAGATCGCGCACATCCACGGTGAAGCCCATATCCCGGAGAGGGTCCGCCAGAGCCTCGGCCACAGTGCCCGCCTCAAGATCGAAAGTGCCGAAGCGGTTGACCAGATGCGGCAGAGACACGGCCGCCTGCACATCGAGCCCCCAATCAAGATGAGCGATGATCGTCTTGGCCACGTAAGGAATGATCCGACTGCCACCCGGGCTGCCGATGATCAGGCGCGGCACGCCGTCCTTGAGGACAATGGTGGGCGCCATGGAGGAGCGCGGCCGCTTGCCCGGTTCCACCCGGTTGGCGATGGGCACACCGCCCCGGTGGCTGCGAAAGGAGAAATCCGTAAGCTCATTGTTGAGCAAGAATCCCCCTGCCATAAGCCGCGCACCAAAGGCGTTCTCGATCGTTGTGGTCATCGACAAGGCGTTGCCGTAGCTGTCCACGATGGAAATATGCGAGGTTGAGGGCAATTCGCGCCCGTCATCATCCGCAAGGTTCATCGCGTGATCGAATTCCGGGTCTCCGGGCTCCACCTCTACGAGCGCGGTGTCGCGGTCCAAGAGCTCCGCACGCTGGCGCAGATAGGCCTGCGCAAGAAGGCCCTGAACGGGCACGGGCACGAAATCACTATCGGCGATGTAGCGGCCCCGGTCGGCGAAGGCGAGGCGCGAGGCGTCGCCAATGAGCCGCCATGCCTCAGGGCTTTTGGGCCCCATCGCGGCCAGGTCAAAACCCTCCAAAAAGCCCAACGTCTGCCCCACGCTGATCGCGCCAGACGAGGGTGGGCCCATGCCGCACACCTCATGGTCGCGGTAAGACGCGCAAATGGCTGGACGCGCTTTGACCGTGTAGAGTGCCATGTCTGCGGCGCTCAAAAGACCCGGATTGCCATCGGCGGTTTGCACGGTCTGCACGATCTGCCGAGCAATATCACCGGTATAGAAGGGCGCGGCACCGTCCTTTGCGAACGCCCTGAGTGTGGCGGCATAGGCCGGATTCGTCAGGGTTTGGTCCACCTCAAGCGGCGCACCGCCAGGCAGGAAATAGTCACGGGTCGCGGCATAGCGACTGAGGCTTTCGACGTTCTGGCGGATCGATGAGGCCATGCGCGGGGACACCGCAAAGCCCTTCTCTGCGTGCCAAAGCGCCTCGGTGAACAGCCCTCCCCACTCCGCGCGACCCCAGCGGCGATGCGCCTCCTCCAAAAGCTTTGGCGTGCCCGGCACCCCGACAGAGCGCCCGCCGATCACCGCATCAAAAAATTCCAGCGGCGCGCCTTCTGCATCGAGAAACAGGCGTGGTGTGGCGGCCAAGGGGGCGGTCTCGCGCCCGTCAAGCGTGGTCAGCGCGCGTGTCTCCGCATCCCACCAGACCAAGAAGGCCCCACCACCAAGGCCGGAGCTTTGCGGCTCCACCAGCCCGAGGACCAGCTGCACCGCGACCATCGCATCCGCAGCTGTCCCGCCCGACGCCAGAACCCGCGCGCCCGCCTCCGAGGCCAGCGGGTTGGCTGCCACCACCATCCAGTCCTTGGCCCGGACGGGAGGCGCGGTGGAGGGCGGTGAATGAACCACGCTTGAGGCTTCAGCACCCGCCTCCGGCGTGCTTTCCGTGCGCACCTCAGGTTTGCTTTCCGTGCGCACCTCCGGTGCGACTTCATCCGCCGCCTGCTGCGCAAGCCCCGGCGCCGCCCCAAACCCTAGGGAGATACACACCAACAACGCCGCAACACCTCGCGTCATGCCCCTCTCCTTATTCGCGTCTCTACCGCCCCAAAACCCCACGCTAGAGCATCGCCGGCACAACCAGATCAGGCGGGCGGTGCCCATCGTCAAATGTTTTGATGTTCAGCAATACTTTCTCGCCCATTTCCAGACGTCCCTCTTGGGTGGCCGACGCCGTATGAGGCAAGAGCACCACGTTGCGCAATTCACGCAGACGCGGATTGGCCTCAGCCCCGTGCTCATAAACATCAAGCCCTGCGCCCGCGATCTCGCCCGAGCGCAGCATCCGTGTGAGCGCGTTCTGGTCAATGACCTCCCCGCGCGAGGTGTTCACGATCACCGCGTCTTGCTTCATCAGCCGCAGCCGTCGCGCGTTCATCAAATGGAAGGTCGAAGGCGTATGCGGGCAGTTGACGCTGATCACATCCATGCGCGCAACCATCTGATCAAGGCTCTCCCAATAGCGCGCACCGAGCGCCTCTTCCGTCTCGGGGCGCAGGCGCTTGCGGTTGTGATAGTGGATTTCCATGCCGAAGGCGCGCGCGCGATGTGCCACCGCCTGCCCTACCCGGCCAAGCCCGAGAATACCAAGGCGCCGCCCGGACACACGCCCACCCAGAAGCGCCGTGGGGGACCAGCCGTCCCACTTGCCCTCCTGCATCAAGGCCAACCCTTCGGGAATGCGCCGCAAGACCGCAAGGATCAACGCTAACGTCATATCAGCCGTATCATCGGCCGACACACCGGGCGTGTTGGAGACCAAAATCCCCCGCTGACGCGCCGTTGACACGTCGATATGATCCACGCCAGCTCCGTAATTCGCGATTAGTTTGAGCCGCTCTCCCGCCTGCCCGATCAGCGCCGCATCAATTCGGTCACCAAGGCTGGAGACCACGACGTCGGCCTCGCGCAACGCCGCACCAAGCGCGGTGCGGTCCATCTGCGCATCATCCTCCGACAGGCGCACGTCAAACAGCTCAGACAAACGCGCCTCAACCGGTGCGGGCAAGCGTCGCGTTACGACAACACTCAGGCGTTGCTTTGCCACTTCGGCTCTCCTCCTGCTTTCCAACTGCCTCTCTTGATGGCAGAGTGGCGCATGAATGGACGGGGCACAAGAACCCCGCGCAAGTTACGGGCACTTTCAACAATGAAACCTTTCGCCATATCGCTGTTGGCGCTGGCCCTTTTGCTGGTGCAATTGCCAAGCCTTGCCGCCGAAGAGCGTGGCTCGGTGACAAATCTGCCCATTCCGCGATACGTGTCCATGAAGGCATCAGAAGGCAACGTGCGGCGAGGCCCGTCGCGCACGCACCGGATCGACTGGATCTTCAAGCGGCGCGACACTCCCTTGCTCATCACCGCCGAACATGGCCACTGGCGCCGTGTTCAGGACCGTGACGGCGCAGGCGGATGGATGCACTACACGCTTTTGTCCGGCGTGCGCACGGTGATCGTGGAGACCGATATGCTCGAGATGCGCGCGCGGCCACAGTCCGATGCCCTGACCGTGGCCCAGCTTGAACTGGGCGTGGTTGCCCGCATCGAGGAATGCGGCGAGACATGGTGCCGCCTGCGCGCCGCGACCCATAATGGATGGGTTGAAAAACAGCATCTGTGGGGCGTCGCACCGGGCGAGACCGTGGACTGAGCACGCGACCTCAGCGTGGTCGCCGGGAGCCATTTGACCTAGGGCAGTTTTTTGAAAACCGGGCTTGCACCCCTGCCGCTTGCGGACTATCTAACGGCGCACAGTTGGGATGTAGCCAAGTGGTAAGGCAACTGTTTTTGGTACAGTGTACCGTAGGTTCGAATCCTACCATCCCAGCCAAATCTTCTTTTTCGAGGAATCGGCGCTGCTTCCCGCACTTGAGCGGGCGGCAATGGCCGTAGTTTCCGCCAAGAGATCAAAGGGTTGGCGGAAGGTGGCGACCACCTCACCATCCTCCCAAGAGCAGTTCGAAAGTACGAAGTTGAGGAGGCGACGCTTTTCGCGGGCGGGCTGACGTTCGAACAGCGCCTGCGCACTGCGGGCGAGTTCGAGAATCCGCACGCCTTCGTCCATGTAGGACTGCTCGGCCTCCTGGTGCCGCTCGATGTCGCGCAGACAGCGGGTCTGATCCTCGCGCCACTGACCTGCCATTTTATCGAAGAAATCAC
>CALGEH010000275.1 GCA_937881735.1 uncultured Shimia sp.
CCCGAGCCTGAGGAGAACGGGTGCACCGCCTTGTCGAGCCGCCCGCGCGTCATGTCATACCCGAAGGTCTTGGCCAGCATCCGCGCGAGCTTCATCTGCGCCTGCGGCTGGAACTTTCCCGTGACGCTGGGAGGCTTGGGCCCCGCCAGTGCCGCCTCGCGCAACGCCACCAGATCGGGGCGCATTGCACTGAACATCGCCTCAAGCTCGGCAGCCTTCGCCCCCGGCTCGTAATCATCCAGAAGTGCGTCGTAAGCATCGCCGCCCGCGGCCAGCGCGCTTGCCTCTTCGCGGCGCAGCGCCACGACCTCCTCCAGCGTAGGCAGGAAAGACGCCGGGTCCTCTTCGCTGCGCGCCTCGGCCCAGATGCCTTGGGCAAGGGCCGTCTTGCGGGCGATCCGCGCGGCGAGATCGGCTGGCACTTTTTGCGCCCGCTCCAGCCCCCGGCGGATATGGCGCAGCTGCGCCTCGCCCGCTTGGCTCAGCGCCTCACCCTCAGCCGCATCCAGCCACTCGGCCACGCGCGGATCGGTGCGGCGCGCATGGAGCACCGATTGCATCGCCCCGCTTTCCTCTGCCCGTTGCGGCGCGGCCCCGCGCGGCATCATCGTCTCCTGATCCCAGCTGAGCCGCCCGGCCACCTGAGACAGCGCTTCTGTCTCGCGCTGATACGCCATCAACGTGTCATAGTTGCTCATGCCCTGGCCTCTCTCTTAGTGCCGCGCACGGATTGTGGCGGCGGGTAGCCCGCGTGGAACCGCGCCCGCAGGATCAGGCACCACACCACGACGGCGAGAAACTGATGTAAGATGGCGATATTCCACGGCGCGCCCATGACGACCGTGTAGATGCCGAGGGCGACCTGCGCGATCATGGCGATGAACGCCGCCGTGAAGGCCGCACGGGTGGCTGCATTGGCGCTCTTGCGGCCCCGGCGCCAGACGACGACGGAGAAGATAAGCAAGAGGTACCCGCTCATCCGGTGGATGAATTGCACCAGCCCGTCATCCTCGAAAAAGTTGCGCCACCACGGCTCCAGCGCGAACATATCCGGCGGGAAAAAGCCACCCGCCATGAGCGGCCAATCAGTGTAATTGCGCCCCGCATCAATGCCCGCGACCAACGCGCCGATCAGGATTTGCAAGAAGGTGAAATGCAGCCAGCCGGTGGAGAGGCCGAATAGCTTCGTCTCGCGGTTGCGACGGGTCTGCATCAGTTCGCGCTCCTCGCGGCTCAGTTGCAGGATGAACCACGTGATCACGCCGAGGATGATGAACGCCAGCCCCAGATGCGTGGCGAGGCGGTAAGACGCCACATCAAGCCGCCCATCCGAGAGGCCCGAATAAACCATCCACCAGCCGACGGCGCCCTGTATTCCGCCCAACACGCCCAACAGAAAAAGCCGCCCCGTCCAGCCGACAGGGATCTTCCGCGCCGCCAAAAATCCAAAAAACCCGATGACCCAGACAAGACCGCTCACCCGGCCAAGCTGCCTGTGGCCCCACTCCCACCAATAGATCACCTTGAAATCCGCAAGCGTCATCCAGCTGTTTTGCAACTGAAATTCCGGGATTGCCTGATAGAGCGCGAATTCCGCCGCCCAATCAGCGGCGTTGAGAGGCGGGATCGCGCCCGTCAGCGGCCGCCACTCGGTGATCGACAGGCCACTATCGGTAAGTCTTGTCAGCCCACCCACGGTGATCATCACCAACACCAGCGCGAAAAGCACGATCAGCCAGACCCGAACCCCTGCGCGCGCACCGCGTTTTCCTGCGTCGATCATCCCGCCCTGAGGGGTCGCGGTCGCAGGCTCTGGCGCGGCAGTGCCTACCTCTTCGAATATGCTGCGTTTCTTGCTCATTCAGGGGCCTCCGTCACGCGGCCTCACGCCGCCTTGGCCCGGACAATAGAGCGCGCTCCGCCCCCCTTCAAGGCGGCTTAGTCGCTGCGGTTCTTCCAGCGGACCATCTGCCGCATGATGCCATGCAAAAGCCGGGTGTCGGCTTCGGTCAAGGGCATGCGGGACCAGAAATTGCGCAAGGTCTGGCGCATGGCGGGGGCCTTGTGCTCAGGATAGAAAAATCCCGCCTCCTCCATGCGCGTCTCGTAATGCTGCGCCAGTGCTTCGACATCCGCATGTGCGGCCCAATCGGTATTGTCCATCCGCGTCTCGGGTTCTGCCACGGCCTCAGTCGCGCGACGCCACTCATACCCCGTCAGCAGGACGCATTGCGCAAGGTTGAGAGACGGAAACTCAGGGTTCACCGGCACTGTGATGATCGCATTGGCGAGCGCCACATCCGCATTCTCCAGCCCCGCCCGCTCCGGCCCAAAGAGCACCGCCACCCGCTGCCCTTCGGCAATCCGCCGCGCTGCGTCCTGCATCGCATCCTCGGGTGAGAACACGGGCTTGGTCATCTCGCGCGGGCGCGCCGTTGTGGCATAGACATATGTGGCATCGCGCACGGCTTCGGCCACATCCGCGCTCAGCATCGCCTCATCCAGAAGACGCCCGGCCCCGCTCGCCATGGCAACCGCGCTGGGGTTGGGCCAGCCATCACGCGGCGCCACGATGCGCATCCGGTCCAGCCCGAAATTCCACATCGCCCGCGCGGCCGCACCGATATTTTCGCCCATCTGAGGGCGCACGAGGATGAAATCCGGTTGGGGCGTGTCGGTTGGCATGAGACGGTCTCCTGAGCTTGCCGCCTGATACGCGCAGCGCGCGCCCAAGAAAAGCCCTCGCATGAGGGATTGGCCCGCCCCCAGCCCTTTGATATAGACCGCGAAAGACCAAAGGAGCCTTCAGATGGCCGAAGCAGAGCAGCCGCAACTCTACCTCATTTCTCCCAGCGTGATTGAGCTGAGCCGTTTCACGGCGCAGCTGGCCTCGGTGCTCGATTCCCATGACGTGGCCTGCCTGCGTCTGGCGCTTGCGAGCCACGACGAGGACACGATTTCGCGCGCCGCCGATGCCTGCCGCGAGATCACGACGCCGCGAGATGTGGCGCTGGTCATCGACACGCATATCGCGCTGGCCGAACGTCTGGGCCTCGACGGTGTGCATCTGACCGATGGCGCGCGCTCGGTCCGCAAGGCGCGCACAGCCCTCGGCCCTGATGCGATCGTCGGCAGCTACTGCGCCCAATCGCGCCATGAGGGGATCAGCGCCGGTGAGGCAGGTGCGGATTACGTGGCCTTTGGCCCGGCGGGGGTTTCGGCCCTTGGCGATGGCGCACGCGCCGAGGCGGAGCTTTTCACATGGTGGTCCGAGATGATCGAAGTGCCAGTCGTGGCCGAGGGCGCTTTGGATGAAGATGTGATCCGAACCCTTTGCACAGCAACTGATTTCTTTGGTATCGGGGACGAGATTTGGGGTGCGGATGATCCTGCCGCTGCCCTCTCAAAGCTAATGACGGCGGCAGGTTAGGCCGAAGCGCGTCTGTCGGGCGGCATGCCCGCTCGCACCTGCGCCTCCAGATGCGCGGCGAGCGCCTTGCGGCTCCCCCAGTCCCGCACGGCGACAGGCGCGTGATAGATCACCGTGACCGCACCCGGTCCGCGTGCGGCCAAAACCTTCAGAAAATGCCCGCCAAACTCCATATCGCCCCACCAGCCGTAGAACCGCGCATCCGCATCTCGCGGGGCCGTGTAGATCACCGTGACGGGTTGGATATGGAGGGAATCGTGCAATTCAGGACTGAAGAACGCCTGAAAAAGCGTTGTTTTAAAAGGTAAAACCCGCATCCCGTCCGTTGAAGTGCCTTCGGGGAAAAACAAAAGCTTATGCCCCGCCGTAAGCCGCGCCTCGAAAAGCGCCGTCTGCGCCTTGGCCTGAGCGCGGTCGCGCGCGATAAATACCGTGCCCGTGGCGCGTGCCAACGCGCCGATACCGGGCCATCCGGCCACCTCGGCCTTTGACACGAAATAAATTCGCTTGGCGGCATTCAGAACGAAAATATCCAGCCAAGATGCATGGTTAGCCACCACAGCTCCTGCATGCGGCATGGGCTGGCCCATCACCTCATGGCGCAGGCGCAGAACACGCAGCGCAATGCGGCAGACACAGACCGTGATCACCGGGCTCATCGGCCTTCGCAAGCCGTAAAGCGGGCGCTCAAAAAGCCGGATCAGCAGCAAAAGCATCAGGCCACTCAACACCACGACCAACAGCACCAAGCCACGCAAGCTGGCCCGGGCCGAGCCCGCCACGCCCAAGGGTGCCGCGACCGGCGCCTCCTCCGGCGACCAGGTGAAGCTCATACCATAAGCCCTTTGAAGTATTTCTCTTTATGCCCTGCACTGAGGCGTTCAGTGTCCATCACAAGGCATACATCGGTGGTGTTGAAGGCATGATCGACGAAAGCCCCGTCACCCACGCACCCCCCCACCCGGAGATAGGCCTTGATCAGCGCCGGCAGCTTTAACATCGCCGCGCGGCGATCAAGCGTATCTGCGTCAATCAAATCCATCGCAGCATACCCCTCGGGCCGGGCCTTTGGGCGCAGACCCTCGGGGGCGAGGTATTTGTGATGCAGAAGCGACAAGGGTGCCGCAAGCGCCGCCGGGTCCGTGCCGTGAAAGCTTGCGACGCCAAAGAGCACCTCAATCCGGTGCTCTGCCACATATTTCGCAAGCCCCTGCCACAGGTGCAGCAACGACTCCCCCCCGCGATAGCGGGCATCGACG
>CALGEH010000276.1 GCA_937881735.1 uncultured Shimia sp.
TGCCCGCAGCCTACCACATCACACGGAAACCGGCAGGTTTTTCAGACTTTCCCTATCATTTGGTTGAGCCGTGGGGCGTTCTGGGCTATCCATAATCCTGTCGGGTCAGGATGGCCGGAACCTAATATTTGTTGAACACGTGTGGTGCTTTGGGAGCACGTGGGGTGGCGAAGGGTTCTGGCTTGATGGCTGGGACCCTTCGTTTTTTCAGGCTCAGGTTTCAAGCGGCTTTTGCGGCGGCCTTATCTGCAAGGCTTTGAATATAGGCACTGAACGCGTCATCTTCGCCCTCCAAGAGATCGGGCAGAAGGGCGCGGAAATCGGCCCGCGCGCACCAATCGACCATATCATCTTCCCAAGAGGACCATCGCCGCCGCGCATCCTTGTCCATCGCATCGTCATAGAGGATGATATATGCCTTCTCAAAGAGCGAGACGAGCATGCGAAAGATGATATCTGTGCGCTCGCGCTGCTCCTCGCTGAAAGGGGGCGGGATCGTGCGACTCATCAAGAGAAGATCGGCGTTGTCCATCACCATGCGCAGGAATGTGTCGTATTCTTCAGAGAGTTCGCGGTGCAGCTCGCTTTCCTCATTCTTGCGGCGCATCCGCTCTTCGCGGAAGATAATCCAGATCGCTGCGGGAAAACCGAGGATCGTCACCACATAGCTGAGCGCCTCCAGCCATTGCATCAGGTCCCCCATGGCTCAGGGCCCCTCACGAGATGAGATGTGCAGTTTGGTGGTCATTGTCTTGTCCCTCTACGCTGCATGAAACTCATTTGCTCAAACGGGTTACTCGGCCTTCAGCCCCGCCATCTCGCACAGGATCGCCCATTCCGCATCGCCCACAGGCTGCACCGACAGGCGCGGGCTTTTGACGAGTGCCATGTCGGCGAGACGCGGGTCTGCTTTGATCTCGGCGAGTGTCACGGGGTGCTGCGCGGTTTGGAGCGCCATGATGTCCACGCAGTCCCATTTGCCGGTCCCGTCGGTGCTGTCGGGATGGGCCGCGCGTATGATTTCAACGGTGCCAACAATCGCCTTCTCGGCCTGACTATGATAGAAAAACCCACGTTCGCCGACCACCATCTGCCGCATGAAATTGCGCGCTTGGTAGTTGCGCACGCCGTCCCATTCCTCGCCCGCAGCGCCCTTGTTTCTCTGGTCCTGCCAGCTCCATGCGCTGGGCTCGGATTTGAAGAGCCAATGGGCCATGCGCTCAGATCACCTTGTTCCAGGCGATGAGTTCCACGGAGGCGAAAAGACCGGCATGGGCATAAGGATCGGCGGCGGCCCAGGCCTCGGCCTCGGCCATATCTGCCACGTCCAGCACCACGAGAGAGCCGCACATTTCGCCCGCTGCATCAAGAAGCGGCCCAGCTTGGCTTACCGCGTTGCTGGATTTCAGATAGGCCACATGATCGGCGCGTGTATCGAGCCGGATTTGCAAGGCGCCGGGCTTGTCCCGTGCGATGAGAGCGATCAACATTCGTCTTCCTTCAATGGTCTAGAGAGCAGCATATCCATCGCCTCGCCCACGCGCAATTGTCCGGTGACGAGTGCAGCAGTGGCGAGGCTGATGGGCATGTCGAGAGCAAGATCCTCGGCGCGTTTGGCCACGGCGCGTGCGGTCGCGGCCCCTTCGACTGTGATGGACGGGTCGAAAGCGGCCCCTTTGCCCAGGCTGATGCCGTATCGCAGGTTGCGCGATTGCTCTGACGTGCAGGTCAGTGCGAGGTCCCCGAAGCCGGAAAGACCCGCCAAAGTCTCGGGCCGCGCACCAAGGGCCAACGCCATGCGCTGCATTTCGGCATATCCGCGCGTCATCAAGGCGGCCCGCGCGCTCTCGCCCAGCCCCGCACCCATCACGGCACCGCAGGCAATGGCGATGACATTTTTGAGCGCGCCGCCAAGTTCCACCCCGGCGGTGTCCGTGCTGCCGTAAAGGCGTAGGCTCGGGGTGCTCAGCGCCTCGCACAAGGCCCGGCCGATCTGAGCATCAGTGCAGGCCAGCGTCATGGCCGTAGGCAGGCCGGCCGCAATATCTGCGGCAAATCCCGGGCCACTGAGGATCGCGGCTGTGGCTTCGGGCAGAACTTGCGTGATTACGGAGGCGGGGCCCCGCAGTGTGCTCAGCTCCACCCCTTTGCAGCAGGCGACAAGCGTGCGGCGCGCCAATGCCGCGCCATGCGTGTCCAGCACCGGGCGCAGCTGTTGCATCGGCACAGTGAGAAGAATGGGCCCTTCGGGGAAAGTGCTGTCAGGAGCGTGGATTTCGAGCGCATCGGGGAAGGGCGCGCCGGGCAGGCGGGCGATGTTTTTTCGCGCGTGGGCAAGTGCCTCTGCCTGCGCTGCTGTGCGCGGGCGGAGTGCCACGGGACCTTTTGCGGCCAGCGCAATCGCTATTCCGGTGCCGAACGCGCCTGCGCCCAAGACGGTGATCATGCCTTCGCTCCCTTCTTGCCCGAGCCAAGCATGGCGGGGCTTGTCGCGTCCAGTGGCCAGCGGGGGCGTGCCATGAGTGTCATGTCATCGCGCCGCCCCAGCGCATATAGTTCGGCCCCTGCATAGGCGATCATCGCTGCATTGTCCGTGCAAAGCGCCAAAGGTGGGGCCACAAAGGGCACGCCCGCCTCCTGCGCCACGCTTTGCAATCCGTCCCGCAAGGTGGCGTTCGCCGCAACACCCCCTGCGACGGCAAGCGCGTTGATATCCGGGCACATCACCAATGCGCGGCGGGTCTTCTCGGCCAGCACGTCGCGCATGGCTGCCTGAAACCCGGCGCAAAGATCGGCGCGGTCGGAGGCTTTCAGGGTGCCCTCGGGCATCACCGCATCACGGGCGCGTAGGACCGCCGTTTTCAGCCCGGAGAAGGACATGTCGCACCCAGGGCGGTCCATTAGGGGGCGCGGAAAAGCGAAGCGCGTGGAGTCGCCGCGTTTGGCCTCGGCCTCCACTGCTGGACCGCCGGGTTGGGGCAGGGCCAGCAATCGCGCGGTCTTGTCAAACGCCTCGCCCGGCGCGTCGTCGATCGTGCCGCCGAGGCGGGTGTAATCCTCGGGTCCGTCCACGCGCAGGAATTGGCAATGCCCGCCCGACACAAGCAGCATGAGATAGGGGTAGGGCACGTTATCGGTGAGACGTGGGGTCAGCGCGTGGCCTGCCAGATGGTTCACCCCAATGAGCGGCAGCCCGGCCCCGGCGGCGATGCCCTTGGCGCACATGACGCCCGACATGACACCCCCGATGAGACCCGGCCCGGCGGTGACGGCGATGCAATCAAGCTGGAGGAGGCTCACCCCCGCATCGCACAGCGCGCGGGTCACGCAAATGTCGAGCTTTTCCGCATGGGCGCGGGCAGCAATTTCGGGAACCACGCCGCCAAAGGGTGCGTGCAACCGTGCCTGACCCTCGACCACGTTGGACAGGATTTCGCAGGTGCCGGTACTCACACGGATGACAGCCGCCGCCGTGTCATCACAACTGCTCTCGATCCCCAGCACTGTTATCGATGCGTTCATCGGCCTGCCCGTTGCGCCATTGCCCTCAGGCAGGTAACACCGCAGGGCGGTGCAAACAACTGCGGAGCGGTCATGGCACACACGATCCTTATCACTCGGCCCGAACCGGGCGGCACACGGTTTGAGGCGCAACTGCGTGCGAAATTTGGGGATGTGCCGGTCTGTTTGAGCCCTATACTTGAGATTGTGCCACAACC
>CALGEH010000277.1 GCA_937881735.1 uncultured Shimia sp.
TTCGACGGGGAGGTCGCATGTTGCCTGCGCCTGCGCGCGCGGCGGGGCAGAGGATTTGGTGACGCACCCCAAGCTGCGACGGCTTGTGGACGGCGTGGCCTTGCGCGCGGATGCGGCGGAGATGCGGGCGGCGCTTGGGCAGATTGATCCCAAGGATCGGCGGCGCGGGGCGCTTTTGGGCGTGGCTGGGGGGCTGGTGTTCAACCTGCTGCTGGCGGTGGCCGCTTTGGTCGTGTTCTTGGTCTGGCGGGGGTATATCTGAACGCCAAACGGCGCCCCGTTAGGAGCGCCGTTTGCATGTTCTGACCTCAATATCAGAGGTTTGGATAGAGTGGGAAGCGCGCGCACATTTCGGCGACTTCGCCGCGCACTTTGGCCTCAACAGCCTCGTTCCCGTCGGCGCCGTTGGCCGCAAGGCCGTCGACGACCTCAACGATCCATTTGCCGATCTGCTCGAACTCGGCTGGGCCGAAGCCGCGTGTCGTCCCGGCGGGTGTGCCGAGGCGCAGGCCGCTGGTGACTGTGGGCTTTTCGGGGTCAAAGGGCACGCCGTTCTTGTTGCAGGTGATATGTGCGCGGCCAAGGGCGGCGTCTGCGATGTTGCCGGTCACCTTCTTGGGGCGCAGATCGACGAGCATGACATGCGTGTCGGTGCCGCCCGTGACGATATCCAGCCCGCCCGCAATCAGCGTATCGGCCAGAACAACGGCGTTGGAGCGCACGTTCTTGATGTATGTCTTGAACTCAGGGCGGAGCGCTTCGCCAAACGCCACGGCCTTGCCTGCGATGACATGCATCAGCGGGCCGCCTTGGATGCCGGGGAAGATGGCCGAGTTGAACTTCTTGGCCAGCGCCTCGTCATCGGTGAGGATCATACCACCGCGTGGGCCGCGCAGGGTTTTGTGCGTGGTCGTCGTGGCCGCGTGAGCGTGCGGGAAGGGCGAAGGGTATTCGCCCGCCGCGATCAGACCTGCGAAATGCGCAACGTCGGCCAGTACCCAAGCACCAACCTTGTCGGCAATCTCGCGGATGCGGGCGAAGTCTAGCTGGCGCGGGATGGCCGAGCCGCCGGCGATGATCATCTGTGGCTTATGCTCAAGTGCCAGCGCTTCCATCTGATCGTAGTCCACGTCCAGCGTGTCACGCTTCACGCCGTATTGCACAGCGTTGAACCACTTGCCCGATTGGTTGGGGGCCGCACCGTGGGTGAGGTGCCCGCCTGCGTCAAGGCTCATTCCGAGGATGGTGTCGCCGGGCTTGAGCAGAGCAAGGAACACAGCTTGGTTGGCTTGGCTGCCCGAGTTGGGCTGCACGTTGGCGAAGCCACAGCCGAAAAGCTCTTTCGCGCGGTCGATTGCGAGGGTTTCGGCCACGTCGACATATTGGCATCCGCCATAGTAGCGGCGGCCCGGATAGCCTTCGGCGTATTTGTTGGTCATGACGGAGCCTTGAGCTTCCATCACGGCGGCCGAGACGATGTTCTCCGACGCGATCAGCTCGATCTCGTCGCGCTGGCGGCCCAGTTCGGAGGTGATCGAGGCGTGAAGCTCCGGATCGCGTGTGGCCAGAGATTCGGTGAAAAAGCCGGTGTCGGCTTTCAGAGTGTTCTGCTTGTTCATGAGGAGATTCTCCATGTTGGCGGTAACAGTTGCGGATTTCGTATCGGAAACCTTGTACAAATGGAACCCGATAAATCGACAATTCAAGGTCACGATGCGGCAGTGCTGGCACATGGTGCGAAACTGTGTTTCGATCAGGGTGAAATTGCGCAAATCCAAGATGGGCGGCACGGAATGATACAAAAGATCGCCTTCGTGGCCAGCGATGCGCCGACCGCGCAGATCGCACGGGCGGCTCTTGCCACGCGGTTTGGGGCTGTTCCAGAGGCGGAGGCGGATGTTGTCGTGGCCTTGGGGGGCGACGGATTTATGCTGCACACGCTGCACCAGACTCAGGATCTCGACGTGCCAGTGTACGGGATGAACCGGGGCACGGTCGGTTTTTTGATGAATGAATACAGCGAGAGCGATCTGCTGGATCGTTTGGCTGCGGCGGCGGAAGAGGTGTTGAACCCTCTGGTGATGCGTGCGGAATGTGTCAGCGGCCAGACCCACCGGGCGCTGGCGATCAACGAGGTGTCGCTCCTGCGCGCGGGCCCTCAGGCGGCGCAGCTCAAGATCAGTGTCGATGGGCATTTGCGGCTGGAGGAGTTGGTCTGTGACGGCGCGCTCGTGGCCACTCCTGCGGGGTCCACGGCCTATAATTACAGCGCGCATGGGCCGATCTTGCCGATTGGTTCGGATGTTCTGGCGCTGACGGCGGTGGCGGCGTTTCGGCCCCGGCGCTGGCGCGGGGCCTTGTTGCCCAAATCGGCGACGGTGCGGTTCGACACGGTTGATCCGGGCAAACGACCAGTCAATGCGGTGGCCGATAGCCTGTGGGTGGAGGATGTGCTCTGGGTCGAGGTCGCCTCGGAACCCAGCATCGCGCACCGGATTCTCTTTGATCCCGGCCATGGGCTGGAGGAGCGGCTCTTGCGCGAGCAATTTGTCTGATTTGGGTCTGCAGGGAACCTCTCCGGTGGTTGTGCGTTGAGTTGGGAGAAGGGTCCTAGAGGCCCGCAACTGACCGCAGCCCACAGGAGGTCCGACATGAACTGGGACAAAATCCAAGGCAACTGGAAACAACTCACAGGCAATGTGCGTGAGCATTTAGGTGAGTTGACCGACGACGATGTGGCGCAAGCCGAAGGCAAACGTGAACAGCTCGTCGGCAAGGTGCAGGAGCGCTACGGCATCGCCAAAGACGAAGCCGAGAAAAAAGTAGATGAGATGGCCGCCAAGATGTGACGGCTGAATGGGCGGCCCCTGATTACGTGGGCCGCCTTTTTCTATTTCGCATAACCGATGGTTTGCAGCGCGCTGCGGATTTCATCCAAGATCGCCGGATCATCAATCGTCGCGGGCATCTTGAAGGCTTCGCTATCCGCGATTT